>JALOMI010000286.1 GCA_025455465.1 Cyclobacteriaceae bacterium | reverse complement strand
CAGCACACTTCAACAACGAAAGCGATATTGATTTATTGGTAGATTTTTCAGTTGATGATCCGTTGGAATATGCTGATCATTATTTCACCGTGAATTTCGCCCTTGAAAAAATACTTAATCGACCTGTAGATCTATTAGAAAACAAGGTCCTGAAAAATCCATTCCTCAAAGAAAGCATCAATAAATCCAAAGTATTGATCTATGGTGCCTTACATTAACAACAAATGTTATCACTGCTAAACTATTATATAGCATTATTATTTTGACTGAATTTCGATTACTGCATGCTTCTGATTACACAGTATAAAAGTCTTATTGAAAAAGAAATTGCTGGCCAGCCCTTCGGCCACTCACCCGAATCCCTGTATGAACCCATCCGCTACCTGATGGCGCTGGGCGGCAAGCGCATGCGCCCCTTGCTGGTGCTGTTGGCCTACAGCCTCTATAAAAAAAATGTGAAAGCCGCTGTACCCTATGCAGTGGCGGTGGAAGCCTTCCACAACTTTACGTTGATGCACGATGATATCATGGACAATGCACCCCTGCGCAGGGGTAATGTTACCGTGCACGAAAAGTGGAATGTAAACACGGCCATCCTCTCCGGTGATGTGATGCTGGTAAAGGTCTACGACCTGTTTCTTAACCTGAAACCAGAACAACTCAAGCCTGGACTGAAAGCGTTTAACAAGTGTGCAGCCGAAGTGTGCGAGGGGCAACAGTGGGACATGGAGTTTGAAATGCGGCCGACTGTGCACGTGGATGAATACATCAACATGATCCGGTTGAAAACGGCTGTCCTCCTTGGCTTTAGCCTGGAACTGGGTGCCATGCTGGCCGGTGCCTCCGCTGCCGATTGCCGCGCCCTGCGCAACTTTGGTGTGAACATCGGCATTGGCTTTCAGCTGATGGATGATTTACTGGATGCTTACGCGGACCCGAAAAAATTCGGCAAACAGGTCGGTGGGGATATCATCGCCAACAAAAAAACCTTCCTGCTCATTACCGCGCTGGAGCAAGCAAAGCCGGCCCAGCGCAAGCAACTCACCTTCTGGCTGGAGGCTAAAAAGTTTAACAAGAAACAGAAGGTAGAAGCCGTAAAAGCGATCTACAATGAGTTGAACATCCCCGCCCAGACCGAGGCGCAAATCAACCATTATTTCAAAGCAGGTTTTCGTAATCTGGAAAAAGTATCCGGAGATATCAAAGCCAAACAATTACTCAAAGATTTTGCGGAAGAACTTATCGCACGGCAATCCTGACGAATGAGTTAATACTTGTCCGGAGGAGACATTTACCACAACATATTGTTATCATCGGCCAGACCCGCGATCCTGAAAAGCGTTTGAGCCCTGGTAGCCCCGGAATTGTGCTAAATGATTGTCTGAATAAACACGTTGGTGTCTTGCCAGCCGCTGAGCCGGCAATTTTCTTCTTGTAATCAGGGAGCAAATTTCGCTTTGAAAATCCGGAAGGACTTGGTGTTACCATTACGGACTATCCGATCTGCTTACAGGCGCATGGCAGGCAACGCGGCTTATCTATTCCGTTTTGTGCATGAAGTTCCCCCCGGATTATCGTTCGTGCCGCAGGCGCGAATTACAGCCCATCGCCATATTTACCTTTGTGCTCGCGCCTTTATGAGTTGCTTTTGCACAGCCACGCCAAGGCGTAGCTGTGCAAAAGCTTCTATAATGCTCTTTCGGCTGCGCTGCATGCAGCGCAGCCGAAAGAGCATTTTTCTGGGCGCGCCTGCTGAAGAAATTAGAACCACGCACGTTCTCCCGCGCCCACGGCAGCAGCTTTCTCCGGGGAATAAATCTCAATGCATCAAATTTGATAATGGGAAGAAAACGCCTGATTCAAAAATACAATTGAACTTCTGATGGCTTATCCATCGCTGGAAATGAATATCCTTCACTATTCAATATTTCATTTGTCCATCACTAGTCAACGGTTGCTTTGATGATGGCAACAAATTGCTCACTTAACCATGTTCTTGAAAACTCCCGCTCGGCCAGTTGGCGGGCTGCCTCTTGATAACTCTTGAGTTTTTTCGGATTCTCAATGAACTCCTGAATCACTCCTGCAAATGCTTCTGCATGATGGGGATTAACTGCAATACCGAAGTGATTTTCTTCCAGCAGGGATTGAAGCCACCCCCCGAAGTTGATGATGATCAGCTTGCCGGCTGCCAGTCCATCAAAGAGTTTATTCGGACAGCCCGTTTCCAGCACAGGCACCGGTTGAAAGCACACCATCACCGCATCGGTTACTGAAAGAATTTCGTGTATGCCCTCCCGGTTTTGAAAGGGCAGCAAGGTGATGTTGGTGATATTAAACTTGCTGATTGATTCTTCCAGGTGATCGCGCACCAGTCCGTCACCGGCAATCAGAAAATGCACCGGCAGATTTTTATCCCGGCAGGCGCGTGCGCAGTCCATCAGGTAATCAAGGCCATTAGCCAGACCCAGCGTGCCGAGGTAGCTGACCACGAATTTTTTTCCCACCCCGTAGCGTGCTTCCAACTCCCTTGGTTTTTCCTGTGGAGAAAAGAACTGTGTATCAGCCATGTTGGGCAGCACATTCACCGGTTTTCCCGGCACGCGTTGTTGAATAGTTTTCTGGATTGATGGAGACAGAGCAACAACAACTGTTGCCTTCTGATAAATCTTTTTCTCCAGCCCGTAAAGAATCCATTTCAAAATCGGGTTCCTGACGATGCCTAGTTGAATCGGTGCATCGGGCCAGAGATCGCCCACTTCAAAGACATAGGGAATGCGGTAACGCCAGCGAATCCAGATAGCGGCAAGGCCGGTGGTGAGAGGGGTGGAGATGGCATATACCAGGTGCGCATCACGAAAGCGACCGGCATAGGTTACCGTGTTCCAGACGAACTTCCCGAACGAATAAATACGCTTGAAAAAACCGAAACGGTTATTGTAGATAACGGGCAGGTAATGCACGTCAATACCATCCTCGTGTGTAACGCGTACATCAGCGTTGTTATGTGTTGTGATGACAACCGGTGTGATGCCCCGATCAGCCAGCGCCCGGGCCAGGTACCAACTCCGGAGCGCGCCACCTGCCTGAGGGGTGCTATAAAATTGGTGGATAAGGATCACCTTCATGCTGTAAAGTAAACCATCACAGCACGGCAAATGACCAACTAATCAAGAAAGAATTTGCTACTTGTTCAGATAGCTGCCTTGTCTTGTTGACGCGCGTAATTAAGAATATTCCCGATGGTAGATGCTGAGGGCTCAAGCCTGGATTGGTCAAGCTGCTGCTTAACCGCATTTAATTCGGCATACACACTTCTTAACTCGGCATCAAAAAGCAGGGCATTACTGATCTCCTTCGTCTCGGTCTCCGTAGTCTCGTGGTATAGGTACCGAATCAGATCGTCTTTCGTAAAGGTTTTTATCATAGGCAAGATTATGTTTTGTCATCTTTTTCCTCAGGTTAATGAGTGCGTAGCGCATCCTGCCCAGTGCCGTGTTAATGCTTACCCCGGTGTGGTCGGCAATCTCCTGGAAACTCATGTCCATGTAATGCCGCATCACCAACACCTGCTTCTGCTCGGGCGGAAGCTCCTTGATGAAATCGCGGAGGCGGGCATGGGTGTCTTGCAAGATCTGCTTCGACTCCATGGACTCTTCCGAGAACTCCATCGTATTGAACAACCGGCTTCCGTCATCCAATGTTATTTCCGGATAACGCCTGTTCTTCCGGAAATGGTCTATGGCCAGGTTGTGCGCAATTCTGCTGATCCAGGGAAGGAACTTGCCTTCTTCATTATACCGCCCACCCCGTATCGTGTTTATCGCCTTGATAAACGTTTCCTGCAGCAGGTCTTCCGCTACGTACCGATCGCGAACGATCAGGTATATGGCGGTATACAACTTGGACTTGTGGCGGTAAAGAAGCGTTTCAAAAGCCCCTTCGTTACCTTGTTGATAGCGCAACAGCAATTCGCT
>JALOMI010000285.1 GCA_025455465.1 Cyclobacteriaceae bacterium | reverse complement strand
TTCAGCCAGCGGATGCTCCGATTTTTTTTCGAGCGCGTACAGTATCGTCTGAAGGTGGTTGATGTTCTCCAGGCCTTCCAGCCAGGCGATATCGACTACCTTGGGTTTGCCTTCGGTGATGGTACCGGTTTTATCGAGTACAACCGCATTGACCTTGTGGGCCAGCTCCAGGCTTTCCGCGTCTTTGATCAGTATATTATTCTCCGCGCCTTTGCCCACACCCACCATGATGGCGGTCGGGGTTGCCAGTCCGAGTGCACACGGGCAGGCAATCACTAAAACAGTAATTGAAGTGAGCAGGGCATGGGTGAATGCTTCTTCTCCGCCAATCACCATCCAGGTAAAGAACGTCAGCATGGAAATACCGATCACTACCGGAACGAAGATGCCGGCAATTTTATCGACCAGCTTTTGAACAGGCGCCTTGCTTCCCTGGGCTTCGCGCACCATGCGGATAATCTGCGCCAGCACGGTATCAGCACCGACCTTGCGGGCTTCAAAGTCAAAACTGCCTTTCTGGTTGATGGTGCCGGCAAACACCTCATCACCTGTACTCTTGGGCACCGGTATGGGTTCACCGCTGATCATGCTCTCATCCACGTAAGAATGTCCTGACAGGATCACACCATCCACCGGGATTTTTTCTCCCGGCCGAACGATGATGGTATTTCCGACTTTAACAGCTGCGATGGGTATTTCTGTTTCAACGCCTTCAATCTTGGCGCGTACAGTCTTTGGCTGCAGCCCCATCAGTTTTTTCAGGGCTGATGAGGTGCTGGATTTGGCGCGTTCTTCCAGCAACTTGCCGAGCAGGATGAACGTAATGATCACCGCAGCGGCTTCGTAATATACGTGTGCATGGATGCCGCGGCTGTGCCAGAATTCCGGGAAAAAGGTATTGAACAGGGAAAAGGTGAACGCGATGCCGGTAGACAGCGCTACCAGCGTATCCATGTTGGCGCGGGCATGCAGTGCCTGCTTCCAGGCATGGATAAAAAAGGAGCGGCCAAAATAGAATACCACCGGGGCGGAAAGGACCATGGAGATATAGGTGCCGGCTTTCCAGTTCATAAAGAACATGCCGATGATGACCACCGGGATGGACAACATGAGAGAGCCTGTAAACTGATGCCTGAGTTGCCGGTAATGCTGCTGTTGAGCTTCTTCTTTGATGGCTTCGGGATCTTCTGCATCAATGACCAGATCGTAGCCAATGGAGCGCACCGCTTGCTGTAGCGTTTCCGGCTGCGTTTCTGCCTGGTTGTACTCCACCCGTGCCGTCTGGCTGGCATAATTCACGGAGGCATGGATGACACCGGGCGTGGCCTTCAGCATCGACTCTACGCTGACGGCACAGGCCGCACAACTCATCTCCAGTACAGGAAATTCTCTCGTCATCGTTTCAGTTTTGCTTTTGGCCATGGTTGGGTATCGTTCGAAATACAAGTATCCGTCAATTCATTGAAACGGGGAAATCAGTACATTTAGTCAACTGATTGTAATACGGATTATAACACCTTTTGCACCATGAAAATTCAATTCACTGCTCTCGTCTTTTTACTGATGCTAATCATCACTTCGGCCAATGCGCAGATCGGTGTTGGCACGAAAGCACCGAAAGGTGCGGAAGTCTTTTTTGACGGTTCGCGAAAAATACTCGATGAAAAATGGACTTACTGGAATGGTCCGCGGTTAAAAGCGGCATTGCCCATCAAATGGCAGATCGTCAAGGATCCGGTGGATAAGGGCTTTGCCGTGAATTCCAATGATCCGGCTGCGGCCGGAGGCCTGTACGGTGCGGCTGATATCGTCACCAAAAAAGAGTTCCGTGATTTCCGCGCCCATGTGGAATTCCTGATCATGAAGCCGGGGGGCAATAGCGGTGTGTATCTGCAGAACCGGTATGAGATCCAGATACTCGATGGAGATTCGACCACGCACGGCATGGGTACCGTGATCAATGAAAGCGAATCACCCTACTATGCTTACAACGGTGTAGGGAAATGGAATGCCTATGATATCCTTTTCCGGGCCGCCCGCTTTAAAGACGGGGTGATGGTAGAGAAGCCGATGGTTACCGTGTATTTCAACGGCAAGAAAGTGCACGCCAATGTACTGATCAGCCAGGTGTGGGGCGGGCCCAATTCCGGCCAGGATGGTGGCAATAACGGTGGTAAAGGCATTACCGACCGGCCGGGCGGATTGAAACTGCAGGCCGAAGGGCACGATGTGCTGTACCGGAACATCTGGATACAGGAAGTGAACCTGGAAGTGGCCGATACCGATTTTTAACGGAACAGTTCAATGAATCAAAAGGTATGATCAACCGCAGGAAATTCATTCAGCGCTCGCTGGCAGCAGGGGCAGGTCTTTGGGCAACTCATTCTGCATTTCCATCGATACTTATTCCGCAGCAGAAGCAAAAGCTGGGTATTGCCCTGGTAGGTTTGGGATATTACAGCACCGATATACTGGCACCGGCATTGCAACTGACCAGCCACTGCGAGCTGAAAGGCATTGTTACCGGTTCGCCATCCAAAGCGGAGCAGTGGAAAAAACAATACCGCCTTGCTGACAAGAACATCTACAACTACCAGAACTTCGACTCGGTTGCCAACAATCCGGATATTGATGTCATCTATGTGGTGCTTCCCCCGTCCATGCATGCCGAGTACACCATCCGCGCTGCGAAAGCCGGCAAACATGTGTGGTGCGAAAAGCCCATGGCCATGACGGTGCAGGAATGCCAGTCGATGATTGATGCCTGCAAGGCCAGCAAGGTTTCTCTGGCGATTGGTTACCGCATGCAGCATGAACCCAATACGCAGCAGATTATCCGTTTCCGGAAAGAACTTACCTACGGAAAAGTTCTCCGCATTGAGGCGGCAGCGGGTTATTTTGACGGCCGCTCCAATCACTGGAAGCAGCAGAAAAAAATGGGAGGAGGTGCCATGTACGACATGGGCGTCTATCCGCTTAATGCCACCCGTTACAGCACGGGTCTTGAGCCGATCGCAGTATCTGCCCGCCAGTCGACTACACGGCCTCAGATTTACACCGAAGTAGATGAGACCATGCAATTCGATCTGGAGTTTCCAGGTGGTGTAACAGCCCGTTGTGAAACCAGTTTTGGGAAGGGTATGAATGATCTGAAAGTTACTTGTGATAAAGGCTGGTATTCTCTTTCACCCTTCCAGGCATACAGCGGGATTCGCGGTACAACAAGTGATGGCAGGGTGTTGAATGCATCTATACCCAACCAGCAGGCCAAACAGATGGATGATGATGCCCTCTCCATAAAAAATAAGGCACCTATGCTGGTGCCGGGGGAAGAAGGGTTGAGGGATATCCGGGTGGTGGAGGCGGTGTACCGTTCGGTGGCTGCCGGCAGCAGGCGTGTGGTTATCTCCTGATTTGTACGATTGATTTTTTTTCATTTCATGATCGCAACACCCTGGTGATTTTAGTACCTTCAGCAATCCAATTAAACACGAAGACCTATGGCAAAAAAGACAATCAAAAAAGCGGTGAAAAAAACCGCTAAAGCCGTCAAGAAGGCTGCCAATAAAAAAGTGAAAAAGGCGGTTAAGACGGCAAAGAAAAGTGTGGCCAAAGCCAAAACTGCTACCGCTAAAAAAGTGAAGGTAGTTCAAAAGAAAGCGAAGCAGGCAAAGAAGGCGGCCGCCAAAAAAATTCAGCAGGTAAAAAAGACGGCAGCGAAGAAAGTTCAGCAGGTGAAAAAAACAACTGAGCAAAAGACCGCGGTTGCACGGAAACAAATCAAAACCAAAGTGGCTGAAGTCAGGAAGCAGGTTGCTGCCAAAGCTGCAGAAATTGAAACCAAGGTGGCGGAAAAAATCGAACAACTGGCTCCCGAAACCAACTCGCCTCCGGCTGCACAACTCGCCTCCGGCTGCAGAACAACCGCAAGGATGAAAATAACTGCCGGGAAAGGCCGGCATAAATACATCGTCAGCCTGAAGCATGCCGGGCATGTGGTTGCTTCAGGCTCTTTTATTTATCAAAACTAAATCAGTTGATATGCCTGCGTATGTAATTGTTGATGTTACTGTTACCGACCCCGTACTTTATGAACAGTACAAGAAACTAACACCCGGCTCCATAGCTCCTTATGGCGGAAAATTTATTGTGCGTGGTGGTGCCACCGAAACACTGGAAGGTGACTGGCACCCGCAGCGTATTGTGGTGCTGGAATTTCCGGATATGGAAAATGCCAAAACGTGGTATAACTCGGATGCTTATCGTGCTGCGCGCGAAATCCGGTGGAACGCATCAACCGGAAGAATCTTATTAGTCGAGGGATTTGATGGTTAGGACGAATCAGTTGTCAATGAGTTTCTCTTTAATTGATCAGTAGATAATGAAATCCGATCGGGGTAGAACTGTCTTTAATCTTACTCTTTTCATAGCAGTGGTGTTGCTCTGTGGCTGGGTGGGTTACGGTATAAACAACCTGCTGGATGTGCCCCAGGAAGATAGTCCGGGTATGTTGTTCTGGCTCATAGCTCCGCTGATAACGGCTATGTTACTTCGTGCCGTTGGCGGAGATGGCTGGCGCGATGCCGGCCTTAAGCCCAACATGAAAGGCAATCTGATCTGGTATGGTATTGCCCTGCTGGTTTTTCCGGTACTCACGGCCACCGTTGTATTTATCGGTGTTGGTGCCGGATGGATTTCGTTGAACGGATTTGAGTTGCCTGTTTTCTTTCAGGCTTTTGCGCTTGCGTTAATACCCAATTTTCTAAAGAATATTCCGGAAGAGTTTGTCTGGCGTGGCTACCTAACACCCAAACTGGCATCCCTCAAACTGAATGACTTTGTACTCTATCTGCTGGTGGGCCTGATCTGGGGACTATGGCATATTCCCTATTACCTCTACTTTCTGGATCGCGGCATCGTCAGTGAGTTTACTGATGTTTCATTCAACGGGTTTGTCACCCTAAGTTTGATGATCACCATCGCCTGGTCGGTGGTGTTTGTTGAACTCTGGCTGCTGACCCGCTCCGTATGGCCTGCGGTGTTGATGCATATGGTGGAAGATGCGTTTGTAAACCCGCTGGTGCTGGATGGTTCTTTCCGGATTGCTGACGGAATGGATCTGCTCATCCACCCGGTGGTGGGTATCGTGAGTATATTGCTGTTTGTCTTGCTTGGTTTGTCCTTGCGGCAGATTCGCCTTCGCCAGGCGCAGCGATACAACCGCTAACAGATCGCCTAACGGATTTGCTTCAGAGCCACATAATCGCGGATCAAACTGACCGCTTCCTGAACACTTTCAACAGCAATCACCCGGTAGGTTCCGATGCTTTTAAAAAAGTTGATGGTCAATTCATCCTGCTTCAGCAGAATTACTTTTTTGCTGCCCTTCACTGCAAGGGCTACTTCCGAGGCTGTGCCGGCTGCCATGCCCACCACCACGATGGCGTGACTGCTCAGCACATTGATGCTGTTACGGGCGCTGCCCATGCCGGTAAGAATTTTTATCTGTGCATATTCCGAGGCGCCCTGCGTGGAATCACCGGGCAATACACCGATGGTGAGGCCATTGGCATCGCTGGCTCCTTTCATCGCAGCTTCCATCACACCGAACTCGCGCCCTCCGGTCAGCACAATCCAGCCTTCGCGGGCAACGGCTGCGCCCAGTTCATAGGCCAGTTCATTTTGTTCGGGAGTGGCGCTTTCGCCAGGACCCATAATGCCGACAAGTATTTTTGAAGCCATGGTCTTTTAGGAGGATTTTTTTGTGGTGAAGTGAAGTTAAAAATTGTACTGACAGTTCCGGCAATGGTATTCTTTTTTTGGCGGAATGATCGCGGTAATCACATAGTACACCAGGGCTGCCAGCCGGTATTTGAAAGGACGGTCTGAAGCGCGAGTAATGTTTACGGAGTGACACCGTGGGCATCTGCTCTGTTCCTGTTCCGCCAGGATTAAATTTTCATTCAGTACCTGACGGGCCTGCTCCTGATCTTTTTCAAAAACATGTAATCGTACACCGCTGAAGCGCGGGTTTTGAAGCGGGTAGAGGTTGCCAAAGTTTTCTTCCGTAACAAAGCATGGAATACCGTAGGCATCCAGCTTCGATTTGGCCAGGCTGCCTTGAATCGGGTTTTCGAAACTCTTTAAGACAATGATTTTTTCCTGTTCTTCCGTCATCACAACGGTTAAGATACTACCTGGAGGTGAATAAACCGTGATCAGCTGCATTCTTCATGAGGATTTAACAAGGTGCCTGACGGCCGGCTCCTGATAACTTTTTGTATTTTCATCGGATGAAAGGACTTCTGACGGTTTTGTTACTAACCGGTGCTGCTTTGGCACGCGCGCAGGGCATTACCGAAGCGCAGCAAAAAAGTATCAACCAGTTCATCACGTACTTCAATGAATGCACCAAACAGGTTTCCGGGTTGGGTGCTTCACTGGTACAACCTTACCGGCAGTATGCCGATGTGAAGGCGCGATCGTCTTGGACGCCCGGCAATTACAATTGCAAAATCAATCCATCAGACTATTATTATGATGAGGGACAAAAGGCAGCATCAGCATTGGGAAGTGTTGGGGAAGTCTTTCTCGCCCAGGTAAGTCAGGCCCGGAAATCTTTTCAGGAGTTGGATCAGGCCTGCAAAGACCTGGAGATTTATTACCGGCTGAAAGATTTTGAAAAAGATCAATACAACCGCGTGCATGAACTGGTTATGGCGCTGGTGAACCATACGGAAAACTATTCCCGTGAGATCGACAAGCTGCAAACCGAAGTAAACTGGTTGAAAGAAAAACTGCAGCCGGCAACATCATCGGCTTACGGAAATGCTGATCAGCATATGCGCGATCAGCTAGCGCTTGAAAAGACACTTATCGACAAGTGGTCTTTTAATGTGCACCAGGCTATACACAGCGGCTGGCCGGTAGAGGCAGTGCAGCAACATATTCGTGACGACCAAACTCGTTTGCCGGCATTGCGACAGTTGGCTGCTGGTATTGCCTATCCGGCTTCATCGATGGTGCAATCGTTCATAAAAGGCGTAGAGTCTATTCAGGATGTAAAACGCAATGGCGTAGATGGCTACACGTATGAAAAGTATCAATCCGATGAGCACACTAACACGGTTTACGGAAATCTGCTCAATCATTATAACAGCGACTGCCTGGCTTTTTATAACAATTATATCCA
>JALOMI010000284.1 GCA_025455465.1 Cyclobacteriaceae bacterium | reverse complement strand
ATCCGGCCAAAGCACACTGGCACATTCAGCCGGCCGGACAGGCTGCCGATACCTTTCAGCAGCTCACCCGGGTGCTGCCCATCACTCCCTTTGCCTTCTTTAATCTTATCCGCTCGCTCAAAGCGGCAAAGAACGCTGACCTGCAGAAGCAGCGCAGCTACCAGCAACGCTGGCAGGAAGAAGAACAAAAGGCGAAGGAAGTGCTCGAAAATTATTTTCCGCAGGACAAGCTGGGTGAACTGGAAGTGGTGAAAGAAGTGCTCAGCAACCTGCCTCGCGGAGCAAAACTCCACCTGGCCAACTCGATGAGTGTGCGGTACGCCAGCATCATCGGACTGACCGCCAAGCAGAAAGTGCAGGTGTTCTGCAACCGCGGCACAAGCGGCATCGATGGATGCGTGAGCACCGCAGTTGGTCATAGTCTCAACAACGATTTGCCCAACATATTGATCACCGGAGACATGGCCTTCTTCTACGACCGCAATGCCTTCTGGAATAACTACCCGGTGCCGAACCTGCATATTGTTGTACTGAATAACCACGGTGGCATTATCTTCAGCATGATTGACGGACCGGCTGCCCTGGTGGAGTCGCGCGAATATTTTACCACCAACCAGAACCTCAACGCAGACAAACTCTGCGAAGAATATGCGTTCGATTATCTGAAGCCCGACTCCAGGCGAAAACTGCGCAGCACGCTGGCGGAGTTTTTTGCCTTTGACGGCACCACCAAAGTGATGGAATTTGAGAGCGATATCCAGCTGAACAAAACCCTGTTTGAGAAGTTAAAACAAAAAATAAAATCGCGTTATGAGCTTTAAGTATCCCTGGCAACCTGTTAAAGAATACAAGGAAATTCTCTTTCACAAATACGAAGGAATTGCCCGCATCAGCATCAACCGCCCGCAGGTGCACAACGCCTTCACCCCGCTGACTGTGCAGGAGATGATCGATGCCATGCACCTCTGCCGTGAAGATGAAAATGTGCGCGTGGTGATTCTCACCGGTGAGGGAGGCAAAGCCTTTTGCAGCGGTGGCGACCAGAGCGTACGCGGACATGGCGGTTACGTAGGAAGTGATGCCACACCGCGTTTAAATGTGCTCGATCTGCAGAAGATGATCCGCTCCATCCCCAAGCCGGTGATCGCGGCTGTGGCCGGATGGGCCATCGGTGGCGGACATGTGCTGCACGTGGTGTGCGATATGACCATCGCGGCCGATAACGCTCGCTTCGGACAAACCGGTCCGAAGGTAGGCAGCTTTGACGGTGGTTTCGGTGCCTCCTACCTCGCCCGCATTGTCGGACAAAAGAAGGCGCGCGAAATCTGGTACCTCTGCGATCAGTACGATGCGCAGGAAGCACTCGACATGGGCCTGGTGAATAAAGTGGTACCCCTCGACAAGCTCGAAGAAACCTATGTGGAGTGGGCCAACAAGATCATCAAGAAAAGTCCGCTGGCGATACGCATGCTCAAAGCATCCTTCAATGCCGAACTTGACGGACAGGCCGGCATCCAGGAATTGGCCGGCAATGCCACGTTGCTGTACTACCTCAGCGATGAAGCCAAGGAAGGAAAGAATGCCTTCCTTGAAAAGCGCGATCCGGACTGGTCGAAGTTTCCGAAATTCCCCTGATCGAAAGCATTAACATGACCGATGGTTACGCACAGGAAACAATCTGGCTGAATGGCAGAACCATCCCGGTATCGGATATTCTTGCCGGCCGTGCAGAAGCTTTAACCGATTTTGAAGAGAACACGATTGACTTTATTCAGTTGTGGCTTAGCGGACAACAATCGTTTACGATCCATACCAGCGGCTCTACCGGTACACCAAAGCCCATCATTATTACACGTGAGCAGATGACAGGCAGTGCGAAGCGCACGCTGGAAGCATTAACTATTACAGCCGGACAGTCTGCTTTGATTTGCTTACCAACCCAATATATTGCCGGGCGCATGATGATCGTGCGAGCGTTGGTAGGCAACCTGAAGATTGTCGCTGTAGAGCCTTCATCAAATCCATTACTGGCAGCTGATAACCGCGTCATTGATTTTGCCGCTTTCGTACCACTGCAGTTACATTCCATACTTGAATCATCAGATACATTAGAAAAAATCAATACTATCAAAACTATCCTCGTAGGGGGCGCGAAAATCAACCCCACCACCATTGATATGGTGAAGGAGTTAAAAAGCCGTGTAATTTTGACTTACGGTATGACGGAAACGATAAGTCATGTGGCTTTTCAGTACCTAAATCGCGATGACGCAGAGATGAATTTCAACGCCTTGCCAGGAATTTCTTTTTCCACCGATGATCGGGATTGCCTCATCATTACCGATGAGAATCTGGCGGTTCCGGTGATCACCAACGACCGGGTAAGGCTTATTTCTGCAACAGCATTTCAACTTCTCGGAAGGTATGATGACATGATCAATTCCGGGGGTATCAAATATGCTCCGGAAAGCATTGAAAATCAAATAATTGACTTATTACCCAAGGCATTAAAAACGATGCCATTTATAGTCGGGCCTTATCCCGATCCGTTGTTGGGAGAAGCTATTGCTTTGTATATGGAGGGATGTGACCTGAAAAAAGATCAAATAATGGAAATTCAGTACATCCTGAATCGCTTAAAAAAACGTGAACGACCAAGGAAAATAATTCTAATCTCGAAATTCTGCTACACTACTTCAGGAAAAATCAATAGAAGAGAAACTATTGAAAAAGGAAAAACTTCCACAGAATCAATTATTGTGATAAAAATTTTCTAACAACAATTTTTTTCTAAAGGTAATTACCTATTCCTTTTGGAATCAAAATAGTCACAAGATACTGTACTAAACCCCTATAAGTTGGACAGAATCGTTGTTCAAAATGTGTAGTACTTGCCCGTTTTCCTGTTCACCCTCCAAGCAAAGGTAGGTGTCTGTATCGGCCGTGTCAAGGCAGATACAGAGCGAACGATTTGGTGTTTGATTTTTAATGGAATCGTTCGGCCTTGACACGACCGCTTCAGCCACCAGGTAATGCTGCGTGTCAGTTGAACAGGAAAGACCTTTTGGCCATTTCTGTTGCGGGGTTATCCGTCTGAGTTTCCTGTATTTGCGTTCATAGTTGTACCATTGCATGTATTTTTCGATATGCTGTTTTGCTTCATAGAAGCTACTGAACTCAAAACGATCAATCAGCTCGCGTTGAAGGATACTGTGGAACGCTTCTATGTAGGCATTTTCCTCAGGTGTAGCTACGTGTGTAAATTCTTGCCTGGCTTCAAGCTGAACCAAAAAGCTTCTTACTTTATTGGCTAAAAACTGTGATCCATTATCGTTTCTGATAATTACGCCTTTCAGGTTATAAACAGTATGCAACCACCAGAACATGTTAATCACATCTACTTTTCGGATACTCTTTTGAAAAATCCAGTGCAATATCTTCCGACTGAATACATTCATGATCGATAGCAGATAATACCAACGTCTTTCGCCTTGTCCCCATACGTACTTGATATCAAGACAGAGATACTCCAGCGGTTGATTTGCCTGTATTTTCTGATACTGTACCCAAATACGTTTGCCACTGGTGCGGATTACCATTCCAATGAGAAGCTTATGGTCGTCCATGAACCGATAGGTTTTCTTGTGGTTAATCAAATAGCCCAGTTCGCGCAAGTCGTCATGAATCGACTGATACCCGTAGGCATTGTATGGACCACTGATCAGTTCCTTTATCTTTTCAACAACTTCTTCATTCGCTATTAATGATCCTTAATAAAGCGTATGCGTGCTGGGCTTCATACTACGTTGTCCGGGGTGAGGCTTATAGTAAAATGTGCTTCGCGGTAGTTGCAGCCAACGGGTAAGCAATTGCACAGGCGAACGGTCAGCGTATCGCTTGGCCTGCATCACCTTTTCTTGGGTTGGATAGGAGTTTTTTTTTTTGCAGCTCAGACTTCACCTCCAGTTCCAAAGCCTGGCGGGCGATG
>JALOMI010000004.1 GCA_025455465.1 Cyclobacteriaceae bacterium | reverse complement strand
GGACTCAGCGGTTTCGAAAGCCAATGATACCAACCGGAAAAAACTGCAGGCATTATTAGCTGAAAAAGGGTTGAACATCCGCGATGAAGCCGCCAAGCCAATTATTGAAGAATTCCGAAAAGAAAATCCTTCGCTCTATGCTGATGTCAAAACTGTTGCCGATCACATTGACCGCGTGGTGCAACTGGCCGGCATCGACCATGTGGGTATTGGTTCAGATTACGATGGTGTGGGCGACAGCCTGCCCACCGGGTTGAAAGATGTTTCGCAATTTCCCAACCTGATATACGAGTTGTTGCGCAGAGGCTATTCACCGGAAGACATTGCCAAGATCTGCTACCAAAATGTGTGGCGTGTGTGGAACAAGGTAATTGAAGTTGCCGGATAAAATCTGGAGGCTGGATTCTGCCGGAGACTTTTATACTCTCGCCCGGGAAAGAAATTCAATAGTAACATGAGTGGATACAGAATGAGGCGCATTTCATTGTATTCAAATCATCCTATTACGGGCAACTGATATTTATTGCCAGCCTTTCAGTTGGATTAGTCCTGAACCTACACCTTGCTTTAATTTCCTGCCAACAAAAGATAGCTGCGATTAGTTATTTTCACATAAATAACGGTCCAACTGGTCGATTCTATCCGGAAAATGGCATGATAAAATTCTACACAACTGCAATTCTGCTGTTTGCAATTCTTGCCTCTGAAAAACTTGCTGCACAGCAGTTCATGGGTATAAAACTTAAAACCCCTACCGTCTGCTACGCCCACCACACTGACAACCCCTGTTACATTCCGCCACCGGAAGCTTATCTGAACCGGCAATTTTCTCGTACGAAATCCTCAACCATTGAGATTATCTATAATCCCGGGTTTACCGAGGAAGCCAAAGAGGCCTTTCAGTATGCAATTGAAATCTGGGAGTCGCTCATCGTCAGTACGGTACCCATCCGCATTGATGCCTACTGGCTGCCTTTGAATCCAGGCGTGCTGGGTGGCGCGCTTTACAGTTCCGCCTATGCTAATTTTTCGGGTGCTCAGAAACTCAACGTTTTTTATCCAGTTCCGCTGGCAGAAAAAATTACGGGGCGCAATCTCAACGGAAATGACCCCGATATATTCATTCAATTCAACAACGGTGCAAACTGGAATTTCAATCCGGCAGCAGCACCCGGCCCCGGACAATTTGATCTTGTTTCTGTTGTGCTTCATGAGATTGCTCATGGCCTAGGTTTTGCCGGAACTTTCTCTGTCAGCGGAGGCACAGGAACTGTTGGTTTGCAAGGCTCCGGTGTTCCGATCATTTACGATTTACCGATCGAGAACAGCAGCGCGTTTAATCTTTACCGCACCTTCTCTTCCCCTTCCAGCGAACTGGGCATCGAACTCACCAGCAGCAACCTTTTTTTCCGGTCAGCTACCTCAACTAATCCGAAACTGTTTGCTCCGTCTCCCTTCAATGGCGGATCCAGCATCAGCCACCTGGATGAGACTACCTACAACAACTCAGGTAATTCGCTGATGACCCCGTTTATTGCACCGGCTGAAAAAATCCATGACCCGGGCATCGCCTGGAATATGCTGAAAGACCTGGGCTGGGAGATGACACGCATCATTCATACCCCGCTTACTGACAGTGAAAATGTCAATCTACCGTTTACTGTGACAGCCAAAATACTGGCTGATAAAAGTTATAATCCTTCCAGCGTAACGTTGAACTACCGCACCAGTGCCGAAGCCTTCACTTCCGTGCCCATGAGCCCAACAGCCAACCCCGATGAATTTGCCGGCATTATACCCGCGACCGGTGCACCGGGAACCTATCAATATTATATCACTGTAAATGATGATGCTGGTCGGGAATTTGTCAACCCCGGCAAAATTTCCCGGGCACAGAACACGGAAGTACAATTTACCTTCAACTTTCAAACCGGACCTGACGTAAAACCCCCAATCATTACGCACAATCAGCGGCTGTTTTTACTCGACAGCGAAACTGAACTTGAACTGGAGGCGCGCGTAACCGATAATATCGGCATCGACTTCGTTCAGGTGGACTATGTAATTAATGATATTCCTAAGGGAACAATGCCCATGATACTCCAGGCACCAGAAATTGATTCGCTTTACCGGGTAAAAATCAATTTGGGACCCCTTGCCAACGGTGATGTCATTGAATACCGGATTATCGCCCAGGATGTTGCCGCAGCGCGTAACCTGGCAACCGCACCCCAGGACGGCTTTTTCGTTCTGAATGTGGTTGGCCTTGAACCCACACGGGATAAGTACGCCAATAATTTTAACAGCGCGACCAGTGATTTTTTTGGCAACGGTTTCAGCATCACGCAACCTGCCGGCTTTACTGACGGGGCCATACACTCGATGCATCCCTACCCGGAAGGCAACGGCTCTCCGAACAATGAATTGAACCTCATCTATCAATTAAAAATTCCGATCAGGGTGAGCGAACGGGATGGATCAATTCGCTTTGATGAAATTGTATTGGTAGAACCAGGGGAACCCGGCACTGTCTTTGGCAACCTGGAATTCTGGGATTATGTGGTGGTGGAAGGTTCGGTAGACGGAGGCATAACCTGGACCCCTGTTGCCGATGGTTATGATGCACGTGACTATTCACCCTGGTTAACCCGCTACAACAGTGCGATATCAGGCAATAACTCGACAGCAATCGGAGATCCTACACTCTATCGTCAGCGTACGATGAACATGCTGAATAAATTCAGCGCAGGTGATGAAGTAGTGATTCGGTTTCGTTTGTACAGCGACCCGTTGGCAGCCGGCTGGGGCTGGGCTATCGACAACCTGAAAATACAGATTGATGACGCACCGCCCACTTTACAACATAATCACGCCAACTATATTGTATCCGGTAGAGATGCCCTGACGCTGACAGCAACAGCTTCCGATGCCAGCGGTATAGAACACCTCAATATTGAGTACCGCATCAACAACGGTGACATTCAACAAGCAAACTTCGTGGTATTCCCTCCGGCCGCTGAATATAATTTTACACTTACCGGATTAAATGCATTACCGGTCGGCACACTGCTGGAATACCGCTTCAACGCAACCGACAGTGCCGGCAACTCCGCCACACTTCCGCCAGCACCAGTAGAATTTTTTCAGGTACCGGTTAATTCCTTCGGAACACCGGTTACTACCTATGCCAATAATTTTGATTCTCCTTCGAATGATTTTGTGGGCAACTTCTTCTCCATCGGTCAACCAACCGGCTTTACCAATGGCGCTATTCACTCCGCTCACTTTTACCCTCTGGGCTTCGGCACAAACGGAACCTCATCTTTCAGCTATACCTTAAAAAAACCGGTGATCATAAGCGGAAGCAATCCGTATATGCGGTTTGATGAGGTCGTGATCGTGGAGGGGCATCCACTGGGAACCAACTTTGGTTCACCCAACTTTAAAGATTATGTGATTGTTGAAGGCTCCAAAGACGGTGGCGCAACCTGGAGTCCCTTTTTAGAAGGGTATGACCTTCTGGGAGGGGAACCGATCTGGGGGATAACCTTTGTGAACCGGGGCATTGGCAATGCCTCCATGTACCGCACCCGTATTATCAACCTGATTGCTAACGGAAACTTTCAGGCTGGCAACCAGGTGATCATCCGCTTCCGGCTTTTCTCTGATGCAACATTAAATGGCTGGGGCTGGACCATCGACAACCTGTTCATCCAGGATCCCGTAACCGGGCTGCCGGAAATGCCTGGAGAAAAAATTTCACTCTATCCCAATCCGCTGAATAATCAACGATTGATGATCGAAGCGGAATCATTGCCTTCTTCGGATTACACCATCAGCATTATTAACGGACAAGGCTGGGAAGTCCTTGCAACATCACAAAGCACCTCATCAGGCACCTTACGGCTGGAATTAAATCTTTCCGATACATCAGCCGGGGTGCTTCTTGTTCGGTTGTCCGGCAATCGCGGTGATACCATCATCCGGAAAATCATAAAAACAGAGTAAAAGAAGACATTTTCTGCACTCCGGGTTTTTTATTCCAAAACTTTTGTGCGTTGGGCAGGGGGGAGTATTTTTGCCCCAATTTATCCATACCCAGCCCTATCCATGCCCAGAGACAGAAGTATCCGCTCTATTTTAATCATCGGCAGTGGTCCTATCATCATCGGCCAGGCTTGCGAATTTGACTATGCCGGCTCGCAGGCATCCCGCTCGTTACGCGAAGAGGGCATCGAAGTGGTGCTGATCAATTCCAATCCGGCCACCATCATGACCGATAAGGTCACGGCAGATCATGTTTACCTGAAACCGCTGACAAAGAAATCCATCCGCGAGATCCTGGAGAAGCATCACATCGATGCCGTACTACCAACCATGGGCGGGCAAACTGCACTGAACCTGTGTATCGAATGCGATAAAGCCGGCCTCTGGCAGCATTACGGGGTGCGCATCATTGGTGTAGACATTAAAGCCATCGAGACCACGGAAGACCGGGAGAAGTTCCGGCTGAAAATGCACGAACTTGGTGTCGGTGTGTGTAAGGGCGCAACAGCAACTTCCTTTCTGCAGGGAAAAGAAATTGCTCAGGAAATCGGTTTCCCGCTCGTTATACGACCATCCTACACACTAGGCGGTACGGGAGGTGGCTTTGTAGAAAATCCTGAAGATTTTGATGAAGCATTAAACCGTGGTTTGCATGCCTCGCCCATTCACGAAGTGCTGGTGGAGCAAAGCATCATGGGATGGAAAGAATATGAGCTGGAGTTGCTGCGCGACAACCGGGGCAATGTGATCATCATCTGTTCCATCGAAAACTTCGACCCGATGGGCATCCACACCGGAGACTCCATTACCGTGGCTCCGGCCATGACCTTGCCGGATACCGTTTACCAGAACATGCGCGACCTGGCCATCAGAATGATGAATGGTATCGGGCAGTTTGCCGGAGGGTGTAACGTGCAGTTTGCCGTGAATCCGGAAAATGATGACATCATCGGTATTGAAATTAACCCGCGTGTTTCACGTTCATCGGCACTTGCCTCCAAGGCCACCGGATATCCCATTGCAAAAGTGGCCGCCAAACTGGCCATCGGCTATAACCTGGATGAACTGAAGAACGCCATCACCGGAACGACCACGGCTTATTTTGAACCGGCACTTGATTATGTCATTGTAAAAATACCGCGTTGGAATTTCGACAAGTTTCAGGGTGCCGACCGCAAGCTTGGCCTTCAGATGAAATCAGTTGGTGAAGTGATGGGCATCGGACGGAATTTTCAGGAAGCGCTCCAGAAAGCTGCCCAGTCGCTTGAAATAAGAAGAAATGGTTTGGGGGCAGACGGAAAAGAATTGCGCAACCAGGATGAACTGCTGCATAGCCTGGCAAACCCTACCTGGAACAGACTCTTCCATATACACGATGCTATCAAAATTGGCATCCCCTTAAAGACCATCCAGAAAATCACCAAGATCGACAAGTGGTTTCTCAAACAGGTTGAAGAGCTCGTGCATCTGGAGAACCAACTCCAGGAATATGATCTGCACTCAGTTCCGGCAGACTTACTTCGTACCGCCAAGGAAAAAGGTTTTGCTGACCGGCAGATCGCCCATTTGCTGCATTGCCTGGAAAGTGAGGTATACCAGAAACGCAGTGAGCTTGGCATTAAGCGTGTATATAAACTTGTAGATACCTGCGCAGCTGAATTTGAAGCACAGACTCCTTATTACTATTCAACGTTTGATGCAGAGAATGAATCAGTGTCTTCCTCACGAAAGAAAGTGATCGTGCTGGGTTCCGGCCCTAACCGCATCGGACAAGGAATTGAGTTTGATTACTCCTGCGTGCATGGTGTGCTCGCTGCTAAAGAGTGCGGTTACGAAACCATCATGATTAACTGCAACCCGGAAACTGTTTCCACCGATTTTGATATTGCCGATAAACTCTATTTCGAGCCGGTTTTCTGGGAACATCTCTACGATATCATTCAGCACGAAAAGCCGGAAGGAGTTATTGTGCAGTTAGGCGGACAGACCGCACTGAAGTTGGCCGAGAAACTGAATAAGTATGGAATCAAAATAATCGGTACTTCCTTCGACTCGCTCGATCTGGCTGAAGACCGCGGACGCTTCTCTACCTTACTGAAAGAGTTAGGCATTCCCTACCCGGAATTTGGTGTAGCCACCGATCCGGATGAGGCGCTGGAAGCTTCCAAACAAATCGGCTTCCCGTTGCTGGTGCGTCCATCCTATGTGCTGGGCGGCCAGAGCATGAAGATCGTCATTAACGAAAAAGAACTCGAGTCGCACATCATCGACATCTGGAAACACCTGCCTGATAACAAAGTGCTGCTGGATCATTTCCTTGATGGTGCCATAGAAGCCGAGGCTGATGCGATCTGTGACGGAGAAGATGTGTACATCATCGGCATCATGCAGCACATAGAACCGGCTGGCATTCACTCCGGTGATTCTTATGCGGTGCTGCCTCCTTTCAATCTCGGAGATTTCGTGGTGAAGCAGATGGAGTATTACTCGGAGAAAATTGCCAAAGCCCTTAAAGTGAAGGGTCTGATCAATATTCAGTTCGCTATCAAAAAAGACCGCGTGTATGTTATCGAAGCCAACCCGCGTGCATCACGCACCGTGCCGTTCATTTGCAAGGCCTACGATGAACCCTATGTAAACTACGCTACCAAGGTGATGCTGGGTGAGAAGAAAATCCAAGACTTCGAGTTTAACCCAACCAAAAAGGGGTATGCCATCAAAGAACCGGTATTCTCATTCAGTAAGTTTCCCGATGTAAATAAGGAACTCGGGCCGGAAATGAAATCCACCGGTGAGTCCATCTACTTCATTGACGATCTGATGGATGATTACTTTCTGAAGATTTACAGTGAACGGAATTTGTACTTAAGCCGTTAACAAGACATGCTCCGTCTGCTCCTTATTATCGTTCTTTTCATCTACGTGTTGTATAAACTCGGCTTATTCCGCGTCTTTGCCGGTAGTGTTCGGCAGGGGTATCAGGATCCGGAAGGCATCCGCGGTAAACATCCGGGCGGTAATGTGAACATTGACACGGCACCACCGAAAGAAAAACGAAAAGGCAATGTTTCAGGCGGGGAATATGTGGATTATGAAGAGGTGAAATAACCTCATCAACGGCTGCACATGAAGTTGCACTTCTTTAAATATCAGGCCACAGGCAATGATTTTATCCTGATTGATAACCGTTCGGGTGAACTCCGTCTGTCGGTGGAAGAAATCCGCCTGTTGTGTGACCGAAAATTCGGCATTGGCGCAGATGGTCTCATGCTGATTGAGCCTCACCCTTCACTCTCGTTTTCACTCAATTACTACAACAGCGATGGCTCTCAAAGCCTGTGCGGTAACGGTAGCCGTGCGGCAGTATGTTTTGCCTCCCGTTTGGGTATTGTTTCCGATAATGCCAGCTTTATTGCCTATGATGGTGCGCACGATGCTCAATTACTAACCAACGGTCTCGTTCGGTTGAACATGAACGATGTTCATGAAGTGATTTACTTTAATCAAGACGTATTCATCGATACAGGTTCACCACACTACATCCGTTTCGTGGATGATGTTAAAAATTATCCAGTCGCGGAGGAAGGGAGATCCATCCGTTATAATGCTGCTTTTGCTGAACGAAATGGCACGAATGTGAACTTCGTTGAGTTGCTGCCTGGCAACACTATTTATGTTCGTACCTATGAGCGCGGTGTTGAAAATGAAACGCTATCATGCGGTACAGGTGTCACCGCTGCCGCGTTGGCCGCTTCCCAACATGGCTATACTTCACCGGTAACAGTAAAGACCCCAGGCGGTGATTTGTCAGTAGAATTTGAAAAAAACCGGACAGATCGTTCATTTACCGGTATTTATCTCATCGGCCCTGCCAAAATGGTCTTTCAGGGCGATTTGGAGCTATAATTGCACCCCCCAAATCCCAAAAACAAATTAACTTTGACGCTCTTTCAGAGGTGGGCTTAGACCCGTGTTGGAGAGTCGTTATTATTTTTTCGTATGCTACAATTCATTGCAAAAATCTTTGGTACCAAGTCCGAAAAAGATATCAAGCGCATCATGCCGCTCGTGGAGCAGACCCGCAAGGAAGGGGAGCGCCTTACCGCACTGAACCATGATGAACTTCGCGCACAAACCCAGCAGGTGCAGCAGCAAATCAATCAGTACCTGAAATCCATCGATGATCAGCTGGCTGCCCTGCACAAGCAGATTGAAGACCAGCCTGAACTGGACATCAGCGAAAAAGAATCCATATTCAACCAGATCGACAAACTGGAAGAAGACCGTAACAAGGAACTGGAAAAAGTGCTGATGACGGTGCTGCCCAAAGCCTTCGCCATCATCCGTGAAACAGCCAGACGCTTTAAAGAAAATTCATCCATCGAAGTTACAGCCAACGATATGGACCGTGAGTTTGCGGCCCGTTACCAGCATGTAAGCATCGAAGGAGATAAAGCCCGCTGGCAAAACCAGTGGATAGCAGCCGGTAACATGGTCACCTGGGATATGGTGCACTACGATGTGCAGATCATTGGTGGTATCGTATTGCATGAAGGGAAAATTTCGGAGATGGCCACAGGTGAAGGTAAAACCCTGGTGGCTACATTCCCCGCGTTTCTCAATGCCCTTGCTAAAAGAGGTGTTCATATCGTTACAGTTAACAACTACCTCTCCGTGCGCGACAGTGAGTGGATGGGCCCGTTGTTCCAGTTTCATGGCTTACGTGTTGATTGTGTCGACAAACACGAACCTAACTCCATCGCCCGCAGAAATGCTTACCTGGCTGATATCACGTACGGCACCAACAACGAATTCGGTTTTGATTACCTGCGCGACAACATGGCGCGCGACCCGCAGGAACTCGTACAACGCGGACATCACTATGCCATGGTGGATGAAGTGGACAGCGTACTGATTGACGAAGCACGAACACCCCTCATCATCTCCGGCCCGGTGCCGAGAGGCGATCAGCATGAATTTTACGATCTTAAACCGCGCATTTTTAAATTGGTAGAAGCGCAGAAAAAGCTTGTTGCCGATTACCTCATTCAGGCCAAAAAGCAAATTGCTGAAGGCAATGAAAAAGACGGTGGCCTGGCCCTGTTCCGTGCCTTCCGCGGTCTGCCGAAAAACAAGCCCCTGATTAAATTTCTGAGCGAAACGGGTATTAAAACCATCCTGCAGAAAACCGAAAACTTTTACTTGCAGGACAATAAGCGCAACCTTCCGGAAGCTGATAAGCCGCTCTACTTCATCATCGATGAAAAAGACAATAGTGTAGAGCTTACCGAAAAAGGAATCGACCTGATTACCGGTGAAGGAGAAGATCCGAAATTTTTTATCATGCCGGAGATCGGCACCGAGCTGAATAAAATTGAAACAGACCAGGCCCTTGGCGAAGTAGATCGCTTCCAGAAAAAGGAAGAAGTCATTCGCGACTACCAGGTGAAATCGCAGCGTATCCACAGTGTTAACCAGCTGCTCAAAGCGTATACGCTTTTCGAGAAAGACACCGAATACATCATCGTTGACGGCAAGGTGAAGATTGTGGATGAACAGACCGGGCGTGTTCTAGAAGGCAGACGCTACTCCGATGGTTTACACCAGGCCATTGAAGCGAAAGAAAACGTGAAGGTGGAGGATGCCACACAGACCTACGCTACCATTACGTTGCAGAATTATTTCCGGATGTATCATAAACTGGCGGGCATGACCGGTACTGCGGAAACTGAAGCCGGTGAATTCTGGGATATCTACAAACTTGATGTGGTGACCATCCCTACCAACAAGCCTGTAACTCGCAAAGACTATGACGATCTCGTGTACAAAACCGTTCGCGAAAAATTCAATGCTGTAGCCGATGAGATTGTGAAGCTTACCGGTGAAGGAAGGCCGGTACTGGTAGGTACTACCTCGGTTGAAATTTCTGAACTCGTCAGCCGCATGCTTCAGATCCGGAAAATCAAACACCAGGTACTGAACGCCAAGCAGCACCAGCGCGAAGCAGAAATTGTTGCCGAAGCCGGCAAGCCTGGAACCGTTACGATTGCCACAAACATGGCCGGTCGTGGTACTGACATTAAGCTCACACCTGAATCGCGTGCTGCCGGTGGTTTGGCCATCATCGGTACTGAACGACATGAATCACGAAGGGTAGACCGCCAGCTGCGGGGTCGTTCCGGCCGTCAGGGCGACCCGGGTACTTCCCAATTTTATGTTTCGCTGGAAGACAACCTGATGCGTCTGTTCATGCCGGAGCGTATCACTAAAATCATGGACCGTCTCGGTCTTAAAGAAGGTGAAGTTATCCAGCATTCGATGGTGACAAGCTCCATTGAACGCGCTCAGAAGAAAGTGGAGGAAAACAACTTCGGTATACGGAAGCGCTTGCTGGAGTATGACAACGTGATGAATTCCCAGCGCGAAGTAATCTATAAGCGCAGACGCAATGCGTTATATGGTGAACGCCTGGAGCTCGACATACTCAACATGCTCAACGATATCAGCGAGGAACTGGCTACCAATGCCAAGAATGCCAACGACTATGAAAGCCTTCGCCTCAATGCACTCAGCATCCTTGGACTTGACTACGAGATTTCACGGGAAGACTTTGAAAAAACTCCGCAAAATCTGCTTGCCGAAGGCTTGTACAACAAAGCCCTGGAGCATTACCACCGTAAAAACAAGATAGTAGCCGAAAAGGCATTGCCGGTGATCAGAGAAATATACAAGACTCGCGGAGCAACCGTAGAAAACATCCTTGTGCCCTTCACCGATGGCACCAAAAACATTGGTATTGCTGCCAACCTGAAAAAGTGTGTGGAAACCCATAATGCTGAATTGGTGAAGTCCATGGAAAAGATGATCACCCTGGCCATCATCGATCAATTATGGAAGGAACACCTGCGTGATATGGACGACCTCAAACAGTCGGTGCAGACAGCGGTGTATGAACAAAAAGATCCCCTGCTGATTTACAAGTTTGAGGGCTTTGAACTCTTCAAGCGTTTGATCGGCAAAGTGAATGAAGAAACGATAGCTTTCCTGATGAAAGCGGATATCCCGGTGCAGCAGGCCGATCAGGTAGAAGAAGCCCGTGCCCGGAGCCGTCAGCGTTTCCGCGAAGAGAAGGAAGAGTCGCGTTCACTACTCAGTGGCGGGCAGCAGGAAGCAGCGCCTGCCGGACGACCTCCGCAGGAAAAAGTAATGCCCGTAAAATCGCAGAAAGTAGCTAACCGAAACGATAAGGTATCGGTGCAATACACAGACGGACGCATCCTTCGCGATGTGAAATACAAAAAAGTGGAAGAAGACGTTATTAACAACCGCTGTATAATAATCGATTGATGTTACGCATACTGCTTCTTATAGGATGTCTTGGCTTACTGGTTGGTGCGGGCTGTCAACCCCCTCAAAAAACAAGGGCTTCGGCATCTGACGGCAGCCGCTACCAGGAAGACCTGAGCACTACGCGGCCGCCCATCAGTCCGGTAAATAAAGAACCCGTTTCACAGGAAGAAAATGTGAAGCGCGATGTTCGTACCTATACCGAACCAACGCATGCCATCAATAAACAGGTGGATGCCGTGCTTGACAGCATTGACCGCATCAACCTGACCAGGCGGTTCCTTGACGGCTACACCATTCAGGTTTATTCCGGTTTAAAGCGGGAAGAAGCGCTAAACATCAAAAAAGACCTGCTGCTCTACCTGCCCAAACTGGAAGCCGATGTGCAATACAACCAGCCCAACTTTCGTGTAAAAGTTGGGCGTTATTTCACCCAACTGGAAGCGCAGAAGGATTTTCAGCAGGTAAAAAAATATTTTCCTGCAGCCATCATCGTACCGGACCGTATACAGATCGGCCAATAGCCGGCTGATTACCGGATTATTAAATAATCCAGAACCACTGGTACAACTCACGCGGTTATCCCTTCGTGTTGTACTTTTGATCCATGAACCGGCTCGAAAAGATCAAATTCCTGTCCGCACAGCATGCCCGACAGGTGATTGCGATGCGCAGGCATCTTCACGCCCACCCGGAACTTTCCTACCAGGAAACCGGTGTAGTAGCTACCATAAAAGGAAAAAATCCGGACAGCAAGCTCATCGCCTTGCGTGCGGATATGGATGCCCTACCCATCCAGGAAATAAACGATGTCCCTTACCGATCCATCAACGCTGGAGTAATGCACGCCTGTGGTCATGATGCCCACACGGCATCCCTGCTGGGAACTGCCTTTATTCTTCATGAACTAAAAGATGAATTCGAAGGAACAGTGCGGCTGATTTTTCAACCCGGTGAAGAAAAAAATCCGGGTGGAGCTTCCTTCATGATCGATGCCGGTGTACTGCAAAATCCGGTGCCGTCATCCATTGTCGGTCAGCATGTTTTTCCGCTTTTGCCTGTGGGCAAGGTGGGCTTTCGCGAAGGCATGTATATGGCCAGCAGCGATGAAATTTATCTGAGAGTAATCGGTAAAGGTGGGCATGGCGCTGCTCCAGACCTTACCATCGACCCGGTGGTGATTGCCTCACACCTAATCATCGCGCTGCAACAGATCATCAGCCGCAATGCATCACCCAAACAACCTACTGTACTGACATTTGGTAAAATCACCGCAGATGGTGCTACCAACATCATTCCGGATGAAGTAAAAATTGCCGGCACCTTCCGCGCCATGAATGAAGAATGGCGCAGGGAAGGTTTGGCCCGCATCACGAAAATGGCGAAACAGATTGCTGAAGGCATGGGTGGACGCTGTGAGGTGGAGATATCCAACGGCTATCCTTACCTGCAAAATGATCCGGCAGTAACGAAACGAATCCGTGAAGCGGCAGAAGCCTATGTAGGCAAGGAGAATGTAATTGAACTTGACCTGAGCCTTGGCTCGGAAGACTTTGCATACTATTCGCAGGTTATTCCGGCATCCTTCTACCGACTGGGCACTCGTAACGAAGAAAAAGGCATTACCGCCTACCTTCACACACCTGCTTTCGATATTGACGAAGATGCCCTTGAAATTGGCCCGGGACTTATGGCCTGGATAGCAATACACGAATTGGAGTCTTTACCTGTTCAGCATAGTTGAAAATGATATCCGTAATGCTGAATATTACTGTGCTTGGAAACTAACACACCATCTGCCGCTCCGAATCCTGCCTTGCTCTGGAGCCGGGTTAAAAAAACGCTATATATCATCGGCTCCCTGGTGCTGTTTGTTTTTGCGCTTGACCTGATGATCTCTTCGGTTCAGTTGCTGGGTAAGACGGCAGCGGAAACCATTTTATTGGCTACATCGAATCCATTCACAGGCCTATTTATTGGCTTGCTGATCACTGCCATGATCCAAAGCAGTTCTACAGTTACCAGTTTGGTCGTTGCCCTGGTCGCTTCCGGTGCGATCTCTCTTGACAGCGCCATACCCATTATCATGGGCGCCAATATCGGCACCACCATTACCAGTACCATCGTTTCATTAGGTTTCATTAACAAGAAGAAAGAATTCAGACGAGCCGTGGCAGCCGGCACCTATCACGATATGTTCAACATTCTCACCGTGATTATTTTGTTTCCATTGGAGTATTACTTTGGCCTTCTTTCGAATTTCGCACTCTACATCACTGAAAATTTTCTTACCATCAGTAAGCCGGTTAGCAGCGCAGCCACCAAGCCCATCTGGTCAGGTTTCACTCCGGTTATTGATTTTCTGATCAACCTGATACCCGGAGGCTTTCTTCTGGCCATCATCTCGTTTGCCTTGCTCTTCGGCTCTATTCTACTTTTCAGACGCATTATTTCCGGCCTGCTGCTGGCCAATCAGCCGCAGAACTTCAGCAGGTTCTTTTTTCGCAGCATGCCTGGCTCGTTTTTATGGGGCGTGCTGACCACGGCCGCTATCCGTTCCAGCACAATTACCAGTTCCGTAGTGGTACCACTGGTAGCACAGAAGATTGTACTGCTTCGTAAAGCAGCCCCGTTCATTATGGGTGCCAACATCGGCACCACCATTACCGCGTTCATCGCAGCCTTTTTCAACTCCGGATCCGTAAATGCCATCAGTATTGCCGTTGCCCACTTTCTCTTTAATTTGATTGGTGTCCTGATCTTCTTTCCGATTCCATTCCTGCGTAACCTGCCCATTGCGTTGGCGAATGGTATTGGCCGGCTTACGATCCGTTATCGATTGACCGGTATTGTTTATATGCTGGTAATTTTCTTCTTCCTGCCATTCTCCCTTATATACCTGAACCGCGATGCCACCGAGGTGATTGAAATTACTTACCGGATCACCAACCCTATTCAACAGCAAACCTCCACCTACCGGATCATCTCCAAACAGCAACTGAATAACTTCACAGGCGAGTGGCTGATCTACAGACGAAACACAAATGAACCGGATGAAATCCTGCCAGTTTATAAAAAGAACAAAGTGCTCTTTGTCAACAAGGAGATGATTCCTTTTAATGAACCGGGATTTTGTTTTGACGGAGAAAACCGGGAAGGGAAATACAAATTGTGTGTGCAGGATATACTGAAAACCTACGCAAATGCTTCAGACCTGGTATTCGACTCAGTCTATGTTTACTCCCAGCAGTATTACAACGCTCCGGATTCCGCTTACAGTAAGGTCTATGTCAGCGCCCGGTATCCGGTGGTATTGGCCATGGAGCGCTGGGAAGGGAAAAAACTGGTTGAAACCCGCGAAATCTTAAGTTTCGAGCGCAAATAACAATCTTTTAACGGTTGCGTTCTATTTGCGACCTTTGCCTAGTATATTGTGCTGTACGCCATGATCAAAGAAACACTATTAAAATTCTTTAAGCTGGAGGGGGTATTCAATCATGTAAATGAATACATCGAAACCCGGCTTGAGCTGTTTAAATACGAGCTGAAAGATGACCTTGCCCGCGCCACCGCTAAAATGACAGTAATCGTGGTCATTACAGTATGTTTTACCCTGTTCATTCTACTCCTCAGTTTTTCACTGGCTTACTATTTATCGGAAAAGGTGGGCATATTCGAGGGATTTGCCATCGTAGCAGGATTATACCTATTACTTGCCCTGGTGTTCTATGTTTTCCGTGCCTCCCTCAGTACTTCGCTGGAAGCCGGAATAAAAAAAATACTCCACAAACATGACCATCATGATACCGGAAACGGACGACCCCATAAAAAGCCAGCTGCTGAGGAAAGCAGCACAGCAGCGTGAAGAACTGCAAAGTGACGTTCAGCAATTAACGGAACGCACCGAAAAAATAATCACCAACGCGTTGCTGGTGGGCGGTGCACTCGCCCTGACATATCTTCTCGTAAGAGGAGTAACCGGGTCGCGTAAAAAGAAAAATAAAACAAAGGCGCATGTCCGTAAAAATGAATCGGTCATCAGCGACCAGGAAGATGATTCGGATGACCGGGACAATCCTGTAATGGAGGCTGTTACCAAAATTGGTGCCGCTCTGGCTACACAAGCCAGTGTCGTTCTGTTGAACCTCGCCAAGGAAAAACTAATTGAATACCTGGAAGAACGGGTACAACGCCAATCGGATGAGCATACTAAGTAATCTACAGCAACAGGCTGCGCAGGGACGTAAAGGAATTGCTGTACTTATCGACCCCGATAAGGTTACCGAGCCGGCACAACTCCATCAATTGCTGAACCTGGCCAGTGAAAACTGCGTGGATTATTTTTTCATAGGCGGAAGCCTGGTAACCACCACCAATTTATCGGGTATTGTGCGCGTCATCAAAGATACGGTGAGCATCCCCGTTATTCTTTTTCCGGGAAATACCATGCAGATTGACCCGGCTGCCGATGGCATCCTTTTTTTATCGCTTATATCCGGACGCAACCCGGAGCTGCTGATTGGTCAGCACGTAGTCGCTGCCCCGATTATCCGAAACACCAGACTGGAGGTATTACCTACCGGTTACCTATTGGTGAATTCCGGGCGTATCACTTCAGTAGCCTACATCAGCAACACCACACCGATTCCCGATGATAAATATTCCCTCGCTGCCTGCACCGCCATGGCCGGTGAAATGCTGGGGCTTCAACTCATGTACCTCGATGCGGGAAGCGGGGCCGAGCAGCCGATCAATCCGCGGATGATCAGTACGGTACGAAAAGCATTACGTGTACCCTTGATGGTAGGTGGAGGCATTGATACTGCCGATAAGGCAAAGGCTGCACTTCAGGCCGGAGCCGACCTGATCGTTATCGGCAATGTGCTTGAAAAGAATCCGTCACTGCTGACCACTATTGCCGAGCAGGTATATGAGTGGAACCTGAATATTCCGGCAACCAAAACAACCGACTGATCATTTCCTGCGGACTCAACCGCTTGCCCGATGTGCACAGTACAGCCTCAGCGCAGAGCTGAACTGATCAGTTTTTTCAACGGACTTTCAACAGCCAGCAGCACTGAGGCATGATGATTTACAACCAGCACGCTGGCTTCGTTCAGTTGACTTTTCTGTGAATCCGTCAGCGACTTCCCGGCATGATAATCCATTGCTATCAATGCTGCTTCTGCCAGTTGAGCCAGGGCTTCACTTAACGGCAATATTTTCTCCAGCCGGCTATTTCCCCGGGCTGCTGCAGAAAACGTTTCATGATTTGTACGCCATTGTTGAAGCATGTCTCGTATGCGTTCTGTCTCTTTGAGGTGTTGAGGATCGGCCAGGAAGTCATCTACCATAAAATCAAATTGCAAGGCAAACATGCTTTCAGGTGCGGCAGCGTCCACCACTTCATTAAGCGGGGTCTCTGCAGTGAGGTTCATCATCAGCCGTTCATAATACTTTACTTCCTCTAACACGTTCACCAGCACTTCTGCCGGGCGTGCATCTTTTCCTATCGCCAGATCCTGTATCAATGCAGTTTGTCCGCTGCGGTGTGTCAACCCTAGTGTTTCAAGATAACCGGATACTGCTTCCAGTCTTCGGTACATATCACGGATGTTGTTTGTCAGCACAGCCGGAGACCACCATTTTTCTGCCATGGCAGCCGTGCGCGGCCAGATTCGGGAATCAATATTGGCAGCAGAAACTACTTCGGTCCACATCGCTGCTTCTCCACCTAAAATACGGGCGCGGTCATCAGCAGTGAGCGGTTTGATTTGTTCTACGTGCGGTGGCTTTGTTCCTGTCACATCATTCCCTCCACTGCGTACTCCGGAGAACGGAAAACCAAGTAAACCCAACGACATTTTGCCGTGAATGGAATCTCCGGCAAGTGTGGCATTGAATTTAATGGTTCCAAATTCAGACATGAATGAGAAGCGTAATGCTTCACCTTCCCGTTCTGCCTTTTCAAACGAGGTGGCATTATCCATCATGTAAAATAAACCGCGCAGGTCATCCGATTCCCCAAAGAGAACCATTGTGGTCTTAATTTCATTATCAGTGATCTTGATGGTGAGATCATATTGTTGCCAGTGCAGCGAATCCGGTTCAATCGATACAGCACCGGGCATCACTTCCGGATCAACTGCATAATGCCTTGATGCCGGTAGTTTGTGATCGAGGTAATATCCGGCCGACAGTATTGCCTTTCTGCCCTGCTGTACCGCTTCAAACAAAGATTTATGCGAACGCCAGCTTTGCACCACAATGTCCTTGCCCAGGTTTGGATTGAGGATTTCATCCCATCCGGCCATTTTCTTCTGATGTTTCTGTAAAATTTTTTCCAGGCGCTGGTTGAAATAGGCCTGCAGATCATGGTTGTTGGCGATCTGATTTTCATTCATGAACTGCTGAATGGCGGGATTGTTGTCCCAATCTGCAAAATTGACTTCATCACCACCGATGTGAAAAAACGGATCGGGAAACAGGGTAACCATCTCACCGATAAACCGGTCGATAAAATCATAAACCTCCTCGCGGGTGGGATCCATCACGGGGGTGAATACACCAAATCCCTTCTCGAGCTGATATGGTCCTGGGGCTGCGGCCAGTTCCGGATAGCCCACCAGGAAACTGCTGGTGTGCCCCGGCATATCGAATTCGGGCACCACCCGAATGCCGCGCAGGCGGGCGTATGCCACCACTTCGCGTACATCATCCTGCGAATAATAATTTCCATCGGAACCCAATTCATGCAGGCGCGGAAATACTTTTGACTCCACCCGAAACGCCTGGTATTCGCTGAGATGCCAGTGCAGTACATTCATTTTGACAGCCGCCATCGCATCGAGATTTCGCAGAATAACTTCTTTCGGAATCCAGTGCCGGCAGACATCAATCATCAGCCCGCGCCAGGGATAGCGTGGTTCATCCTGTATCACTGCTGTAGGCCAGGCAAATCCCTGCGGTGTCTCCTTCAGCAACTGCAACAGTGTCTCGAGACCGCGAAGAACACCGTATCCGGAAACGGCTTCCAACTGAATACCCCTTTGTGTAATGGTTAGTTTGTACGATTCATTCGTGTAAACCGGTTGCACTGCGAATGTGGCTGAGTCAAAGCGGATGACCAGGTCTTTGCCATCTTCGAGGTATAACCTATTGGTACGCTGTGCCAGCTTGTTTTTCAACCGCAGCGTAGCTTCCAGTACAATGTCATCCTCCGGTCCTTCAATGATAAGCCCGAAGTTTTCACGCAACGGAAATTCAGAACCGGAAAGGTTCAGTGTAGCCGGCAAAGGCATCAGCGTTAGTGCAGCACGATCCTCATCAGAAATCGGCAGCGGCTGTGGCCGCAGGTATATAAAATAAACAACAACAGCAGCCAGAATGAACAATGCCAGTGCCACCACGATGCGAAGAATCCACTTGTTGATCATGTGTTATTAATTGTCGGGTAATGTATCGATAATATGCTGACTGATGACACGATATAATTCCGCCAGCCGCACATCTTCCTGCAGCATATCCATGTGCTTATCGAGTATTTCAAAATCACCGCGTCTGGCCGGACCTGTTTGCGCTTCGCGCGGACCCATGGATAATGCTTTGTTAATGGTCTCTGCAATGAGCGGAACAAACCAGTCAAAATTCAATTGATGTTTCATTGCGAGATCCTGCGCGATGGTGATCATGTGATTGGTAAAATTGGCGGCAAAAACAGCCGATAGATGAATTGCCTTTCGCGCGTCAGAGTCGACTGCATGTACGCGCTTGCTGATGGCCCGGCCCATACCCAGTAACAGTGCTTCCGATTCAGCTGACTCACTTTCAACAAACACCGGTATATCGGCAAAGTCCACTGCGCGTGATTTACTGAATGTCTGCAGCGGATAAAAAACACCGGTTGAAGCCGCAGCTGCGTACCCGAGTGTTGACAGCGGCTGGCTGCCGCTGGTATGCACGAGCAAACCATTCTCCGGCAGGATGATTTCACGGGCCACATCGGCAATGGCATCATCGGTCACAGCCACAATAAATACAAAAGACTCACTGGTGGAGAAATCAAGTGTTGCTTTCACTGATGCCTCATACAATCGTTCCACCAATGCCTCTGCATGAGCCGGATGCCTGCTGTACACTTCACGAACAGAAAAACCGGCATTATCAAGCGCAGGCGCCAGATGCCACGCCAGGTTGCCTGAACCAATGATTGAAACCCTCGCTTTCATGTTGTTAAATTATGGAATTAGCTGACGTAAATCATTCCAATGAACGGGATGGAAAAAGAAATTTGATCCCTTATTTTAGCGGCACGATGTATCCGAAAATTGTATCCGCACGTGAAGCGGTCGAAGTGATCAAGTCCGGACAGCGCGTCTTTCTGCATGGAAGTGCTGCAACACCACAGCGATTACTCAGAGCTCTGGCCAGGCGTGCCTCCGAACTGAAGGATGTGGAGTTGATTGCAGTAAGCACCTTAGGCGAACTGGAACTGGCCAAACCCGAATATGCCGACAGTTTCTACATCAATTCCCTCTTTGTTTCGCAAAATATCCGTGAAGCCATCAACCAGGGACGGGGCAACTATGTTCCAATCTTTTTAAGTGAAATCTCGCGGCTGTTTGAAAAAGGTATCATGCCGCTGGATGTGGCCTTCCTGCATATATCCCCGCCTGACAAACACGGCCTCTGTTCATTGGGTGTCTCGGTCGATGTGGCGCGTGCCGCTGCGAAATATGCGAAGCACATCATCGCCCAGGTAAACCCCAATATGCCGCGCACCCACGGTGACGGCATTATTGATATTCACCAGGTGCATACGCTGGTAGAAACCGATGACAACCTGCCGGAGCTGAATTATGCTGCCTGCATGACGGAGTCTGACCGTGTGATCGGCAAGTACATTGCCGAACTCATCGAAGACGGCAGCACCTTGCAGATGGGCATTGGCGCCATTCCCGATGCCGTTCTGCAGAGTCTTACTCATTGTAAAGACCTGGGCATTCATACCGAGATGTTCTCGAATGGTGTCATTGATCTTATTAAAAAAGGAGTTGTCACCAACAAGTACAAAAAGAAACACCGCGGGAAAACGGTTACTTCATTTGCGCTGGGTACCCGGGACTTATATTCCTTTGTGGATGACAACCCGTTGTTTGCTTTCCTCGAAGCAGACTATGTTAATGACGGACGCATCATCCGCACCAATCCGCGTGTGGTCGCCATCAACAGCGCTATCGAGATCGACTTAACCGGACAGGTGTGTGCCGATTCAATCGGCACTTATCAATACTCCGGTGTTGGTGGGCAGATGGATTTTATTCGCGGTGCCGCGCTGTCGGAAGGAGGTAAGCCCATCATCGCCATGGGATCTGTTACTTCAAAAGGAGCATCGAAGATAGTCCCCTTCCTGAAACAGGGTGCCGGGGTGGTGACTACACGTGCCCATGTTCATTATGTGGTGACGGAGTACGGTGTGGCCTATCTGTATGGAAAAAATCTTCGCCAGCGTGCGTATGAACTGATGCGTATCGCCCATCCGGATCATCGGGAATCACTGGAGCAGGAAATCATCACACGCTTTGGGAGCCGCGTGCATGCGGTGAGCTGATCAGGCCGTTACACGGCAAAAATCAGCAAGAATATTTACCGCGCGATCAATCTCTTCCGTTGTATTGAATTTGCTGAATGAAAAACGTACAGCAGTTCGCTTTGAACCAGGATACAAGGCATCCAGCACATGCGAACCTTTTGCTGCCCCGCTGGAACACGCACTGCCTCCGGAAACCGAAATGCCTTGCAGATCGAGATTGAACAACAACATATCATTTTCGCCAGACTCTGGAAGACTCACATTAAGCACGGTGTAAAGACTGCGCTCAAGATTGGCTGAGTCACCATGAAAACGCACACCCGGAATGGTTTCCTGCAGGCGTAGAATCATGTGACTCTTCAGGTTGGAGATATGCCTCGCCTGCTCATCCATATTCCGGTAGGCAATCTCCAGTGCTTTAGCCATACCGATTATGCCATAGACATTTTCAGTACCTCCCCGCATGCTGCGTTCCTGCGGGCCGCCTTGCAATAAGGATTGTATCTTTTTGTCTTTGCGGATGAACATGAACCCTACACCCTTCGGACCATGAAACTTGTGTGCCGCTGCCGATAACGCACTCACTTGTTGCTGCTGAAGATTATGCTGATAATGGGCCACTCCCTGAACAGCATCCGTATGATAAAAGGCCTGGTAATGCCGGCAACGCGCGGAAACTTCTTCGATGTCGAGCAGATTGCCTATTTCATTGTTGGCCTGCATCAATGAAACCAGTGCGCCTGGATACTGATGAAGTAATTCATCCAGGTGTGCAAGGTCAACATGCCCGCATTCATCGAGCTTCACATAATGAAGTTGCAACTTTCTGTCATGAACCATTTTTTCCAGTGTATGCAATACCGCGTGATGTTCAACGGGTGATGTAATAGCATGGCGGATAGAGAAGGCATCAACAGCTCCGCTAAGGATGGTGTTATTGGCTTCTGTGCCACCGGAGGTGAAGATTATTTCTCCGGGTGTGCAATTAATCCATTCCGCAATCTGCTTGCGGGCCTTTTCAATGGCAGCACGAACTGTCCTGCCTTGTGCATGTGTTGATGACGGATTGCCGTATTCCTCCTTCAGAAAAGGAACCATCGCCTCAAATACTTCGGGATCGAGGGGCGTTGTTGCCGCATTGTCAAGATAAATACGCATATGGACTTCGGATCAAAGGTAGTCTACTTTGACCGAATACTATAAACGTATCGGTCAGGCTTCCGCTTTGGCGGAAACAATCTCCTTGATGTCCATGATGATCTTCCGTGCAAGGTGATCGGCCTTCGCCTCCAGGTCGGATTCGGCATAGATGCGGATGATCGGTTCCGTATTGGATTTGCGCAGGTGAACCCACTCCTTATCGAATTCGATCTTTACCCCATCGATTGTGTTGATGGGCTGCTTCTTGTACTTTTCGCGAATGGCATCGAGCACGGCATCCACGTTCAGTCCGGCTGTCAGCTCAATCTTATTCTTGGAAATAAAATAGCGCGGATACCGTGCGCGCAGGCGCGATGCTGACAAGTTGGAAGTAGCCATGTGCGACAGTATGAGTGCCACACCTACCAGCGCATCGCGCCCGTAGTGAAGTTCCGGATAAATCACTCCTCCATTTCCTTCACCGCCAATGATAGCCTTGTGTTCTTTCATGGCCTGCACCACATTCACTTCACCGACTGCAGCGGCAAAATATTGACCACCTGCTTTTTCTGTAATATCACGCAGCGCTCGTGTTGACGATAAATTGGAAACTGTATTGCCAAGTTTTTTCCTTCGGTTGGCCAGCACATAGTCTGCTACAGCTACCAGCGTATATTCTTCACCGAACGGAGTTCCGTCTTCACACAGTAAGGCCAGCCTGTCAACATCGGGATCAACCACAATGCCCAAGTCAAACTTGCCTTTGCTGATCTCCCGGCTGATTTCACCGAGATGTTCCGGCAAGGGTTCAGGGTTATGCGGAAACTGCCCGGTAGGTTCACAGTACAATTCCTTCACGCTTACGCCCATCTGTTTTAACAGCAGGGGAATCGCCAGTCCGCCAGTGCTGTTCACCGCATCAACGATTACCGAATAATTCTTGCTGCGGATGGCTTCGGCATTAACCAGCGGCAGCGCCAGTACCATGTCGATGTGTTTCTGCAGGTACGTGTCGTTTTGTTCATACTTGCCCAATTTCGTAACCGGGGCAAACTCAATATCCTCACTTGATGCCAGGTAGAGGACTTCTTCACCGTCTTGTGCCGACAAGAATTCTCCCTTCTCATTGAGCAGCTTGAGCGCATTCCACTGTACCGGATTATGGCTGGCTGTTACGATAATACCGCCCTGCGCTTTTTCAAGAGGCACGGCAATTTCTACAGTAGGTGTGGTAGATAGGCCCAGGTCGACCACATGAATTCCCAATCCGCGAAGCGTTGCGGTGATCAGCGTACTGACCATCTCACCGGACGGGCGGGCATCGCGGCCAATAACCACTTTTACCGACTTATGTTTCTTTTTCAGCCAGGCGCCATAGGCAGATGCAAACCTGACGATATCGATCGGAGTAAGATTATCACCGGTTCGGCCACCGATGGTGCCGCGTATACCGGAAATCGATTTAATTAAAGCCACAACAAAAAAATTTAAGAGGGTTGGAGGTCAAAGATAATAAAAGCAGGATGTGTTGAATGGTAAGTCTGACAGGTAAAATCTACACCGTTTGCTTGCGCTTGATTTCGGGTAATTCACCTGCACCTTCCGGATTACCGCACGCCTGATCAGCCGAAGACAATGTCTTACCACAGTACCCGCAGGTAGCACCTTCTTTGTTCAGAAAGGGGCTTTGCGATGCGCAGGTGCCTTTGAATTCACCGCCTTTAATAAAAATCAACCTGACCGACATCAGGATGAAGAAGAGACCTAATACACCGAGTGTGAGCAGAAAAACAGCCATGCCGTAAGAAAAAGTTAAACCTGAGGAATTGAGAAATCTTTACTTTGTGCAAAGATACAACACCTTCCCGATCCGTTAAGTTTTATGGCTCAAATGAAAAAAACACTGTCACAACCTGACCCAAACCGTGCAGCCAAACTGGCTGCTTTCGATCGCCTGCTCACCGTTATGGACGAGTTGCGCGAGAATTGCCCATGGGATAAAAAGCAGACCATGGAAACCCTTCGCCACCTGACCATCGAAGAAACGTACGAGCTGTCGGATTCAATCCTGGATGGGCATTATGCGGAAGTGAAAAAAGAGCTGGGCGACCTGATGCTGCACAATGTTTTTTATGCGCGCATTGCTTCTGAAATGGGACTCTTTGATGTTGCCGATGTACTGAACGCTATCTGCGACAAACTGATTGAGCGACATCCCCACATTTACGGAAATGTGGTAGCCACCGATGAGAAAACGGTCAAGGAAAACTGGGAAAAAATCAAGCTGAAAACCGGCAATAAATCGGTGTTGGAGGGAGTGCCGAAATCGCTGCCTGCCATGGTTAAAGCCATTCGCATTCAGGACAAAGCAAGAGGTGTGGGTTTTGATTGGGAAAAGAAGGAACAGGTATGGGAAAAAGTGGAGGAAGAAATGCGGGAATTCAAAACTGAATTCAATGCGGCCTCATCCGAAACCATTGACCGTGAAAAAGCCACAGCCGAGTTTGGTGACCTGCTTTTTTCACTGGTAAACTATGCGCGTTTCATACAAATAGATCCGGAGGAAGCCCTGGAACGGACCAATAAAAAATTCATCAAACGCTTTCAGTACCTCGAACAGGAATCGGCCAAAGACGGGAAAATAATGGGTGAGATGACACTGGCAGAAATGGATGCGTACTGGAACCGCGCAAAAAGTTTGTAATCTTCCTCCGTCAACGTAATTTCCATCAGAATCTCTTAAACCCAATACGATGAAAAAAACAGCCCTGTACCTTGTACTGATCCTGCCCATGATCATCATAACGACTGCGTCAGGACAATGGAAGTATGAGCCTTCTCCGGAAAACCTGAAAAACCGGGAGTGGTTTCAGGATGCACGTTTCGGTTTGTTTATTCATTGGGGCGTTTACAGCGTACTCGGTGCCGGTGAATGGGTGATGAACAACCAGCAGATTCCTATCAAGACCTATGAAAAGCTGCCCTCTTTTTTCAATCCGATTGCCTTCGATGCCCGCGAATGGGTGAAACTGGCAAAAGCAGCCGGCATGAAATACATCACCATCACCAGCAAGCACCACGATGGATTTGCCATGTGGCACAGCAAAGTATCCGACTACAACATTGTTGATCGAACACCTTACAGGAAAGACATTCTGAAGATGCTGGCCGAAGCCTGCCGGGAAGAAGGTTTGAAATTATTCTTCTACCATTCCCAACTCGACTGGCGCCATCCCGATTATTTCCCGCGCGGATTTACCGGTGGTTCCTATACGGGACGACCGGAATCCGGCAACTGGTATTCCTACCTGGATTATATGGATGCTCAACTCACCGAACTTCTTACTGAATATGGAGATGTTGCCGGTATCTGGTTCGATGGTATGTGGGATAAAAAAGATGCTGACTGGCGGCTGGAGCAAACCTATAAGCTGATTCACCGCCTGCAGCCGGGAGCTTTGTTGGGCAGCAACCATCACATGCCTCCCTACGAAGGAGAAGATTTCCAGATGTTCGAAAAAGATTTGCCTGGCCACAATACCACTGGTTTTGCTCCTGAGCAACAAATCGGCACGTTACCTAAAGAAACCTGCGAGACCATCAACAACTCCTGGGGATTCAACATTCGTGATGATAAACACAAGAGTACCAAAGATCTTATACAATACCTGGTGAAGGCCGCTGGTTATGACGCTAACTTCCTGCTGAATGTGGGCCCGATGCCGGACGGACGCATTCAACCGGAACATCAGGAACGCTTACTCCAAATGGGAGAGTGGCTGAAAAAATATGGCGCTACCATCTATGGCACCCGTGGCGGCCCGCTGACTCCGCGCGACTGGGGCGTAACTACTGTTAAGGGTAATAAAGTCTATGTGCATGTGCTGAACTGGCAGGATGAATCGTTGCTGTTGCCGGCCTGGGGACGAAAAATAAAATCGGCCAAACTGTTCAGCGATCAGACTCCGGTGAAATTTGTTCAGAATGAGTATGGCATTACCCTGCGGATACCGAAAAACAAACGGGAAGAATTTGATACCGTAGTGGAGCTGGAGTTGCAGTAATGTCAATGAATATCTTTGCTGCGCTCCACCTTAGCTCGGCCATGTTGATGCTGGGCATCAGTTATCTTTATCTGCGGTTTCCGCCCAAAGAAATCAACTCCGTTTATGGTTATCGTACATCGCGTTCCATGCGCAGCATTGATGCCTGGAAACTCGCCAATTCTTTCAGCGCACGAATGATGTTCATCCTGGCCTGCGCGTTAGTGCCGGTGCAAGGTATTCTCTATGTTGCTGTTGACGAAGAAACGTCACTGCTGGCATATTGTGTCATCCTCTGCCTGGGGTTAATCGCATTGATCCCATTAACAGAAAAACACCTTAAGAAAAATGGCTTTTAACAGAGGCCGCTTATGTCTTCCATGATCTGCTCAAACTCCATTTCATCAGTGGTCCGCTGGTGATGGAAGTGACCAACGCCATAATCACGAGGGAAACAAAAACACGCTCATCAATCAGGCCATTATCGAGCGCGATGAGACCAAGAATGATTTCCATGGCACCGCGTGCATTCATGCCAAAGCCTACGGCCAATGACTCATTCCAGGCCAGGCCGCTTAGGCGTGCACCGTAGCCGCTACCGAGAATTTTTCCAGCAAAGGCAATAACCAGAATGATCAGCGTAAGTACCGGATCAAAGTTGGCGGCAAAGTTTACTTTCAATCCGATGGAGACAAAAAACAACGGTGCAAATATGTTATTAATGAACTGATGGATAATTTCTTTAGCGCGCTCACTCATGTGTTCAGAATCTCCAAAAGCCACGCCCAGAATAAACGCACCGAAGATGGCATGAATACCGATAAACTCTGTCATTGCTGCCGCGAGAAAACACAAGGCAAGGGATACTGACAACAGCCCGCCAGGCCAGGCCAGTTTTTTATTGATCCAAGGCAGCACCCGGTTAATCAGGCCGCGGCCGAACGTCAGCATGACAGCCGTAAAGCCGATGGTCATCAGCACAGTGTTGACTAGCGAAAGATTCTGATGCCCCTTGCCGATCATGCCCAGAACGATAGAAAAAATCAACCAGCCGATTAAATCATTGATCATGGCCGAAGAAATTACCAGCATACTCATGCGTGATTTGAAAATATTCAGGTCCATCAGAATGCGGACGATGACCGGCAAGGCTGTAATGGCCATGGAAGTGCCCATAAACAGCGCAAACGCAAGCCGTTTGCCCTCATCGGCATAACCAAAAAAATCAGGAAAGAAATAGGGTAAGAAAAAACCAAAAGCAAAGGGCACAACCAATCCGAACAGACTGGTAATCGTTGCCGGCCTGCCTTGTTGCCAAACAATGTGGAGGTCTACTTCGAGGCCGGCAATAAACAGCAGCATAACCACCGCTACCTGCACGAAGCCATCGAGTACGACAGCGGAAGTGCCCACCGGAAACAGCTGGTTAAACGCATCCGGTGAAATCATGCCCAGTATAGTAGGACCAAGAATAATCCCTGCCAGTATCTCCCCAATAACTGCTGGTTGTTTTAGCTTGCGTGCCGCTTCAGCAAGTATGCGTCCCGCAAGCAGCATGATACTCAGCTGCAGCAGTAAAGACATTATTTCATGCTGACTGAGCTTACTCATAAGACTTCTCCTTTCCCTGCCCATGGCGCAGTACCAGCAGATTGCAAGGCAGATCGGCAAAAACATATTCCAGGTCGTGCGGGAATAGCCGATCAAAGAACGAGAACTTCCGCTGCGGGGCATGTACTATTAATAAATCGGCTTTCTTTTGCCGGGCAAACTGTGCAGTTTCAAATCCGCTCTTACCGGCAATTACTTTGATGTTTACTTTAAGCCCCTTGTGCGGAATAGTCATGAGCAGTTGTTGTACACTGTCTACTTCCTGGTTGATCAATTGCTGCCGCAACCGGTTGTATTCGTCTTCGGAGGCTTGTGCAGCCGTTGCCATGGTTAAACTGTATAATTTGATCTCCCGAACCACATGTAACCAGGAGGCCTGCTCCAACCTGCCGATGGAACAGGAAGCCGTAAGCGTTTCCCGTAATGCAGATTCTTCACTTGCATCGACAACAATATTCCTGAATGGTTCAGGTATTAATGCCGGTTGAATAATGGTGAGCACAGAGCAGTTTGATCTGCGCAAAATGTTGCGCGCTACAGAACCGAGGTAGTGCTGAATGAATCCCTCCTTTTTCAAAGCACCGGTAATAACGAGCTCTATATTATGTTCATGACAAGCGTTGAGGATTTCCCGGGCCGGATCACCTGCACGCCAGCTGAGAACAACCTCATCGGGTTGAAGGCCGGCCATGGCCAGCAGCTTGCTCATCACCCGTTCTTCTTCCTGTCCTTTCTTGCCCACATGGATAAGGATGAGCTGTGCCTGAAAAAGTTTCTTCAGGCGCGCAGCTTCACACAACAACGCCTGCGCGCGGGGCGAAAAAGCAATAGCCAGGCCAAGGGTTTTGAACAGCATACTAACAGTCGCGATAAGTTAACTAATTTCTGATGAGTTCGAGGAATGGCTGGACCGAATGGTGTTCTGAAACAAGGCAATTCCTTCCTGTCTATAGTACAGGAATTTTTTCCTTCATTAATTGGATAACGCATTTGCCATCATCAGCATGAATAAAAATTGATGTCTATAGAGCGCTTACTAAGGGTGAAAAAGTATCTTTGCGCCCTATGGCTAACGAAGACAATCTGCTTAAGAATATTATCGCCCACTCGAAAGAATACGGGTTCATTTTTCCTTCCAGTGAAATCTATGACGGTCTCAGCGCTGTCTATGACTACGGGCAAAACGGTTCTGAGTTAAAAAACAACATCAAGGATTACTGGTGGAAATTCATGACGATGCTCCACGATAATATCGTGGGCATTGACGCGGCCATTTTCATGCATCCCACCACCTGGAAAGCATCGGGGCATGTGGATGCGTTCAATGATCCAATGGTCGATAACAAGGATTCCAAAAAGCGGTATCGTGCTGATCAGCTCATTGAGGGCGTCATAGAAAAACTCGAAGAGAAAATCGAGAAGGAGGTGGAAAAAGCGGCCAAACGATTTGAAAATTTCGACCGTGCGATGTTTGTCAGCACCAATGCCCGGGTGCTGGAGTACCAGAAAAAGATTGACGAGATCAACGACCGCCTGAAAACCGCCATGGGCAACGGAGATATGGCAGCCCTTAAGCAAATCATCATCGACCTGGAGATTGCTGATCCGATTTCCGGTTCACGCAACTGGACCGATGTGCGGCAGTTCAATCTGATGTTCTCCACCGAGATGGGTTCTATTGCTGATGATGCCAACAAAATCTACCTGCGCCCCGAAACCGCGCAAGGAATTTTTGTGAACTTCCTCAACGTGCAGAAGACCGGAAGGATGAAAATTCCTTTTGGTATTGCCCAGATTGGCAAAGCCTTTCGCAACGAGATTGTTGCGCGGCAGTTCATCTTCCGGATGCGTGAATTTGAACAGATGGAGATGCAATTCTTTGTGAAGCCGGGTGAAGAAATGCAGTGGTACGAGTTTTGGAAAGCCAAGCGCCTCAAGTGGCACAAGGCACTGGGTCTTGGTGAAGAAAATTACCGCTATCACGACCACCTGAACCTGGCGCACTATGCCAACGCAGCCTGCGACATCCAGTTTAATTTCCCGATGGGATTCCGCGAGCTGGAAGGCATTCACTCACGCACCGATTTCGACCTGAAAAACCACGAAAACTATTCGGGCAAGAAGATGCAATACTTCGATCCGGAAGACAATCAGAACTACATTCCCTATGTGGTGGAAACATCCATCGGATTAGACCGTATGTTCCTGGCTGTGCTTTCCGCTTCGTACAAGGAAGAAAAACTGGCCGATGGCAGCGAACGCGTAGTGCTGCGCATTCCCGCACCACTAGCCCCCAATAAGGTGGCCATATTGCCGTTGGTGAAGAAAGACGGGCTTCCGGAGAAAGCCATGGAGATCATGAACGAGTTGAAATTCCATGTGCGCTGTTTCTACGAAGAGAAGGATGCCATCGGTAAGCGCTATCGCAGGCAGGATGCTATCGGCACACCGTATTGCGTAACGGTTGATCACCAGACACTAACCGATAACACGGTTACTATTCGCCACCGCGACAGCATGGCGCAGGACCGCGTATCAATCGCTTCCCTAAAAGACACGTTAACGGATGCCTGCTCCATCAATAACCTGTTGAAGAGCATTTAACTGGCCGGGGATGATGTTGAACATGATCATCCCCCGAACCAGCGAAAGGCAAGCATTTTCGATCCCTGTTACAAAAGGCTTTTTAAGGCTTTAACCAGTCTTCCGTCAGGAGCCCCGATTATCCTTTGTGAAAGGCTTACTTTGGTGCAAAATCATTAGTTTTAGCCCCTGATTGATCATCGCGGTTCATCCGTAAACCTATGTGGAGAAGACTCGCCCACTACATTATTAAATATCGCCTTCCGCTCTTCATTCTGATTGCCCTGATCACTGTTTTTATGGGCTATCACGGACGCAAGATCGAAATGAGCTACGACTTTCGGGGCACGGTTCCTTCCAACGATCCTGAACAGTTATTCTTTACCAAATTCCGTGAGCAGTTCGGGGAAGACGGCAGTATTGTGGCGGTAGGTTTGCGCGACAGCTCCATCTATGAATACAGGAACTTCGAAAAACTGCGTGAATTCTGTATAGCGGTTCGGCAGATACCCGGAGTCAATGAGGTAATCTCTTTGCCGCAAATCAAAATGATGGTGAAAGACACTGCCAACAAGCAGTTCAGGCTGATCGATATTTTTCCCGGAAAAATCCGTTCGCAGGAAGAACTTGACAGTTTGCTGACCGAGGCCAAAAAACAGAAGTTTTATCTCGGGCAGATTGTCAACCAGCAGAACGGTGCCATTGCTGTGCTGATCTCAATCAACAAAGATTACCTCAACTCGTCCAGGCGCATGGACGTTACCAATGAGATCATCAAGCAGGGGGGCTTCTTTACCTACGCCACCGGTATTGATCTTCACTATGCCGGTTTGCCGTTTGTCCGGTCGGTCATAGCACAGAAAGTCAGCCAAGAGTTGAAAATCTTTCTGGGCCTTTCCATCGCGGTTACGGCTGTTATCCTTCTCATTTTCTTCCGCTCCTTCCGGGCCATGATCTTCCCGATCATTGTGATCGGCATTGTGGTGGTGTGGGTGCTTGGCACGATTGTTTTATTCGGCTATAAGATCTCGCTGCTGAGCGGGATGATTCCTCCCATCATCGTTGTGATTGGCATACCCAATGCCATTTACCTGATGAATAAATACCACAGCGAGTTTGCATCACACGGCAACAAGATGCTGGCCATCAGCCGCGTGGTCCAGAAAATCGGGATGGCCACCTTTCTCACCAACCTCACCACAGCTATTGGTTTCCTGGTGCTGCTGACCGCTGATATCACCGTCCTTCGCGAATTCGGTATCGTGGCCGGTATCAATGTGATGGCCACGTTCGTGGTGAGCCTGATCCTGATCCCTGGAGTATTTTCCTGGATGCCTCCGCCCAGCGCCAAGCATCTGCGTCACATGGATTTCAAACTCCTGGACAAAGCTTTGTCGGCTATTGATGTATTGGTGCACCGTCAGCGCACATTCATCTATGCCGTTACCGTGCTGCTGATCATCTTCGCCATCGTAGGCATCTACCGCATCCACACCGTGTCCTTCATGGTAGATGACCTGCCGGAAGAGAGCAAGGAAAAACAAGACCTGAAATTTTTCGAGGCAAACTTCAGCGGAGTTATGCCCCTGGAAATCGTGGTGGACACCGGCAAGCGCAGGGGTGTAATCGATGTGAAGAACCTGCAGAAACTGGATGAGTTTGAAAATTTCCTCGACTCCCTCAAACCCATCTCGCGGCCGATCTCTATTGTTAGTTTCGTCAAGGCCTCCAAGCAGGCTTTCTACAATAACAATCCGGCCCGCTACTCGTTGCCGGATAACCGCGAACGGAACTTTATTCTTCCGTACCTGAAAGGACAATCGGATGCCTCCGGATTGTTCAAGTCGTTTGTCGACACTACCCTGCAGACCATGCGCATTTCCATGCAGGTAGCTGACATCGGATCTGATAAAATGGACAGCCTCATCAACCAGGTGATCCAGCCCCGTATCCATCAGATCTTTGACGGAACCGACATCAGCCTCCGTATCACCGGCACAACACCCTTATTCATCAAAGGCAACTCCTTCCTGATCGATAACCTGAAAGGCAGCCTGTTGCTCGCCTTCGCCCTGATTGCTGTAACCATGGGCTTGTTGTTTGCCAATATTCGGATGATTCTGATCTCACTCATCCCGAACATCATTCCGATGATGCTCACAGCTTCGCTGATGGGCTATTTCGGTGTGCCGCTCAAACCAAGCACCGTGCTCATCTTCAGCATCGCCTTTGGTATTTCCGTTGACTACTCCATCCACTTTCTGGCCAAATACCGGCAGGAGTTGCACGCCAAGCAGTTTTTTATTCCGATAGCGGTCAGTGCCTCCATCATGGAAGTAGGTAAGAGTATGGTGTATACCTCCATTGTTTTACTCGCTGGCTTCATCATCTTTACGTTCTCCTCCTTTGGCGGAACCATTGCATTAGGGTTACTGACTTCCGTTACCCTGTTCATATCGATGTTCACCAACCTCATCCTGCTGCCTTCCCTGATCATGACGTTCGACCGGAAGAAACTGCAGAAGGATGAAATTCAGCTGATTGACCAGGTGGATCCGGATTTCTACCTGGAAAGTGAAGACGAAGAGATCGATCTGAAGAAGATTAAAATTCACAACCAGCATCCTTCGGCCGAATAACCGAAAGACACTTCTTTCGGGCAGCTCCGGCATCTAAAAGCCTCCGGCAAACTGCCTTCGTTATTTAAGTTTCGTCCCTATCTTTGCGCTCTTATTTTCCTGAATATCAACCCTCAGGCGATGACCTTGAAGCGATGAGCGCAACCTATAAAGAACATGCTGATTTGAATTACGCTCAACTGGGCTCCGACATGCTGGAGTACTGGAAGCGCGAAAAAATCTTTGAGAAATCGGTGGCCAACCGCGATGGTTCGCGGGCCTTCACCTTTTATGAGGGGCCGCCATCCGCTAACGGAACACCCGGCATCCACCACGTGATGGCGCGTACAGTGAAAGACATTTTCTGCCGCTTTAAAACGTTGCAAGGCTACCAGGTAAAACGAAAAGGCGGATGGGATACGCATGGCCTGCCGGTAGAACTGCAGGTAGAGAAACAACTCGGTATTACCAAAGACGATATCGGTAAGAAAATCTCCATCGAAGAATACAACCGGAAATGCCGGGAAACGGTGATGATGTACAAAGACCAGTGGGATGACCTCACCCTGAAAATGGGCTACTGGGTTGACCTCGATGATCCGTACATCACCTACGAACCAAAATACATTGAATCGCTGTGGTGGATATTGAAGCAATTCTACAACAAAGGTCTGCTGTACAAAGGCTATACCATTCAGCCCTATTCACCGGCTGCCGGCACAGGATTGAGTTCGCATGAACTGAACCTGCCGGGCTGCTACAGGGATGTGAAGGATACTTCCATCGTTGCCCAGTTTGCCGTCATAAGGAACAACCGGTCTGAATTTCTTTTTACCTCGGCTGCTGACGATCGGAGCGTATTCATTCTGGCCTGGACCACAACGCCATGGACGCTGCCTTCAAACACCGCCCTGGCGATTGGTGAGAAGATTAGTTATGTGCAGGTTAATACGTTCAATCCCTACACGTATAAGCCCATCAGCGTGGTGCTGGCGAAAGATCTGATTGGAAAATACTTTTCCGAGAAGAATAAAGACCTGCCGCTGGCCGATTACAAGCCGGGTGACAAAAACATTCCATTTGAAATTGTTCAGGAATTTACCGGCAAGCAGCTGGTAGGCATCCGTTACGAACAGCTGATGCCGTACATACAGCCCCTGTATGATGCTGAGAAAGCGTTTCAGGTGGTGGCCGGTGATTTCGTGACCACCGAAGACGGTACCGGTGTGGTGCATACATCGCCCACCTTTGGTGCCGATGACTTCCGCGTTGCTAAACAAAACGGCATTCCTCCGTTGACTATTCGCGATGAAGCCGGCAATGAGCACCCGGTTGTTGACCGCAAAGGAAAATTTGTACGCGAAATCGGTGCCGCCTTAAAGGCAGGCGTGGAACGCTTTGCCATCAAAACGCACCGGGCGCTTACCGAAGATGACTTCTACGTAAAAAATTATACGGATGAAGATGAAGCAAACCCGGATTATAAATCCACCGATGTCATCATCTCCATCATCCTTAAAGAAGAAAACAAGGCATTCAAAGTAGAGAAATACGAACACCCCTATCCGCACTGCTGGCGAACGGATAAACCGGTTCTCTACTATCCACTTGACTCCTGGTTTATCCGCACCACGGCCCTGAAAGACCGGATGGTGGAACTGAACAAGACTATCAACTGGAAGCCGGAATCAACCGGCACCGGGCGCTTCGGCAACTGGTTGGAAAACCTGGTGGACTGGAATCTTTCGCGCTCACGGTACTGGGGCACACCACTGCCGATCTGGCGCACCAGTGACGGTCGTGAAGAAAAGTGCATTGGCTCCCTGGAAGAACTGCGTGCCGAAGTGGCTAAAGCAAAAAAAGCCGGAGTGTATCAGTCATCGGTAGATGTAGACAGTCCCGCATTTGACCTTCACCGGCCCTATGTTGATGAGATTGTGCTGGTGAGTGACAGCGGCAAGCCCATGCACCGCGAACCCGACCTGATTGACGTATGGTTCGACAGTGGCGCCATGCCCTATGCGCAGTGGCACTACCCGTTTGAAAATAAAGACATATTCCAAAATGGCTATCCGGCCGACTTCATTGCTGAAGGTGTTGATCAGACCCGTGGCTGGTTCTTCACCTTGCACGCCATTGCCGTGATGCTGTTCGACCAGGTGGCCTTTAAAAATGTTATCTCCAATGGCCTGGTGCTTGATAAGAACGGCAACAAAATGTCGAAGAGCAAAGGCAATGTGGTGAACCCGTTTGAGGCCATCGCCAAGTACGGCCCCGACCTGGTGCGTTGGTATATGATTGAAAATGCACCTCCGTGGGACAACCTGAAATTTGATTTCGATGGCATCGTGGAAGTGCAGCGCAGGTTCTTCGGCACACTGATGAACACCTACGCCTTCTTCGCGCTCTACGCCAATATTGATGGCTTTGTGAAGGATGAACTAAACAATGCTGATAAAGCCGACCTCACCCATCTCGACCGTTGGATACTCAGCAAACTACAGACACTGATCCGTGATGTAACGGAAGCCTATAACGATTATGAACCCACGCGTGCAGCACGCTCCATCCAGGAGTTTGTGAACGACCATCTCTCCAACTGGTATGTGCGCCTCAACCGCAAACGTTTCTGGCAACCAGCTCAGCGTGGTGAAATTTCTCGCGATAAGCAGGCTGCTTACGAAACCCTGTACGAGTGCCTGCTCGTAACCGCTCAGCTGATGTCACCCATCGCACCGTTTGTGTCGGAGTGGTTGTATAAAAACCTCACCGACAATATCCGCGAGAAGGCTATTGCCAACAATACACCCCTGCGTCATGAATCAATACATCTGACCGACCTGGTGCAGGCAGAAGATCATCAACTTGACAAAGAACTGGAGAAGTCAATGGATTATGCTCAGCGCATTTGTTCATTAACACATGCGTTGCGTAAGAACAGTAAAATCAAAGTGCGTACACCGCTACAGCGCATTCTTTTGCCTGTGCTTGATGAACAATTTGCCGAGCGCATCCGCAGCGTGGAAGAAATCATTAAAGCCGAAGTAAACATCAAGAGCATTGAATACATTGATGATACCTCCGGACTGCTGGTCAAAAAAGTAAAACCGAATTTTGCCAAACTGGGCAAGCAATACGGTCCGCGGCTGAAAGAGATTTCTGCAGTAATCACCTCCATGTCGCAGGAAGAAATCAATGCATTAGAAAAATCCGGTGCTTTAGTAAAAGACGGTTTCGACCTGGTAACTGAGGATGTCTTGATTTCTTCGGAAGATATTCCGGGCTGGTCTGTAGCCAGCGAGGGTGATGTAACTGTTGCCCTGGATGTTACGCTCACCGAAGTCCTGAAACGTGAAGGTATTGCGCGTGATTTTGTCAACCGCATTCAGAACCTGCGTAAAGACATGGGCCTTGAAGTGCTGGATAAAATTGAAATTGATGTGGAGCGCAATGGGGAGGCGATGACTTCCGCCATCGATGAGTTTAAACAGTATATTCGTACAGAAACTCAGGCGGTCAGCCTTACCTTCCGGGATTCCATCAGCGAAGGTGTAGACGTTGATATGGATGAACAGATGCTCAAAGTGCAGATTCGGGTAGTTAACTAGAGCAACGAGCAACATGAAAGTAATTCGCTATTTCCTGCTGGCATTCATCATCATCGTTATTGACCAGACATCAAAAATGCTGGTGTTTAACAACATGTACCTGCATGAGGAAATCAATGTTCTTGGCAACTGGTTCCGGATTCATTACCTCCTTAATCCGGGCATGGCCTTTGGCATCCGTTGGGAAAATGAGTTTGGTAAACTGGCCCTGACCTTCTTTCGTATCATCGCTATGTTTGGCATTTCCTGGTACCTGGTCTACATGGCGAGAAAAGAAATGCATGCCGGTTTTCTTTGGTGCATGGCCTTGATTCTGGGTGGTGCCGTAGGTAATGTTATAGACAGTATTTTCTATGGCGTATTGTTGGGTAACGCGCCTGCCGATGCGCCTACTGCGTGGTTTCACGGGCAGGTAATTGATATGCTTTACTTCCCGATTTTTGAATTTGTTTGGCCGGAATGGGTTCCTTTTGTTGGCGGAAGTTACTTTGAGTTCTTTAGCCCGGTATTCAACATTGCCGACTCCTCCATCTTCATGGGAGTGCTGATAATCCTGGTGATGCAGAAGCGATTCTTTCCGCAGCATAACGTGCCGGAGCAGGAATCAGCTTCAGGAAGTGAAAGCGACCAGTCGGTTGTTCAGCCGGAAGAATCTGTTGCAACAGCACTTCCTACAGAAGAGCAGAAGCCTGATGCCTGAGGTGATCCATATCGAATAGAAAACTTTTTGCTTTATTTACAGTACAAAATAATTTTTCACTCCAATCTACTTGCAAAAAAAGGCTCCTTTCGGAGCCTTTTTGATTTTGAAATTATCGATGTTTTAAACTGATAACTACTCCAGCCCACGCGATTTCATCAGCCGGAATTCACGGAATCTTCTCACCATGGCAATGACGAAGCCTGCCATCAGCACCAGTGTACCCAGCCAGAGTACATTAACCCAAGGCTTTTCCAGTGCTTTAATGACCACCCAGTCTTTCTGACGGGAGCTGATGCCCAGGGTGATTTCATCGGTTTGAGGCTGAAGGTTCATCAAGCTGAATTTCAAACCGAGCTCAGGAATGATTCCGGGCACAATTCCTCCACGCGACTGCGTGCCGATAATCAGCATCGGTTCTGCGGTGTATACCTGGCGCTCCCCCTGAACAGCAACCATTGCCTTGATCGCGACAAAAGAAGAATCAATGGATTGGCCTCCAATTTCATACACACGTTCCAGCGATTCGATGTTCGCCACATAATCATTGGCAAAGAACTGCGAAGTGCGCTTCACGAGGATTTCTTCAGGCTCACCCCAATCATCTTTAGCCTCTTCTGTCATCGGAGCAGAGATATGGGTGTACAAGTCCATGGAGACTTTGCGATTGATGTCGGGCGAAGCCATGTTTCCGAAACGCGGATTAACCTGTACCCGGGGATATTGTACAAACCTGGTCTTGCCATCCTTACGGAACTCTATTTCATAGAAGGTATTCTCCGGATAGATCTCAAACTTTTCCCCTGCGGAGTAGAGCTTCTCCCCATTAAACTCCAGGTCGCGTTTGGCGATAACCATATATGGATCATCCGTATACTCAATATCACTTTTGCGGATGTAGCCGCTCTTGTGTCGGGGTTCTATACGTTCACCTAAGTATTCAATCTCATAGCCGGCCATGGTGCGCGGCTCATTAACAAACAACAATAAATTCTCGCGGTTGAACTCATCGCTCAGCGAACGGGAAATCAGCATGCCTGTATTGTTCAGCGACACAACCGTAGAGTATCCCGATGAAAAAAGTACACCAACCAGCATCAGGCCAACACCAATATGCGCTACCGCGCCTCCGGAAAGGGATGGGTTGTTTTTTACTACCGATATCAGAATTTTCGAGTTGGCGATTACTGTGAAGAGACCGGCAAATAACAACAAGGCATACGACAGATTGTACACGCGGGCAATATTGACAACGACTACCGTTCCCAGCATGGCCACTACTAACGGAACAAAGAGTTGATTGGTGAGTTCCTTGCGGTCGATTTTTTTCCACCAGAAAAACTGCCCGACACCTGACAGCAAGCCCAGGCCAACAGCAAACCAGATTTGGAATTTAGAGAAGTATTCAACCTGATCACCGGGAATGGCGATATTGGATGTTCCGCCAAAAGCCTCCATCAGTGAATTCCATGCGGGGAAAGACGTTGGCACCAGCACCTGGAAGCCCATCAGGCACAGCACCGTGGCACCGACAAAAATCCAGAACTCGCGGGAATAGGTATCAATTTCTTTTTGTGTGGCCGGAATTTCCTTCCAGCGCACCGCTGCCAGCACCACGGCAACCACAAGAAAGAAAAGCAGGTAAAGCATTAATTGTCCTGACAAACCCAGGTCAGTGAAGGAGTGTACGGAGGCGTCACCCAATACACCGCTTCGGGTGAGGAACGTGGAATAGAGGATCAGAATAAAAACGGAGATCACCAGGATGAAAGAGGCCTTCAGTGCCGTTTCGCTGTTTTTAAAAGTGATCATGGTGTGGATGGATGCTACCAGCACCAGCCAGGGAACGTAGACTGCGTTTTCCACCGGATCCCAGTTCCAGTAGCCGCCAAAGTTCAGGGTTTCATAGGCCCAATAACCGCCCATCAGAATGCCAAGCCCCAGAATAGCTCCGGCAAATAAAGACCAGGGCAATGCCGGGCGTACCCATTCCCGATAACGCTTAAGCCAGAGACCGGCTATGGCAAATGAAAAGGGAACCAATGTGGTAGCGAAGCCCAGGAATAACGTAGGTGGGTGAATCACCATCCAGTAATTCTGCAGCAGCGGGTTTAGCCCAACACCATCCTGCGGTATGAAATCAGGTTGGATTTTAAAGATGGGGTCGGGCATGGCATCGCGCAGCAGAATAAACGGGGAACTGCCGATTTTCATTTCCAGGCCGGGAATCACAACACCCAGTATCATGGAGGTCAGGAAAGCCTGAACGGTGGCAAACACCGTCATCACCGGGGCTTCCCAGAACCGGTTAGTGAAAATGATGATGATGCCCAGTATAGCATGCCAGAACATCCACAGCAGAAAACTGCCTTCCTGTCCGTTCCAGAATGTAGAGACCAGATAGTATCCGGGTAATTTCTTATCCGAGTGGCTGTACGCGTAGTGGTATTCGAAGTAGTGATTTTTAATGATCACGAAGAGCGTTACCACGATGCCCATAACGGCAACAGTATGAATAAAAAAGCCAACTTTGCCGTTGACCAACCAGGCCTGCTTCTGATCGACATCGCTGGCTACAGTTGCCCGGAAGTAGGAGAATACCGTGGCCAGCGCTGAAACGAATGCCGTGATGACAAAAAAATGACCAAGGTTACCGATGAAGTAATGGAGCATGGATACGATTGAATTAACTACTCAACAGGCTGATCAGACGCCAGCATTCAGTTCATTTTCCTGGTACTTGGAGGGGCACTTCAACAGAATTTTCTCCGCGAAGAATTGTTCCCCGCGATAGCTTCCGATAACAACTACTTTCTCCGAACGGGTAAAATCCTGCGGCACGGGTTGATTATAGAATACCTGTTGTTCTTTGCCGTTATCATCTATCATAATGAAAGAAAAGGAGACTTTGTCTTCACCCGGCTCAATACCGACCACGCGGCCGTCCTCATCTTTTTTCAACTCTCCCACCACATGGATGCTTTTGGTGCTGCCTATGGAGGCTAGTTGGTACGCCTCTGAAAACGTAACATAGGTGCTGGCATCATTGGTTGATGAAACAATGATGGCAACCGCCACAGCAATGATGATGATGATAAAAACGTGTGATTTCTTCATGGTATCTCCCCTTCAGTAAAGCCCTCAAAAGTAACACGAAATCAACGCATTCCCATGAAGTTTTGTTCGACCATGCAGTGCTCAAAGCGCTTATTTCAGCCTGTCTTCCAGTTTTTTGACTTTCCGGTCGAGGAGGGACAAATAGGCGATCAGGCCAGCCAGTACGATCAGGATAATACCCACGATCACATAGATTTTACCCTCTGAACGCATGGTGTCTGCCATTTCAATTTCCTGTGCCTGCAGGATGCCGGGAATCATTAAAAAAATCAGGGCGGTGAGGCTAATACGGATCAATTCTTTCATGACAGGTCAGCTAATTTTTCTTCCATTTTTATAATCCGGATACGGAGGGAGGCAATCCATAAACCGATTAGGAACCAGGCGATGACAGCCGGGTAGAAAACCAGACGCATGCGGCTGTCCAGATCGTAGGCATTAAAGCCCGGGTTTCCACCACTACCCGGATGCATGCTGTCGGTTATTCGCGGAATGATGAAGATGAGGGGAATCATGGCCGCAAAAGCAAAAATATTATATACCGCGCTTAACCGGGCGCGCTGCTCTTCATTATCCAGGCTACCGCGCAGCACGAAGTACGCCAGGTAAACCAGCAGGGCAATGGCCGCACCGTTTTGTTTGGGGTCGCCATGCCAGGGCGAGCCCCAGGTGTAATTGGCCCATAACATGCCGGTAATGATTCCAAGGATTCCAAAAGCAGTGCCTACATGTGCATACGTCATGGATTGGATGTCCCGACCATGCTCCGGATGACGCAGGTACCGAACGGCATGGTAAACCGACAACATGTACAGCAGCACCATGCCAAACCACATGGGCACATGGAAATACAAGGCACGAATGGTTTCATTAAGGATGGCCAGGCGGGGCACATCCATCAGCAAACCAGCGATGTGCACATACACCAGAAGAACAACTGCAGAAATCTTTAACCAGTTTTTCATGACGCCCTTTCCTGTGTTCAGATCGATGCTCTTGCTGCAAATTGTGCCGGCATCAACTGCGCCAAATATACGGGAAGAGGATATAACCCAAGGCCCCGGCAATGCAATTAATTGCCAGCAGGTTAAGCAACTCATCTGTACTAACAGATCTGTCTAATCCATCCAATGCATTTCGAGTTACACGAACCGCCAACAGCAATAAAGAGATGACCACCGGAAAACTCAACACCGCCATCAGCACATTGCTGTTGTTGGCCTTGGCAGCGATCGCTGATATCAGACTCAGTGTGGTCGTCAGACCCAGTGTGACCAGCAGCAGCCCGCTGAAAAAAATAAGATGATCCTGCACCGGATTGAAAATGAATACCGAAAAAAGACCGTAGCCGGTTAATGCAATTACCCATCCGAGCAGGGCATTATATAGGATCTTGGCGAGTATGATTTCCTGGGCGCTGGCCACCGTATAGAGGTACAAAAACACACCCCGTTTCTCTCCGATAAATCCTTTTGCCACACTGTTCACCACGGCAAAAAGTACCATCAGCCAGAACAAGGCCGACCAGGTGGTGGGCGAAATCATATTCTCCCGCAGGTTGAAGGTGATGTAGCAGATAAAGATGAGGCTGAACAGGTAAAGACCCAGTCCGGCAATAACCGACTTACGCCTGAGTTCAAGGATAAACTCCTTGCGGATCAACCCAAACAACATGCTGGTTTTTAAACGCAACGATTCCTGACTTTTAACACCGTGAATAACGGCACAAGTTAAGCACATTGTACACTCTTTCCGCAACCGGCATCAACAGGGTAGTGTTGATTTATTATTAGTTTTGCCCTGTTTTATTCCGTCCATGAAGACACCTCACACAGTTCTGATTACCGGTGCAGCCGGCTTTATTGGTTTTCACCTCAGCAGGCGCCTTTGCGAAGCCGGTTATAACGTTACAGGCCTCGATAACCTGAATGATTACTATGATGTGGAATTGAAAAAGAGCCGGCTGAAAATCCTGCAGCAGTATGGCTCCTTTCAGTTTGCCCAGCTCGATCTTACCGACAAACCAGGCATTGATGCCCTGTTTACAAAGAATGGTTTTCAGACTGTAATCAACCTGGCCGCACAAGCGGGGGTGCGCTATTCGTTGGTTAACCCTTATGCTTATCTCGAAAGCAATGTGCATGGCTTTTTGAATATCCTTGAAGCCTGCCGGCACAACCAGGCAAAGCACCTGATCTATGCCTCATCAAGTTCGGTCTATGGCGCCAATACAGCCATGCCCTTCTCCGTGCATCACAATGTAGATCATCCCATCTCCTTGTATGCTGCCACCAAGAAATCCAATGAGCTGATGGCGCATACGTATTCTGCTTTATTCCAGTTGCCCACCACCGGCCTACGGTTCTTCACCGTCTATGGCCCTTACGGCCGACCCGACATGGCCTTGTTTCTGTTTACCAAAGCCATCCTCGAAGGCAAACCGATTGATGTATTCAACCACGGTAAAATGAGGCGGGATTTCACCTACGTGGATGATATTGTAGAAGGAATTGTACGCCTGATTCCGCTGGCACCTAAACCTGATTCCAGCTGGAACAGCAAGCACCCGGATCCGTCCAGCAGTTTTGCGCCATACCGCATCTATAACATCGGTAACAACAAGCCGGTAGAATTACTGCACTTCATTGAAGTATTGGAGGATAAACTTGGGAAAAAAGCCATCAAGAATTTCAAGCCTATTCAGGATGGGGATGTACCGGAAACCTATGCTGATGTGGATGACCTGATGCGCGATGCGGGCTTCAAACCCGACACGAGTATTGAAGAAGGCATCGGGAAATTTGTCGACTGGTATAAAGAATACTACAACATTAAAAATTAAAAGCAATACATGGATCGAATTGGTATTATCGGATTGGGTTATGTTGGACTTCCGCTCGCAGTAGAATTTGGCAAAGTCATAGATGTGGTTGGCTTCGACATCAACAAAAACCGCATTCAGGAACTCAAGAACGGCATAGACAACACCCGTGAAGTTGATCACGATGAGCTGATTCAGGCCAGCCGCCTGAACTTCAGCTACCAGGCTGACGATCTAAAAGCTGTCAATTATTTTATCGTTACCGTACCAACGCCTGTTGATGAATACCGCAAGCCGGATCTCCGCCCGCTTATAAGTGCCAGCAAAACGGTTGGTGCCGTGATCAAGAAAGGGGATATCGTGATCTTTGAATCTACCGTATATCCGGGATGTACAGAAGAAGATTGCGTACCGATCATTGAACAAGTAAGTGGGCTGAAATACAATACCGATTTCTTTTGCGGGTATTCACCTGAGCGCATCAACCCCGGAGATAAGTTGCACCGGGTATCCAACATCAAAAAAGTCACCAGTGGCAGCACGCCTGAGGTGGCCGAGAAAGTAGATCAGCTCTACAAGAAAATTATTACAGCAGGCACCTATAAAGCATCCTCCATCCGGGTCGCAGAAGCAGCTAAAGTCATTGAGAATGCGCAGCGGGATATCAACATTGCTTTTGTCAATGAACTGGCGCTCATCTTTGACAAGATGGGTATCGATACGCAGGAAGTACTGGAGGCTGCCGGCACGAAGTGGAATTTCCTTCCATTCCGTCCCGGGCTGGTAGGCGGTCACTGCATCGGTGTTGACCCATACTATCTCACCTATAAAGCCGAAAGCCTTGGCTATCATCCGGAAGTAATTCTTGCCGGAAGGCGCATCAATGACAACATGGGTGCGCTCATTGCCGGTAACGTGATCAAGCTTATGGCCCGTAATCAACTGCCGGTATATGGCGGTAAGGTTCTCGTGCTCGGCATCACCTTTAAAGAGAATTGTCCGGACATCCGCAACAGCAAGGTAGCTGATGTGGTGAATGAACTGAAAAGCTACGGTACGCAAGTGGATATTTACGATCCCATGGCCGATGCCGAAGAAGTACGACACGAATACGGCTTTACGCTGACGCATCGACCCAAAGGAAGCTATGATGCCGTTTTACTGGCCGTAGGGCATGAGGCATTCCGGAACCTGAACTGGAATGAGTTAAAACACAGCAGCACTGTAGTATACGATGTGAAAGGATTTCTTGACAAAAGTATAATCACTGCAAGGCTTTGATATGACACCATCAAAGAAAATTTTAGTAACAGGCGGAGCCGGATACATCGGTGCCCACACCGTAGTAGAACTGATAGCTGCAGGCTATGAACCGGTAATTGTCGATAACCTCTCTGCCAGCGACCGTACCTTGCTGAAAGGCATGGAGCGTATAACCGGCCGTAAACCTAATTTTCATGAAGGAGATTGCCGCGATAAAAGTTTCCTAAGGGATGTTTTTCAAACTGAAGGACCCATTCAGTGCGTGATGCACTTTGCCGCCTTTAAGTCGGTGGGTGAATCGGTACAAAAGCCGTTGCTGTACCATCAGAATAATATCGACTCGTTACTTGTTCTGCTGGACGTGATGCAGGAATTCAAGATGACGGATTTCATCTTCTCTTCCTCCTGCACCGTGTACGGTCAGCCGGATGTTATTCCGGTGAATGAATCGGCCCCGTTCAAACGGGCTGAATCTCCCTATGGTGCTACCAAGCAAATCTGCGAGCGCATCCTGGAAGATATCTATCCTACCGGTTTCCGCATTGTTTCATTGCGTTATTTTAATCCGATAGGTGCACATCCAAGTGCAATGATGGGTGAACTGCCTATTGGTGTTCCTAACAATCTCGTACCCTATATTACACAAACCGCTGCCGGACTTCGAAAAAAACTAACTGTATTCGGTAATGATTATGATACACCGGACGGTTCATGCATCCGCGATTTTATTCATGTGGTTGATCTTGCACGTGTGCATGTAAAAGCCCTGGAGTACCTGCAGCACGAACGGCATTCAAAACTCTATGATGCTTTTAATGTGGGCACTGGTAAAGGTGTTTCCGTGTTGGAGTTGGTCAATACCTTCATCCGCTCAACCGGTGTTAAACTCCCTTTCATCATTGGTCCGCGAAGACCCGGTGATGTTGAAAAAGTATATGCCGATCCTGCCAAGGCCATGGACGCACTACGCTGGAAAACCCAGTATTCCTTGGAGGATGCCATGAAGCATGCCTGGGCCTGGGAACAAAAACTGCGGGCCAGTCATTCGGAAGACTAATCCTCTTTCTCTTTATTAAATATGCTAACGTGCTGATTCCGTTTTTTGACCTGCACCGACAATACACATCCATCCGGCAGGACGTGGAAAAGGCAATGGCGGAAGTATTCAGCAACGGACAATTTATTGGTGGATTACCCGTAAAAAACTTTGAAAAAGCTTTTGCCGCACGCATTGGCCGAAAGCACTGCATCGGTACGGGAAATGGTACGGATGCCCTGTTCATCATCCTGAAATGCCTGGGGATCGGCCCGGGTGATGAAGTGATTACCCCGGCTTTCGGTTGCATGCCATCATCGGAAGTTATTTCACTAACCGGAGCGACACCGGTGTTTGCTGATGTTGATCCGGAATACTATACACTGGACCCGGAAAGCGTCAGACAGAAAATCACATCACGCACACGGGGCATCATGGCCGTGCATTTGTTTGGCCAGGCAGCACCGCTTCACAAACTCCGCCAGTTATGCGATGAATATAAGTTGCATCTCATCGAAGATTGCGCGCAGGCCCATCTCACCGCCTATCAGGATAACTATGCCGGCTCTTTTGGTGCGGCCGCAGCCTTTAGTTTTTATCCCACCAAAAATCTTGGTGCTTACGGTGATGCCGGTTGCATGCTTACGGATGATGATCAACTTGCTGAAACATTAAGGCGGTTTGCCAATCACGGTTCGCTGATTAAAGACGATCATAAAATGGAAGGCACCAACAGCCGGCTCGATACCCTGCAGGCTGCGATACTTCATGTTAAGCTCAAGCATCTGGATGCCTGGAATGCTCGAAGAAGGGAGCTGGCAAATAGGTACTATAAAGTATTAAATGGGATTGACGCCCTGGTATTACCGAAGGAACGTCCGGAGACAAAGCATTCCTGGCACATCTTTGCCATCCGCTGCCGGCAACGCGATCAGCTGCACGGTTACCTTCAGCAGGCCGGTATAGGCACCCTTATACATTATCCTTACA
>JALOMI010000283.1 GCA_025455465.1 Cyclobacteriaceae bacterium | reverse complement strand
ATGAAAACGGCATCACTTTGACACTCGCAGAGCTTGCTTCTAAAATGGGCGTAACCATAGCAAGAATAACCAATCACTTTCGCACAAAAGATCAATTAATAGTTGCTTTGTCGGATGACTATGAACAACAATATGGTGAATTGCACAAGTCCTTCTCCAAGGAAGGCAGAGTAAGTCTAATTCAATTAGCGGAGTTAATGGAAAAAGTAATGCAGTTACAATATGAACACCGCTGTTTGATGTTATTTGTTTGTGCAACCGGTATTAGTCAGGATGAAGTTTACCGTCAGATTTCAGCTAAATGGAATAGTAATCTCCAGCGCTTTAAGTATCGCATTGTAAGCCTGGTTGAAGGGGGAATATTGGACCAATCTGCTTTAGTGTCAGAAAACTTAGAAATCCTTCGGTTTCAGTATATTAATTTATTTACAACCTGGTTGGTTTCACAAACCTTGTATGATATCGATAGACCGCTTCATAAAAGCAAAAAAATCTATATCAAAGGCATCCTCTATACTTTTTATCCATACCTGACCAGAAAAGGAAAAACAGAATTAGAGCAAATCATCCAAGATCTTAAAAAGCGCTAAGTCGTTGTAGCTTGCCCCATCCTATCCAGTCAGCAAGGATTTTTAAAACTAAAAGAATAGCCACAGGTCATTTTAAAATATTTAAAAAAATATTTTTTTATTTATAAATGGATACTATTATTTTTGACTGGATTTAAACCCCTCAAAAATGAAGATATCCAATTTATTTGACCTGAACGGTAAAGTAGCCATCGTTACCGGAGGTGGCAATGGCATAGGAAAAGCCAGTTGCCTGATGCTGGCAAAGGCTGGCGCTTCTATCGCAGTAAGTGACCTGAAACTGGCCGATGCTGAAACAGTTGCAAAAGAAATTACATCTATGGGTGGTAAAGCCATTGCCGTAGAATGCAATGTCACGGAGGATTCCCACCTGGTGAATTTGGTCGACCGAACCGTCAACGAACTTGGCGGGGTACACATTCTGGTTAATAATGCCGGAGGTGGCGGAGGTGGCCGTGAAAACCCAACTAAAATTTCTGTCGATGACTTTGCCTGGCGCTTTAAGCTGAATGTGTTCAGCGCATGGCGTTTATCACAGCTTTGTGCTCCTCATATGAAAGCGGCTGGATATGGCTCCATCATCAATATTACCTCAATGTCGAGTGTTAACAAGAGTCCTAATATGAGTGCATACGCAGCATCCAAGGCCGCCATGAACCATATGACCGCGAACCTTGCCATGGATTATGGAATTGACAACATACGCGTTAATGCCGTTGGACCTGGCGCCACCAAGACAGCCGCATTAGCCTCAGTGCTTACACCCGAAATAGAAAGTAAAATGCTGGCGCATACCCCGATTAAACGTCTTGGCGAAGTAGATGACATTGCAGGAGCGGTTTTGTATTTCGCTGCGCCTGTTTCAGCATGGGTAAGTGGCCAGGTAATTTTTGTGAATGGCGGTGGCATTCAAACCCTCGATTAAAACCTGTACTAACAAATTAAAGGTTCATCAAATTTATATTACTATGACAACCATCTTAAAACTCTTTTCCTTTGAAGGAAAGGTAATCATCATTACCGGTGCAGCCGGAGCCATAGGCAGCGCAGCCGGCCATTTGTTTGCATCACTCGGTGCCCATGTTGTGATCTCAGACCTCAATGAAGCAGGCGCATTAAAAGTAGCCGCAGAAATCGAAAAGGAGTCGGGTAAAAAAACCTTAGGCATTAAGACCGATGCAACATCAGAATCGGATCTACAAAAATTGGTCGACACAACGTTAAAAACCTTTGGCAAAATATCAGGACTGATTAACAACGTGGGCTGGGGTGCCAACACACCCATATGGGGCTCAGACAGCGATAAAATGGTTAAATCCTACCTGCTCAACACCGTGGGTTCGTACAACCTTACCAAACTGTGCATGCCCTATTTAGAAAAAGAACCGAATGCTTCCGTAGTATTCTCAGGTTCCATGGTAGGGGTAAGCCCCTCCCCTGAATTTATCGAATACAGCACCGCAAAGGCCGGCTTGATGAATATGGTAAGAAGTATGGCTGTGATTTCCGGGCCTAACGTTCGTTTCAATACTGTTCTTATTGGTTCGGTAGATAATGGGGACAGTACGCTGGCCGCTGGTTATACACCGGAAATGCTCAAAGCATTATCGGATATGTTTGTTATGAAGCGCAGGGGTATGCCAATTGAAATTGCATACGGCATGATGTTCCTGATGAGCGATGCTGCCCAATGGATTACTGGTATTGATCTTCGAATTGATGGCGGAGGTACATATAAAAGTAAGATGCCAAAACAAAGCTAAAGATTTTTGCTACTGAGGAATGACGCTAAGAATACTGGTAGTGTATAGTCTGCTGCTTTTGAAAAGCCTTGTTTCAGAAGCACAGACTTACACACGCATACCACCTTTACAAGCTGATGGATTTCCGATTGCTGATGTATCGATCTGGCTTAAAGACAGCCCGGATGGCCTCCCTTCCAAGCTAACTGATAGTACCGAGCTCGTTCGCTTTTACAGGGCTTTTGGCATAAGCGAAGCCGAACTGTACAACACACAAATAAATGGTTCCATTTGGGTGAAGCTCATCGTTGAAACCAAAGACATCACCAAAGAGGAAATCACTGCTGAAAAAAGGCCATCCGGAATGTTCGCAAAAGGAGGGCAAGGCGATTTTCCGGTGCTTTACGAAAATTCGAGATCCAAAGTAACTTTCATTTTAAATGGAGGCACGGGCATTTTTAACGAAGTAAATACTTTTTTTGGCGAAGGTGCTGCATTTACTCAGGGTAACCCCATAGCCACAGACCCTGCCGGCCAGGGAGTTCGGTTTTGGGGGGAGGCCTTTCTTGAACCCGGTTTAGCCGCAATTACAAAACTTGGCAACACGAGGGCTTATGCATACGGAGCTGCTTCTGTTTTGATTTCTGGTAGGAATACGTCAGACATTTATTCTGAAGGAGCAACTGCATTTGCTGATTTTGAAAGATTGTATGCTGGAATATTATGGGCCGGTTTAGGAAAAGAGAGAGACCTCAACATTAATATATCTGCCGGAAGAAATTTTTTTCAACTCAATGATGCCTTTTTGATTTCACGCATCAGTGGCTCTGCCAATGCCGGGGCACGCGGAAATGTATACTTGAGTTCGCGCACGGCATTTGAAAAAACCCTGCTTGCCAGTATTTCAAAGCAAAACTGGCATGCTTCCTTTTTCTTTTTAGAACCCGCTGAACTCGCTAAAACAAATCAATCAAACATCAATATAACTGGTGGTTCACTCGATTGGCATAAAAATCCACACTATGAAATAGGTGTTACCTACCTCACCATTAGCAACGGCAGGGGATTTTATGCAATTCCTGAAGGACGAATCGAAAAAAGGGGGATGTACATCATTAATCCCAAAGTATGGCTGAAGCGAATTGGCGGCACCGGTGCCTATCTGAAATCGGAATACGCCTACCAATCCCACCGCACGGCCGATATGAAAAGTCAAGGCTGGTATATCGGTGGAGGTTATGAAACTTCCTGGAAATGGAAACCCAACTTTTATTACCGCTATGCACACCTTTCTGGTGATGATGAATCAACGGTTACCTATGAACGATTTGACCCGTTACTTACCGGTGGCCTGGGTCTTTGGGTACAAGGGATCAATAACCGGAAAGTGATAGGTAACGGAAACATCATTTCACATCGGGTACAGGTACAAACGTATTTCAGTAAGAAATGGGATGTGTCATTGGATTACTTCTTCCTTCAGTCGGATGAATTGCTCAACCTGGGAGGGCTTGCCCCGATCAAGAATCTGGAAAGCAATAAACTTGGTCAGGAGGTAACGCTGAGTACCCGATACTTCCTTAGCTCCCATTTTATGCTGCTCGGAATTTTTTCTCATGCCATTCGCGGAGAAGCTATTCGAAAAGCTTTTAGCAACCCAACCTATGACTGGACTTCCTTTCAACTAGCCATATTCATGTTCTATTAATCATTAAAAATCATATTCATGCTACTCACTGAAATCAAAAAAGGCGCTGCCATCAACGGTGTTGCCAATGCCGTAATCAATGGAATTATTAACTGGTTTCTCCTGGACAAAACGCAGCCCACTGTTCTTTTAACGGATGACCATATTTCTTCCACCGCACATACAGTATTTGCCGGTGCAGTTCCATTAGCTGTATCCCTGGCTTTCATCCTTACCTCCATCGCATTTTTTCAAACCAAGACGCAAATTAAGCCACCCTATTTTCCAACCGTTTTTGGTAAGGCCCTTAAGCACAGCGTTTACGCATTTGGCCTGGTTACCATCTTCGCCATTTTACTCCATCGCTTCGCAGGCAGCATCGAAGTAAACTTACCTGTAGCCGCCATTATCGCAGGGATTATCGCAGGAATTGTTGCTGCCATTGTTGATTATGAGACCAAGAAAACGTTGTTGGTGGGTAATTAATCATGTTCCATTTTTTATATCATAATTTAATCTATGCCAACATGGTAATAAAGAGCATTGTGGTTGCGTGTATAACGTTGATGTTAAACTTTACTATTCTGGAAGTGTTGGCCCAGGAGCGACCGGATAACCCTTCCAGTCCATTACTTAATAAGGGTATTCTTTTCTTTGGATTAAGTGGAGGCGGAAGCTTGCGTGAAAGTGAGAATGAGGATCTACTCATTGTGAAAATTCAGGAACAAAAGAAAAGCGGCTTCAATGTATTACTTTCTGGAGGGTACATGATCAAGAATGATCTGGCTTTGGGCGGAGCCATTCGATACGATGTTTCACGGCTGAGCAAGATTACGGAAGATACTGACGATATTGTGTCCGAAGTCCGTGAGGCAGGATCCATTTTGACCAGTTCAGTTTACCTGAAGTACTTCATTCCACTAACGCCAAGCAAGCGGATCAACCTCTATAACATTGCGGGTATTGCCTGGGTGGCTGATCGCTTGACCAATGAAACTTTTAGTCAGTCTATTCTCACCCGAACCTACATCTCCAAGAATACAGTTCAATTGGGTTTCAGTCCGGGTATTCAGGTGTTCATCATTAATGGGTTTGCAACGGAATTAGGCGTTAATGTGGCCGGACTTTCCGGAAGTCGCAAAATGGTGACCATAAACGGTACGCCCGAATCGTCAGTCAATACATTTGATGTAGATCTGAAAATTAATTTACTGTCTGTCAATATTAGCTTTTACTACTACTTCCCCATCTAAAAGTAATTTGACTATGAAAATTAGAAATGATATCCACTTGACTGTTATTGTGTTCCTCTGCTGTGCAGCTTGTGTGCAAGAAGATCATTTTGGCAAATCCCAAGAAAAACGAATTCTAGCCTTTGCTTTAGAAGGACAAACGGGAAATACCACCATTAATGAGGCAACAAAAACAATCTCTGTCACAGTAGGAGCAAACGCACCTATCGCTGAATTAAAGACAACCGAAATTATCACCTCAACATTTTCAACTGCTTCACCCGGAGTTGGTATTGCTCAAGATTTTTCGGTAGCCGTTACTTATACAGTAACTGCTGAAGATGGTTCAACAGCTGACTATTCAGTAATCGTAAGTCAGGAGGGATCTGAACCGCAATTAGAAAATTCTTCCTTTGATTCCTGGTATACCACACCCAAAGGCTACAACGAACCCGGGAAAGATATAAATTCCATCTGGGCTACAGGTAATGCCGGAACTATAACACTTGGTGAAGCCAATGTAAATCCGCTGTTAATACGAGGCGAAGACCGTGCCGCCAAATTGGTCACCCTGGATCTGGGCAGTGTAGCAGGGCTTATCGGTCAGCGTATGGCAGCAGGGTCCTTGTTTACAGGCAAATTTGAATTGGACATCGCCAACCCGTTGAACTCCACCAAATTTGGAATAAACTTTTCAGCAAAGCCAAAGAAGTTTTCCGTGAAATACGCATACAGCCCAGGCACACCCTACCTTAATAAAAATGGTCAGGTAATAACAAAGACTGATTCATGTGAAATTTATGTACTTCTTGAAAATCGTGATGGCCCGGAACCAAAGCGAGTTGCAACCGGATGGTTCCGATCAGGTGAGAAAAAAATAGATCAATTTCAAACCATTACTATTGACTTGGTTTACGGACCTTTGGGTTCCAATATACCTACCTATCAAAAACCAGCCAATGGCTTATTTGCGTCCGTCAATGAGAAGGTCACACACCTTACGGTAGTCTTTTCTTCCAGTTATAACGGAGCGCTTTTCGAAGGTGGTACAAACAGTACACTGGTGGTTAATGACTTTATCTTAATTTATGAGTAGTTCATAAACTCACTTTATAAAATAATTAAGATCAGTTAATTCAACTTGGCAATTATAGCCCGGAATTTATAGTAAGTAAAAAAGGCCGCCTGCTATGGCAGCCTGTAGTTGACCATTGAGTTATTCTGCACTAATCAGTTCTTGATCAATGCCGATGGTGCCGGTGCCTTTTTATTAGACTTAGGCTTTTCCGCAATTGACCGGAAGAAAAAGAGCCGAACCTTTTTATTAGACTTAGGCTTTTCCGCAATTGACCGGAAGAAAAAGAGCCGAATGATTTCTCCGTCACTGAGCGTGATGGATTCACTCATGCCATTGTTTACTTCGCGTAAATCTTCGCGTAAGGTACCTTCTGCATTTTGAAATGACTTGCTTACTGATTTCCCGTATTCTTCATAGGTGCCATCAACTTTCTGAACCAACAATTTACTGCTGAGCTTGTTGCCCGTAACCGTAATCCTTCCCATATAACAATCAGAGAAATTGCCGTTTCGAACCGTAATGATAACATCGTGTGTTCCGTCTGCCACCGGAAGAGCCCCCCGCTCTTTAAACAACGTATACCAATCCCGGAAACAATCCCCGGAAGAAGCCGGAGCCTTTGCCTGGCTGGCCTGGGCGAAAGCGCCTATGGATGCAAGAGCAATAAGAAGTGTAAAAATGAGTTTCATGTCTTTTTAAAATTAGAGTTTAGCTAAGGTAACGTATTTTTCAATGTACCAGAAAACATAAACGCAAGAAATATTGCCTGATTGAACACACCGAATGCAGCGCAAATGCCCCACAACATAATTACCACTAAGATGACAAAAATCAGTCCGCGATAGGATAAATCGTCAAGTATCCATCGTATAAACTTATCTATCTTTCCTCGTTAAAAATGCCTAACCTTATGAACTCTCCCAACCCCGTATCATCCCGAACGGTCATTTGCCTTTTTCTTCTTGCCGCTTTGTTCGGATGCAGTAAAAAAGCTGAAATTGTTCTGCCTCCAGTTCAGGTAAATGTCGCTAAAGCTATCCAGAAAGATGTTCCGCTCTATGAAGATTTTGTTGCCCAGGTATACGGACAAGCGGATGTGGATATTCATTCCCGTGTAGAGGGATGGGTTACTTCAATGAATTTCAAGGAAGGGTCAATGGTACGAAAAGGGGACTTGCTTTATGTTATTGATGATGTCCAGTATAAAATCAAGGTAGACCGCGAAGCCAGTGCGCTGACCGGTGCGCAAACGGAATTGGTGCGCACACAAAATGAACTGAACCGCGTGAGGCCGTTAACAGAAATGAATGCCTT
>JALOMI010000282.1 GCA_025455465.1 Cyclobacteriaceae bacterium | reverse complement strand
AAGACGTAAGTAGTAAGACGTAAGCAGCAAGAAGAAATGAAGGGAGTTTACACTGGCCAAAAATCTTAATCCACCTGCTCTATTTTCTTCAACCTGCGCTTGGCATCTTTAAAGGCCTCGTCTTTGCGCTTGGATTTTTTCTTCACTTCAGTGAAATACTTTTTCGCTTCGGCCTTGTCGCCCTGCTTCTGAGCGATTTCTCCCAAAGCAATCAGGGAATACAGGTAATAGCCTGATTCGGTCACCCCGATTTCTTCCGCGTACTTGATGCACAACTTATAATATCGCTTGGCATCGTCCAGGTTACCTCGGGCCTCATTGATCTGCCCTAAGAAAAAGGCGGCATAACGTCCACTGGTGGCCTCATAGCCTACCATAGCACTGTCGATGCGATGCAGAATCAGTTTCGATACCGGTTCAGCCTGTGCAAACCGGCCCATGGAATACAGGGTTCGAGCATAGTACCGGTGAAAAAAGGGATTGTCCGGGTAGGTTTGATACAGGTACTCGCTCAAGGAGTAGGCCCTGGGCTGGTCGTTTTCATAGTTATTCAGAATGCGCATCAGCCACACCATGGCCTCCACCCGTGTGTAAAAAGCGTTATAGGAAACCTCTTTCAGTTGCTGCAGGCCCAGCGCCTTATCCCCTTTTGGGAAAAACCACATAATTGGTTTCAGTGCCGGATAATTCTCCGGCACCCACACTGAAAAGTAGTTATAGAGGGCATCACCAAAAAGCAATTCGGGTGTAAGCTCCTGCCCCTTTTTGCACTCTTCCAGGTAATTCAGTGCACTTTTTCCGGCTGAGGCAGCCTTTGTCCACTGCTTACGGTATTCATCGGAATACAAGCGTCCCTTGAAGGCATAGGCTGCCGCCAGGAAAAAGGCAGCTTCCGTTTTGTATGGAGGATGCTTCTTGTACAAGTTTTCAGCTACCAGGATGGTGCTGTCCATATAAGCAAAGAAGGTCTTGTCATATTGTTCACTTTTAGTGTTGGGCATGATCTTCCACCATTCGATCAGGCCCATCAGAAAATACGGCAGCGGATGCCAGCGGTATTTATAGCGCAGGTAGCGGAATTTCCACTCGGCATCATCAAACTTAAAATTGTATAAGTCGTTCAACGCCTCAGTGCACTGGAGCTGAACAGCCAGATCGGTAATCAGAATAATGGTGGTATCTTTCTTTTCGGAAATCATTGACTGCTGGGCTACCGCTGTACCAGTTGCCAGCCAGAATAAAAGTTGTATCAGAATGAATTTCCTCATAGAATTACTGCGCCTGCCACGACCGTACCCGAATGGATTCAACGAACGAAACTAAGTCAATATTCGCAACTGACAAAAGGCTGCTCTTTATTCTCATCTGCCTCATCGCCTTGTTGTTGTTGTACGTTAAAAAGTCGTTCATCGAAAACGAAACGGCCGCATTTGAGTTCCTGCAGGATCGCCCGGAAGGCACCATTCTTCAGCTGATAAGCACCCTGCAATTCATTTCCATTCCGCTGGTGTACGCCTGGAAGTTTACTATCATCGCTTTTGTGATCTGGGTGGGATGCTTTATGTACGGTTACCGTGTAACCTACGGACAGTGCTGGGGTGTGGTGATGGGTGCAGAGTTTATTTTTTTCATCCCCGAAATCCTGAAAATACTATGGTTCATGGTTATCGAAACAGACCCGGCTTACACTGACATAGGCGCTTTCTATCCGTTGTCGCTGATGCACTTTGTGGATTACTATGCCATTGATGCCCGTTGGGCCTATCCATTACGTGCCCTTAACATGTTCGAAATTGCCTATTGCATGGCTTTGGTCAGCGGCATCCATCATTATGCCCAAAAGGAAAAGAAAATTGTCTGGTTTATTGTCGTCAGTTCGTACGTGTTTCTTTTCCTGCTTTGGCTTGCGTTTTATGTGGTTGTATATAAATAAAGCGTTCGCCTCCGTTAAACTACTAACACCTCAATCATATACCTAAAATCAGTATTTTCGCCCCTTTAATTTGCGGAAGCGAAGCATTTCAAGTGGGTTAATCAGCATTGCACATGAATTTTCAGAAAATCAATAACATCACCGGCTGGAGCATTTTCATTATTGCATTGGCCGTCTACTGGATCACCATGGAAGAAACGGCCAGTTACTGGGACTGCGGTGAATTCATTGCTGTATCCTACAAACTGGAAGTGCCCCATCCTCCGGGTGCTCCGCTCTTCCTGCTGATCGGCCGGATATTCTCATTCCTTGCCATGGGTGACGTAACCCAGGTGGCCTACTGGATTAACTTCACCAGCGTACTTTCCGGTGCGTTTGCCTCGCTGTTTACCTTCTGGTCGATTACACTCTTCGGCCGCAAACTGATGAAGATTTCGAAGCCGGAAGAACTTACCCTTGACAAGACCATCATCCTCATGGGTGCCGGTGTGGTAGGTGCTTTGGCCAACACGTTTGCTGACTCCATCTGGTTTTCAGCAGTGGAAGCTGAAGTTTATGCCATGTCATCGTTCTTTACCGCATTTGTGGTATGGGCCATGCTGAAGTGGGATGTGATCGATGATGAAGCCATAGCCAACCGCTGGCTGATTCTGATCTCGTATATGATCGGCCTTTCCATCGGGGTGCACCTGCTCAACCTGGTTGCGTTGCCCGCCCTCGGCCTCATTTTCTACTTTAAAAAATATAAGCCCACCACCTGGGGTGTTATTGCCACGCTGGGTATCAGCGGCATGCTGATCCTGTTTATCAACGATATCATCATCCCCGGACTGCCCTCCCTGGCAGGCACATTCGAAGTGTTTTTTGTCAATAATCTAGGCATGTTCTTCGGATCAGGCGTTATCGTCTTCAGCCTCATCCTGATATGCGCTTTGGTTTATGGAATTTACTATACACAAAAACACAACAAACCGGCCCTCAATACCTTCCTGCTCTCCACGGCATTTGTACTGATCGGTTATGCCTCCTATGCGGTGATCGTGATCCGCTCCAATTACAACCCGCCAATTGACGAGAACGATCCGTCCGATATCATGACCTTCGTGAGCTACCTGAAGCGCGAACAATACGGCAGCCGCCCCCTGCTGTACGGTCAGTATTTCACTGCACAGATTATCGACATCAAAGAAGGTGCACCGCAGTACCGCAAAGGCAAAGACAAATACGAAATCGCTGAACGGAAGATGTCGTATGTGTATGATCCGAACCACATGACTATCCTGCCGCGCATTTACAGCACCGACCGGCAGCACCAGGCTTTGTACCGCTCCAAGCTCGGCTTGCGCGAAGGTGAAAAACCCACCTTCTCTGACAACCTGAGTTTCATGTTCTCCCACCAGATTTACTGGATGTATGTGCGCTATTTTATGTTCAACTTCGCTGGCCGGGAAACTGATGACATCGGTGGTGACTGGATCGGCCCTTCCAGCTGGTTTGAGGAAGTACCGGAAATGATCTCCGACAATAAAGCCCGGAATAATTTCTTTATGATCCCGCTACTGCTGGGCATCATTGGCATACTCTACCAATCCAAATACGATGTGAAGAATTTTGCAGTAGTGGGATTGCTGTTTATTCTCACCGGTGTTGCGCTTGTTGTTTACCTGAACTCACCACCTACTGAACCGCGCGAACGGGATTATATCTATGCCGGTTCCTACTATGCCTTCAGTTTCTGGATTGGTTTTGGTGTCATTGCTATCGCCAATACGCTGGGACGTTTTATTAAAAACGGAAAAGCAGCAGGCATTGCCGCAACACTCATCGGCCTGACGGCACCCGCTATAATGGCGGCTGAAGGCTGGGATGACCACAACCGGTCCAACCGCCTGTTCTCTGTCGACTCGGCCATCAATTACCTGGAGTCGTGCGAGCTACCCTCGACCATTACCGACAAGGCGGACTGAATGACGGGCTGATGTATTACGAAACCAACCTGAAGAGTATTGACCTGGCGCAGTATATCGACCTGATCAAGAAGAACAGCAAGAGCCTCATCCATCCTCTGTATGGAACCACAAACATGGTACCCACCAAGGAAATCACCCTGAAGGTTGATACCACGCGCATCCGTGAAATGGGCCTGGTGCCCAAGGGCATGGAAAATCTGCTGGTGAGTGAAATGCGCCTGCGCGTGAAAGGCAACAGCCTGATGAAGCAGGATCTTGCCCTGCTCGACCTGCTGCTGACCAACAACTGGGAGCGACCGGTTTATGTGAACAACACGTCACTCGAGCAATTCAATGTGGACCTTAAGCCTTATGTGGTAATCGAAGGTAATGCCTTCCGCATACTGCCGCTGCGCAATCCCTCTCCACAAAACCGGTTGGTTAATACGGAACTGGCCTACCGGAACATTAAAGAAAAATTCCAGTTCCGCGGCCTCGATGATCCGCGTGCTTACTTCAGCGTTGATTACCGCAGTTTTGTACAAAACCACCGTTCAACCCTGAATGAAGTGGCCGGTGCTTTGATTGCTGAGGGCGAAAAAGAAAAAGCCCGAGAAATATTACTGATGAGCCTGGATAAAATGCCCGACCGGGGAGTTCGTTTTGACTTTACCAATGCACTGATGGTAGAGCTGCTGCTGGAAGTGGGGGAGAAAGAGAAAGCCATTGAAGTTTCCACCATCGTTGGAAACCGGGTGGACGAAATGGCCGCATGGCAGTTGGGCAAAGGAATCATCGATCGCGATCTGTATAATAACGTAGCTGTGCTGGGCGAACTGCAACGGGTACTCTACAAATACGGGATAGAAGATCTGGCCACCCGCTTCGAAGAAGCTTATGACCGTTATGCGGTTCAACTGCCGGGCAGGTAGGTAAAAAAATTAATCGGTGTTAAAACGCCCTGGTCATCAGCCGGGGCGTTTTCTTTTCGGATTATTTACGGGCGATAAGAAATAAATCAAGAGCCTCATCGGCCCGGTCAGTCACCAGATAGTCGCTGTGATGAATGCCACTGACAAGGGTATCGTCCTGACGCTGCAGTTTATTCCGGTTAAGGCGGTTGAGCATTTCATAAGGCCAGCGCAGCATCCATGCAGGCAACCGGTGCTGAAGATTCAGGATATCCCACCGCATGATCCGCTGCACGGACTTCCGGTTTTTCTCGTGGTAGGCCATCACCTTTTCGTTTCCGGTAATGCCTTTCATCTCCACATGGTTGAAAATTCCGGCAGCAAGATGGTCCAGTTCATCAGCCAGGTATTCACGGATATGCCAGGGGTTTCGGCTCAGCGATTGTTTCCGGTTCGGAGTAGTGATCAGCGCCAGACCACCGGGTTTTAATACACGATGGATCTCCTCCAGGTAAAAACGGTCATCCGGGATATGTTCAATCACCTGAAAACTAACCACACAATCATACGCGTTGTCGGGCAGGTTATGCAAAGGCGGCAGGTCCATGGCAATGAACACTGCAGACGGATAGCGTTGACGCAACTTACTCAGCGCATCATCAATTTTGTCCACTGCTGTAAAAGAAGCGGCTTTCGCCATCAGCAGTTCCACACCGCGCCCCTCACCGCATCCTACTTCCAGCACATCCCCCTGCACATATTCCTGTGCCACAACATATGCCTTGAATAATCGTTGATGTATGGGGTTGTCCGAAACAAGTTGTTCGGATGTTATCTCCGTAGTGTATATTTTAGCCATGCGGATATTGAGCCGCTAAATTAGTTGAATTGACAGATATGCGATACCGGTTATTAGTCCTGTTTGTGTGGTTGACGGTGATGTATGCCAAAGCGCAGGTACTGCGAACCATCAATTACAACTACATCTACCGGCCTGCTGAAGAATTTACATTCAGCTGGAAGGTTCTGCCGAGAAACAATCAGGTTGAAATCATGTATCTGCTGGAGCGGAACAGCGAAACTGTTCAACTGGCCGATTACGATGTGTTGTGGGAGGCCCGTAAAGACCTCAGTGAAAAAGAAGG
>JALOMI010000281.1 GCA_025455465.1 Cyclobacteriaceae bacterium | reverse complement strand
CCAGGTTCGACATCAACAAGACAAAGGTGGTGGCCAGTCCCATCCCCAATCCGTTGACTGCCGATGAGGTGACACCCAGCGTAGGGCACAGCCCCAGCAACAACACCAGCACGGGGTTATCGCGGATGATGCCCTTCATGAAATTCTGTTTGTGCTCACTCGGCTGTTCCATAGACTGAAGATTGTATGTACGTGGTATAGGCGCGCATCACCGCCTCGGTATAGGCACGTGAACTGATCGTAGCACCGGCAATGGCATCAACCGTTCCCCCATCCTTTTTGACTTTCAGGTTATCCTTGCCCGGATTTTTTCCAATGTACTGATTCACAAATGCCGGGGATGTCATCTTGGAGCCAAGGCCCGGTGTCTCCTTGTGATCGATCACGACAATATTCTGGATCGTACCGTCCGGAGTAAAGCCAACCATAATCCAGATATCTCCGCTGTACCCTTTGGCCGAATACGTTTTGATGGCCATGCCGATCAGAGCGCTTTCCTTGCGTGCCGGATAACATTCAAGGCTGTCTATACCATCCTCCGTGCGGATATAAAATTTCTCTTCAATCGGGTTATTGGTATAACCGGGAACTACGGCTTCAATGGCTTTTAACTGCTTTTTCAACTGTGCCTGTGCAATGGGCTCCTTCGTCCACTGATACACAAAGCCCAGCGATACCGAAGCGACCAGCGTAATCACCGTTAATGTGATCACCAGGCTGAAGAAGGTGGAAGGCATTTTTTCCATATCAGACTTTTGCGGGTTGAGGATTTTGTTTTTTACTGTTCACCTGACCGTACCGTGGCGGCTTCGCATAACGGTTGATCAGCGGAACAAAGGCGTTCATGATCAGGATGGCGAAGGAAACCCCTTCCGGATAACTTCCGAAGAGCCGTATGAGCACCGTAATCACTCCGATGCCCGCGCCAAACACCAGCATGCCCTTGTGGGTGAAGGGTGAGGTTACATAATCCGTGGCCATGAACACGGCACCCAGCATGATGCCACCCGTTAACAGATGAAAAACCGGATCCGCATAACGTGATGGATCCACCAGCCAGAAAATTCCGGTCATAATGAATATAGTGCCCAGCATCGACACCGGAATATGCCAGGTGATGATCTTGCGCACCAGCATGTAGATCAATCCAAGCAGGATAGCAAAGGCCGACATCTCTCCAAGACTTCCTCCCTGAAAGCCAAAAAAGAAATCAGTATAGGAAGGCATCTGTGCCATCAGGGCATTTACCGTTTCGCCTTCCTTCAATCCATCTTTAAGAATACCTAACGGTGTAGCGCTGGTGGTAGCATCCAGCGACAGGCTGCGAACAGCCACGGGCCAGGAAGTCATTTCTACCGGAAAGGAAACCAGCAGGAACACACGACCGACCAAAGCCGGGTTGAACGGATTATTTCCCAGTCCGCCAAAGCTCAGTTTGCCAATACCAACAGCCACAATCGCACCGATGAGTACTATATGCCACGGCAGGTTTGTAGGTACATTAAACGCGAGCAACATGCCGGTGATGATGGCCGAACCATCGTACAACGTGGCCGGCTTGTTCAGCATAAATCTGACAATCACATATTCGATAAGCATACAGAACAATACCGCCAGCAGTGTTATGTACAGTGAACTGATGCCGAAGGTGTAAACTGAAAAGGCCAAAGCCGGCAGCATGGCAATGATCACCCCGCGCATGATCTGCGGGATCGTCAATGTGGTGTGAATGTGGGGGGAAGCGGAAACGGTATAAAGAGTACTGCTCATGCCTTTTTGATTTTTCTGACCTGTGTTTTGCCGAGCCGGATGTAATCGAGTATCGGCCGGTTTGACGGACATACAAAAGCGCATGATCCGCATTCGATGCAATCGAGTATGTGTTCTTCCTTGGAACGCTCGCTGTTTCCTTTTTTCGACAGCAGTAACAACCGGTAGGGTTCCAGGCCCATCGGACAAACTTCAATGCACTTGCCGCAATGAACGCAGTTATAGCTCTCAGCGCGCTTGGCTTCATCTTCCGGAATCACCAATAATCCGGACATGCCTTTGGCAACAGGAACATTCAGATCGGCAATAGCCTTACCCATCATCGGTCCGCCACTGATAATTTTTCCGGTGTGATCGGGAACGCCACCGGCCGCAATCATCAGATCGATTACCGGTGTTCCTATCCGCACCAGAAAGTTGGCCGGCCGCTTTACTTCTTTCCCACTGACAGTCACTACGCGTTCAATCAGCGGTTTGTTTTTCTGCACCGCTTCATAAATGGCCACCGCGGTGCCTACGTTGTGGACGATCACACCCACATCAGCCGGCAATCCACCGGAAGGAACTTCGCGGTTCAGCAAGGCCTGAATCAATTGTTTTTCACTTCCCTGCGGATACTGCACTTCCAGGGCTTCGACAGTAATGCCCGGCTCGTCTTTCACCAGTTTATCCAGCAACTCAATAGCATCTTGTTTATTATTCTCAATGCCGATGATGGCCGTATCAACACCCAGTGCTTTTTTCAAAATGCGGATGCCTACAAGCAGTTCTTTGGCGCGTTCCAGCATCAACCGGTGATCGGCCGTCAGGTAAGGTTCGCACTCCACCCCATTAATGATCAGGTGATCGACATGTTTGCCTTCCGGAACACGCAGTTTAACGTGCGATGGAAACGCGGCACCACCCATACCCACAACCCCTTTCTCCATGATCTTCCGGATGATCGCATCACGCTCGAGGGTAATTTCCTCCACCAGTTTTTCACTGCAGTCGATATCTTCTTCCCAGACATCACCATCGCGCTGAATATCCACAGCGGTATGTTTGAAGCCGCTGCTGTCCATCACATTATGGATTTGTGTGACGGTACCGGATACGGATGCATGAATGTTGGAAGAAACAAATCCCTCCTGCGTGGCAATGATTTGTCCGGTCTTTACCGGATCACCTACCTGTACCACAATCTTAGCCGGGGCACCAATGTGCTGAACGATGGGTATAGAAACAGCATGGGGTAACGGCAACGGTTCAATGCCCACATGGGCCGTGAGCTTCATGTCATCGGGATGGACACCTCCGAGCCGGAAGGTTTTAAGCTTGTTGTGCAGTCGTTGTGCCATGGTCGGGGGATTGTGCTTTTGCTAATTCTTCGGCTTTCTTCTGCCGTTCCTTCTCTTCACGCTTGAGGCGTGCCTGGGTAACGGCAGCAATCTTATCGGGCGAAATATTGTCGGCAATGATGTTGTGCACGCTGCAGGTGTCGATGCACTGCATGCAGAGCTTGCACTTATCCGGATCGATGAAGGCCAGGTGATTGTTGACCTCGATCGCATCGAACTTGCACACCTCAAAACACTTGGAACAGCCATCACAGGCGACAGCGCAGGCCTTGCGGGCTTCGCTGCCTTCGTCTTCATTCACGCAGGCTACATAGATGCGCTGATTCTTCTTGCCCTTGGGCCACAATTCAATGATGTTCTTCGGACATTCCTTCACACAGGCATTGCACGCGGTACACTTGTCTTCGATGATCACCGGCAAACCGGTTTTCTCATCCATATACATCGCCTCGAAGTCGCATACTTCTACACAGTCGCCCATGCCGAGACAGCCATAAGCACAGCCCGTATCACCGCTGTAAAGATTGGCCGCCAGCTTGCACGATGATTCCCCATCATACACGTTGGTTTTCTTGCGCTGCTCGAACGAGCCTGAGCAACGAACCACTGCGATGTAGGGATCTTTCTCTACCGCTTCCACGCCCATGATCTCCGCCACCTTCTTCATCACCTCGTTACCGCCAACCGGGCAGTGCAATTCAGCGAGGTTACCGGCCTGCACGACCGCAAGCGCAAAAGCATGACAGCCCGGTTGTCCGCAGCCACCGCAGTTCGTTGCCGGCAAGGCCGCTTCCACTTTTTCAATACGCGGATCTTCCTTGACGGCAAATTTTCGCGAAACAAAAGAGATGACCACGGCCGCCAGAATGCCGAGCGCAGTTAAGGTGATTATAGTGTAGAGTAATATCATGTCCGTTTGGTGATCAGTACAGTACAGGAAAGTG
>JALOMI010000280.1 GCA_025455465.1 Cyclobacteriaceae bacterium | reverse complement strand
GCTCAGGCACAAACTACACCACCTAAGAAAGACCGGGTGATCAACACCGATGATTATGTTTTCGAGGATGACGTTGTAAAGCAAGCCCAGCCAACCGAGACTTTCCTGAACCGGTATATGCGTGCCCGGGAGAAGAGCCGCATTATGGGGCCGTTTCCGTATGAATCAAAATTCTCAGCCAATAACCTGGTAACCTCATTTGTTATCGATCCGCTTCGCGGTTTAGGCTTTCTGATCGAAACGCAGATGAATGATATGCTGGAAAATTACCGGTTCTTTGGTGGCATTATGTCATCCATTGATCTGCGCAATGGTGATGTATACGCAGAGTTTCAATACCTTCCACACTTTATTGACTTCAGCGCCCGCTTTGACAGACGCGGCATTAAATGGGAACCCTACAGCGATGGTAACCGGTTCCACTACACATCAGACAAACTGGAGGTAAGTGCCGCTATCCCAATTACCGACCGGCTCCGGTTTGCCGTGAAACCTTTTGGTTTAATTGCTCGGTCGGTCAATCAGGGCCCTGTTCAGTTTCCGATCAATCCTCCTTCGGCTGCACCCATTAATAACTTTTATGGTGGCGTAAAAACAGAATTGGTCTATGATAACTCCATCACCTCCGGCCTCAATCTTATTGAAGGTACCCGCGGAAAAATCACGCTCACCAATTACCAGGGCCTGAATAATTCAGATAACAGCTTCAGCCAGGTAGCCATTGACATCCGGCATTATCAGAAGATCTACCGTGAAATTGTACTGGCTGTTCGCGGCTTTGGAGGATCTTTCTTTGGACGGGCGCCCAAACAGTATTTGCTGGGCGGCATGGATAACTGGGCATTTTACGAAACCAACTTCAGCGGCCGCGACAGTGAAGGCAACGAAAACACGCTGGGCACGCGGGCCGAGAACCAGGATATTCTCTTTGCCGAATTTGCCACGAACCTTCGCGGTTTCCCCTACTCCACGCTGTTCGGCAATACAGTCATTCTCTCTAACATTGAATTGCGCCTGCCGCTGGTTCGGGCATTCAGCAACGCACCGATCAGTTCCAATTTTTTCAAAAACATGCAGCTCATCGGCTTTTACGACATCGGTACAGCCTGGTCTGGTGAGCCCCCGTTTAATTCCGGCAACAGTGTACGCATCGACCGGGTTATCAACGGGCCGTTTGAGATTGACATCAAAAATTTCCTGAATCCTTGGCTGTACAGTTATGGCGTGGGTATGCGCTCCGTTATTTTTGGTTATTACATGAAATTCGATCTGGCGTGGCCGGTAGAAAATTTCGAAACCGGAAAGCCACGGTTTCACTTCACGCTCGGATTTGATTTTTAAAACTCATCTTTCATTCAGCAGGAACAGTCTGAACCACTACCTTTGATACAGTGCTATCAAATCTTCTTACATGATTAAATCAATGACGGGCTATGGTCACGTGGTTCACGATGACGGACAATATAAGGTGAACGTGGAGGTTAAAACCCTCAACTCCAAATTTCTTGACGCGTCCATCCGGCTGCCTAAGGCATTAACCGATAAAGAAATTGAAGTACGCAACCTGCTTAACGAGAAGCTGGAACGTGGCAAGGTTTCACTGATGATAGATATTCAACTTTATGGTGCAGGTGAAGTCCGCCAGACCTATAATGAAACATTATTTCTTGCATACTATGCCGGATTGAAGAAGTTGGCAGACCGTGTGCTCGCACCCTACGATCAGCTTTTTGAGCTAGCATTGAATTCGCCTGATGTAATTCAGTCTACTGCGGAAGAAGGAACACCGGATGAGTTATGGATTGCCGTAAGGAACGTTTTACTGGAGGCCATCCGGCAGTGTGAAGCTTTCCGTACCGATGAAGGAAAAACCTTGATGGCTAAGTTTATCCAGTATATTCATTCCATCGAAAACTCGCTGCGCGACATAGAAGCGTTGGATGAAACCCGGATTCTGCGCATGCGCGAAAAACTGAAAAGCAACATTGTTGATTTCTTTGGCGAATCAGGGTACGATGTCAATCGGTTGGAGCAGGAAATCATCTACTACATTGAAAAGTTTGATATTCATGAAGAGCGCGTACGCTTGCAAACCCACCTGGACTATTTTATTCAGGCGCTGAAAGAACCCCAATCGAATGGTAAAAAACTGGGCTTTATTGCGCAGGAGATTGGGCGCGAGATCAACACCATCGGCTCAAAAGCCAACGATGCCTCCATTCAGAAATTGGTGGTACTGATGAAGGAGGAGCTGGAAAAAATCAAGGAGCAATTAGGGAACGTGTTGTGACCAGGTCACCAAATCTGTCGGTTAAACTCACCATTAAATCAATCGTTATTGTGGCATTGCTGCTATGCCTTACGCAATCTTGCGATAACGAGGATGAACCGAATTGTGTTGATCCTTCAAAAATCCGCCAGGGAGCATGCCCGACCATTTATCTTCCCGTTTGCGGCTGCAATGGCGTAACCTACGGAAATTCCTGTGAAGCGGGCAATGCCGGTGTGCTTCGCTGGACATCAGGCGCCTGCAGCAACTGACATTTATGATAACACCTGCGGATTGATGCAGGTGATCATCTTCCCTGTCTGGTAATAGGTGATAATATTTTCTGCCGCCAGCCGTGCCATGCCGGTACGCGCTTCGATGGTGGCAGAGCCTATGTGAGGCAAAACAGCCACGTTCGGCATTTCCAATAAAGGATTATCCGGCAACATGGGCTCCGGATTAGTTACATCAAGTCCGGCACCCCAGATGACACCCTGTTTCAAGGCCTCAATCAGATCGGGTTCATGATGAACACCACCGCGCGATGTATTGATGAAAATGGCCTCCGATTTCATTTTAGCGAATGCCTGCTGATTAAAAATGCTGCGCGTTTCTTCACTCAGCACACAGTGAACACTCAGCACATCACTCTCCTTCAGTAACTGATCAAATGAAACATAACGTGCCCCCAACTCTTTTTCAGCTTCCATATTACGGCTTCGGTTGTGGTAGACAATTTCCATGTCGAATGCGCCAAGGCAGCGCTTGGCCATTACACGTCCAATCCTTCCCAAACCAAAAATACCCAGGGTCTTCCCGGTTAATTCCATCCCCAAGTGTTTCAGTGGTTCGAACTGCTTCCACTGCCCGCGTAAAATCATCTTATGATTAAAAAACATTTTTCGCGAAACAGCCATCATCAGTCCGAAGGCAATATCCGCAGTGGCATCACTCAACACATCGGGTGTATTACTTACCGGCATTCCGACTCCAGTCGCAGCCTCCACATCAATATTATCATAACCAACTGCAAACTGAGCAATCACTTCGAGGTGCTTGCATTGACTGAAGAAATAGTTATCCAGTCGATCTGCACCTAATGTGATTAATGCGTTTACTTCTTGTGCCCTTCGGATCAGTTCATCCTGTGGCATGGGGCCTTCACCCTGGTGTTCCAGCACTTCAAAACCGGCATCGGTCAGCAGCAATCGGGCAACATCCGGTATGATTCGCGTAATCAAGACTTTCTTCGGCTTCATATCATAAATAACGCAGGATTTCGCCCCAGCATTTACCGAAAGTTAATTATGCTTACCTTAACCTTTGCAATGAATGCATACAAGCGGCCAGTGTTTAGTCAACGAACAACGGTAAAGCAATAGCCACTATGCGCCCACCTTCACAATTGTCAAGCGTATTGCTCTATTCCGTCATCACGGCTGCATTCATCGGTCCGGGAACAATTACAACGGCCATCAGTGCCGGTGCATCGCAAGGCATCGTTCTGTTATGGGCGGTTTCATTAGGTACAATAGGTTGCTTTGTCTTACAGGAAGCGGCTGCCCGTCTGGTGATCAGCAGTGGCATGAATCTCGGCCAGGCAGCAAGACATTGCTACGGTATTCGTAACGGCAGCATGCTGATGTTTCTGGCTGGTGGTGTTGTGATGGCCGGTTGTGCTGCTTATGAAGCAGGCAATATCCTCGGGGCTGCCGCAGGGTTAAACCTGCTGACTACTGTAGACAGCCGGTTGTTAACGATTGTCATCACGCTGATTGCCGCGGTCGTTCTTTGGACTAACAAACGCCTGCTGATCTCCTGGATCATGACAGCCCTCGTGGGCATGAT
>JALOMI010000279.1 GCA_025455465.1 Cyclobacteriaceae bacterium | reverse complement strand
AAATATTTTCTTAAGACATCCGCGTCAGCTGACATATAATTGAATAATTAAGGCAACAGTTTGATTTTTTTACTGGCTACATTATCAATTTTATTCTTTGAATAGTAAACCGGAAAATGTTGATCGTTTGCCCAGTGTTTAAACAGGTTATTGTAAAACGGACTGGAGACATTACCACTTTGGCCCGGGGTATTGGTAAACATGGTTTTGTCCCAATCGGAAAGATCGGCAACCATACGGAAGGATGCTCCATGAGTCTGGTTATCTCCATTTCCGGTTACACCGGGAGTTGATCCTGAACCGCCACGCGGCAACGGCCCGCATTCGAGCAGGGTTCTAATAGAATCATTAACGGCATTGCTCAGCGGGTGCTTGATTAACACATGATGAAAAGAAGGCTGCCCGTATTGCCAATTGCGCCAATCATCACCCAGCTTTTGATGAAGATCGGCCAGGGCATTATTTAATGCCTCAATTATGAATTTGTCGCGTCCTTTTAATTCAGGTTCATCGTGCTCAATCCAACGTATTACGTTTCGCAACGAGACAGATTTAATTATGCTGCGGGCTTCTTCCGGCACCATGGCTACATAAGCATTTTGAATTAATCTTCGTTCCCAGGCCATGTAGATTCCGGCTGTAATCGAGGATTTGTTTAATACATAATCCCAATTCAGTAATGAATCCAGTGCGCGTTTTAATTCATCATTCTTTTCAGAAAGAGACACTTTTAGAAACGGAATGAGTCTTCGTGCAGGAATTGAATAATAATCAAACTGAAGCTTCATCATGTCTTCCTGTGTCTGTACTTTCCGGCTTGCCAGTACTTCGTTTATCCGGTTGGCACGACTGCTATCGGCCCATTCCCAACCAACTGCATTTCGGTGTGGAAAATTATTCGGTACAAGATTTTCATTGGCTGTTACCCAGTATCCATTGGAAGGATTCGAAACAGATGGCAATGATTTTATAGGAAGATATCCATCCCATTCAAAACGGCCGTCACCCGGTACCGGAACGAGCCCGCTCCAGTTTTTCCTGACCGGGGCGATTCCAACCACTTGCCAACCAATAGTTCCGGAGCGGTCTGCCCAGATCATATTCTCACCGGGGATGTGACTGTACGAACAGGCTTCCCGAAATTCTTCCCACGTAGTTGCTGTGTTCATACGAAGGCTGGCTAAATAAGGGGCGCCTCCGGGCTGAAGCCAGGCGCATCTAATCGCGTAGGCACGGTTTCTTTTTTTATCAATGAAAGTAACCGGGCCGTGCCGGGTGTACCGGTGCTGAACATATACATCGGGCTTATTTTTTACGCGAATTGTATCGGCTATGATGGTCATGTTCTCCCAGGAGCCCCGATACTTGTATTGATCCGGATTTTGAGGATTTAATTCATAGACCAATAAATCTTCGCCATCAATATCAAACACCGTTAGTCCCCAGGCACCTTTCTCATTATGCCCGATGGAAACACCTGGAATGGTTGGTTCTCCTCCGCCAACAACATTCCATCCCGGAGCATTCAGATGTACCATATACCGCAATGAAGGAACTGACAATGCACGGTGCGGGTCGTTGGCTAACAGCGGATAGCCGCTAGAAGATAACGCTCCGCTAACAATCCAATTATTACTGCCGATGGATCGCTGCGCAGAAGACACCAACTCTTCATAGGCCTGGTTATCGATTTGTGTAAGTAAATCAAATTGATCGCGATCAGAATTTAGATGGGTGATAAGATCCTGTGGCTCAAAAGTCAAGGGCTTTCGGTAAGCATTGTAAATGCCGATTATATCGTCCGATAATCCCTGCTCATCAATAGATGCATCGAGTTTAAGATCCGGAATACCAGGCTCAAAAACCAGAAGTTGTTTTACCTTCTCTTGCCCCAGCAAGGCTACAGCCCGGCCGATGGTTACTTCTTCCGTAACATTTCCCAATAATCCCTGGTGGCGGGATATTACAAGATCAGGAGTCCAGAATTCGGGTTGAATGCCCAAAAGTTTGAATTCCATCGGCAGTTCATGCGGATTATTTCTTGCCTCCTTTACATATGCATTGATTCCATCAGTGAAAGCTTTGATAATGGATTCACCGCGCGGATGATAATGATTAAATTCTTTTTGAAGATCACCCCGGTATTTGAATAATCGGGTTCCAATATCGCGGTTAAGTTCTCGCTCTCCCAGGATCTCAGCTGTTGTACCGGATGCCTGCCTTCTCCAGACCTCAAATTGAAAGAGCCGGTCCCTGGCTGCGCAGTATCCTTGCGCAAAGAAAAGGTCGTGTTCGGTTTGTGCATAGATGTGATTAATACCCATCGTATCGCGGATCACTTCAACGGCCTGATCTAATCCGGCCACGTTGATTTCTAACGAATGATTTGAAGGTTTGCAACCCAGAAAAACCATGGGCAGGAAGAAAATTAAAATGCGCATGTGAGAATAATCGAAGTTTAGTTAGATGTGATTTAACAGCTTTTTATTACCAGGTTATAATTTATGACGAAGCAATTTTCAGCACAGCTTCGATAAAGCGATCGAGGTCACGTGTGGTTGTATATACATGGGGTGTTACTCGAACGCAATTGATATTTTCCCATTTGATAGAAGTAGTATGAATCTGAAATTCGCTGAAGAGCTTTGATGAAACTTCACCAACGTCTTTCCCTTCAATGGAAAAGCTTCCGAGTGCGCATGCGTATTCGGGTTTGAGTGAAATGTGAAGTTTAACACGCGGGTTTTTCTTCACGGCTTCGCACCAGTAATTCTTAAGGTAGCGCAATCGTTCTTCCTTTCGTTGGCTACCGATAGCATGGTGAAAATCAATGGCCTGGCCGATGGCTTGTTCCGGTGCAAATGACCGGGTACCCAGCGTTTCGAATTTCCTGATATTGCTGTCGGTGGGTTTGTCATTGGGGAACAAAGGCCAAAGTCCGGCAACCTTTTCTTTTTTTACATACAGCATGCCGGTGCCAAATGGAGCACATAACCATTTGTGCAGACTGGTACCGTAGTAATCAGGATTGAAATCCGGAATTTTGAAATTCAGCTGGGCAAATGTGTGGGCGCCATCAACGATTGAAATTATGTTTCGTTTACGGGCTTCTTCGCAAAGTCGTTTAACCGGCATAATCTGGCCAGTCCAGTTGATCATATGGGTGATGTGCCAGATTTTTGTTTTTGATGTTGTAGCGTTGATGAATTCATTCACGATAGTATCATCGTTTTCGATTGGAAGGTTAAAACTTATCCATTTGATTTTAATACCATCCCGCATTTCTTTTTGTTTCCAGGCCTGAATCATATTCGGATAATCCTGGCGTGTCATTATAATCTCATCACCTTTTGTAAGGGTTAGGCCCCACGTAACGGTGGCTAATGCTTCCGTGGTATTGCGATTGATCGCAACTTCTTCAGCTGAAGTTCCGGCTAATTCTGCCAGCTTTCTTCGTACGGCTTCGCGGCCCCGGTCCAGAATCTGCCACATATAATACGATGGGGCTTCGTTGCTCAAATGGTAATAGCGGTCTACAGCATCCTGAACTACTTTAGGCTGCGGGCTTACCCCCCCGTTATTCAAATTCAAAATAGTTGGCGATACTGTATACGCCTGTGCCATTCGGGCCCACAGGTCTTCATCGGTTGCTGCATCATGGGGTGATAAGCGGTGCAGGTTTTGCAGGGCATCGGCAATATCTTCTGCGAGTGCCTTTTCAGTTAAAGGCGTTAAAGCAAAGGTTCCGGCTAATCCGATGGATTTACGAAAAAACGATCTGCGGGAATTCATACAGGTTCAGGTTAGAGAAGTAAGTTACTTCTTTACCGGAAGTATGAAAATCAATTACAGATGAGTGGCAGCAGGTTTTAAGATCTGCGTTCCTCAACAAACAGGCTGTCAATTGCTTTAACTGCTGAAGCGAGCCGCTCGTGGTGAGTGCCGCTTATTTCAACAAAGGAAACCCCGGAAGATTGCAATTCCTGGCGATAGATGGTAAGAAAATATTCACGCTTATCAGGATGTTCACGTTGTGGGTCATGTTCCCAGGGAATGTCAATATTCGTTAGCAGGTGAAGATCGTATTGACGCAAGTTAAGCTGTTCAAGGACTTCCGGAGCGCAGA
>JALOMI010000075.1 GCA_025455465.1 Cyclobacteriaceae bacterium | reverse complement strand
ATCAGTTTCCGCAGCAGCACCAACGATCCGCTGGGTGATTTTCGCCCGCGTGAGCTCGCCATTGATTTGACTTACTCCCGGATGCTGTCGGAAGAATTTGGTGTAGGCGTCACCGGCCGTTACATCCATTCCAACCTCACCGGAGCCATTAGCCAGAGCAATGCCGGAGGTGTTGATGCTCAACCCGGACAAGGCGTGGCAGTCGATCTTGGTTTCTTTTATGATAAGCAGCTCAGAGGTACCCGCAACAATACATTATCATTAGGAGCGGCTATAACCAACATTGGAACAAAAATCACCTACACGGATAGTGATAATAAAGACTTCCTTCCAACTAACCTTCGCCTGGGCGGTGTTTATAAAACCGAACTCGACCAGTTCAATTCACTGGGTTTTTTGCTCGACTTTAACAAATTACTGGTGCCCACGATTGATCAAGGACAATCGGTTTTAGGAGGGATGTTTAGTTCATTCACCGATGCTCCGGGAGGATTTTCAGAGGAATTAAAGGAAATCATCCTGAACACCGGAATAGAATATTGGTACAACAACATCTTCGCTGCCCGTATTGGATACTTTCATGAATCATATGAAAAGGGCAACCGGCAATACTTAACGCTAGGCACCGGCTTCCGTAAAAACAGGTTTGGCATTGACGTAGCTTACATCGTACCTACCAACCAGCGTGAACATCCGCTGGCAGAAACCCTGCGCTTCACCATCTTCCTGCAGGTAGATTACGATGAGGTGCTCAAGAAAACGGTTACCGACCAATAATGCATGCTAGACCGTACAAGTCCTCCGCCATTTCAGCACAGCACATCCTTCGACTTATTAACTCCTGAAACACACACACTCGGCAATGGTGTCGATGTCATACTCGTGCGTGGCGGAGACCAGGAGGCTGTCAAGATCGAGTTAATATTTCATTCCGGGCGAATCAATGAGACCGCAAAGGGTATCGCTTATTTTGCCGGAACACAACTTACCAAAGGCACTGCACGGCACACCAGCTACCAAATCAACAGCACATTTGACTTTTACGGAATTCATATTGAAGTAGCTGCTGGATTTGATTACACGTTTATCACGTTGTACGGCATGACCCGGCATATCCCGGCTGTGCTTGATCTACTGATTGATATTCTAACCAATGCTTCCTATCCTCAGCACGAGCTTCAGCAAAGCATTGCAATTTATCAGCAGAATCTTAAGGTAAACCTTGAACGTACCAGCTACCTTGCTTCACGGTCTTTTCGCCAACTGGTTTTCGGAGTCAATCATCCCTACGGATATGACCTGGAAGAAACCCATTTAAAAGGTATAACCAGTGATGCGTTGCTAGCATTTCGTAAAGAATACCTCCGCGATTTCGCAGCTGTTATTTCCGGAAGGGTAACTGATGAACTGGCTGCTTCACTGTTTCGTGCGTTGGGACAAATTCCTTATCACCGGAACCAGGTAAAAGGCTTTCAACTGCACACTCCCGCGAAACTTCAAGAACACGTTGAAAAAGAAGACGCTGTTCAGACATCCATTCGCATTGGAAAGATGACTATCGGCCGTTCGCATGAAGATTATGCCGGCTTCTTGCTGCTTAACCATTTGCTTGGTGGTTTTTTTGGTTCCCGACTGATGAAAAATATACGGGAAGAAAAGGGTCTTACCTACGGGATACATTCATCCATTCAAACCTTTCGGCAGGCAACCTATTTTGTCATTGGGGCTGATGTAAACCGCGAGAACAGGCAACTCACCATCGATGAGGTAAAACGTGAAATGCAGCGTCTGTGCGATACACCGGTAGGCCAGGAAGAGTTGGAGATTGCCCGTAATCATTTTATAGGCAGCCTCCAGACAGAAATGAATACTCCGTTTGCGCACGCGGACAAACATAAAGTACTTTACCTGTATAATCTTCAAGCAGATTATTTTCAACAACTCATTGACCGGATGCTCGAGGCCAATCCAAGAGGCCTGCAGGAACTTGCCAACAACTATTTTTCTGTGGAGGACTTGTTCGTGGTATCTGCCGGTTAGTTATTCCCTTTCGATTTTTATCTGATGAGGTAAGTCTTTATCATCGTCCCTTCACAGAAAGACTTTTGATATTTATAGGTTTTGAGTAATTTCCAAAACCTATGCAATGGCTGAGAAGGCATTTTTCATTCCTGAGCTTGCTTTTGCTGCTCTTTTCCTGCAGCCGGCCATCATCAACGCTTGAAACATCAGGCCCTGAAGTGGCCGTTGACCTGGAAGAGATCAAGGAGCGTGGCTATCTGTATGCGCTGGTAGACAATAATTCCTTCAGTTACTTCATCTACAAAGGCCGTTCGATGGGCTTTGAATATGAATTGCTTAAGTTGTTGGCCAGCCACCTCGATGTGGAGTTACGCATTCGGGTGGTGTCCGGTATTGAACGGGCCATTGATCAACTTAATCGCGGGGAGGGAGATATTCTTGCCTTTCCGTTGACAGTGACAAAGGAGCGAACCGAAATCGTTGAATTTACCAACCAGCATTTTGAATCGTACCAGGTATTGGTTCAGCGTAAGCCGGATAATTGGCGACAGCTTTCGCGGGAGCAACTGGATAAATTAATGATCCGAAAACCCGTTGATTTAATCGGCAAGGAAGTTCATGTAATGCCGGGTTCCAGCTTTGCCCAGCGCCTTACTCATTTGTCAGAAGAAATTGGCGGAGAAATCATCACCCGGTACGACAGTGCCAATGCTGAGACGGAACACCTGATACGTGCAGTGGCGATGGGCGAAATAGAATTCACCATCACCGATCATCTCATTGCCCGTGTTAATGCTAACTTCTACCCCAATCTGGATGTGGAAACTGTGGTGAGCTTGCCACAGCAGATTTCGTGGGCTGTGCGAAAGAATTCACCGGAGCTACTTTATTCCATTAATGAATGGCTGGCAAAAGTCAAGAAGGAACCTACGTTTATGGTAATCTTTAACCGGTATTTCAATAGTCCGCGTAATACATTAATACGTGCCACCAGTGATTACTCTTCGCTGGGTGGCAATAAGATTTCACCTTATGATGAACTAATAAAAGCTGAAGCTGAACGTCTGGGGTGGGATTGGCGCTTATTGGCGGCTATTGTGTATCAGGAATCAAAATTTGATCCGCAAGGTGAGTCATGGGCGGGTGCCCGCGGCCTGATGCAGTTGATGCCGGAGACTGCTAACCGTTTCGGGGTATCTGATCCGAATGATCCGCGCCAGAGTTTACGCGGTGGAGTTCGGTTTCTCAAGCATCTTAATGATTACTGGGAACGGGATATACTAGAAGAAGATGAGCGACTCAAGTTTATTCTTGCTTCCTATAATGCCGGGCTAACGCACATTATTGATGCCCGTAAACTCGCTATTAAATATGGGGAGGATGCCACATCATGGAATGTTGTTGAAAAATATTTACTCAAAAAATCAGATCCTGACTATTATCGTGACCCTATTGTGATGGCAGGCTATTGCAAATGCGAGGAGCCGGTTAACTATGTGCGAGAAATACTCAATCGTTACGAAGAGTACAAGATGCACATCACCGTGCCCGCACCATAGATTCAATGCGCATTACAACTTGTTGATGATCTCTTCCAGGTTCAGTGATTTCCAGGAAGTTTTAATGCCGGGACGACTGAGCAGTTCATCCATGATCCGTTGTTGTTTCTTCCCGGCAGCAAGGGCTTCCGAATAACGAATATCATCCCGGAAGGTAACCTGCGTGTAAAGTGGTATCCATCGGTCAGGGTATTTTTCATGGAGGCGCGCTTCAATTTTTTTCTGCAGCAGAAAGTCTTCATCAGCCACTTTATCGCGCATTTCGATAAAATTATCCAGTGCCAGTTGGGCAATGGCATCGGCATCTGGCTTTCGTTGTTCCTGAAATACCGGAAGCACTTTTTTCCATTTATCCTGATGCTCGTCAAGCAATTCATCAAGCACACGGCAATCTTCAAAGCCTGCATTCATGCCCTGACCATAGAAGGGCACAATGCCGTGGGCTGCATCACCAATGAGCAACGTTTTATTTCGCACCCACGGATAGCATCGTATGGTGACCAGGGATGATGTGGCATTATCGCGAAAATCTTCTAGCAGGGTGGGCATCTTCGTAAAGGCATCAGGAAAGTTCTTTTCGAAGAAATTTTTGATGGTTTCTTCCGAGTTGAGCTGGCTAAATGAAACAGGGCCCTCAAAAGGAAGGAACAGGGTACAGGTAAATGTATTGTCCGGGTTAGGCAATGCGATCAGCATGTAGCTTTCGCGCGGCCAGATATGCAGTGCATGGGGTTCCATCAGAAATTCACCGGTATCGCTGGCCGGAATGCGAAGTTCCTTGTAGCCATGCTCAATATAACTCTGTGAAAACTCAAACCTGTCCGTAGTCTGCATGGCACCGCGTACCGCTGAGAATGCGCCATCGGAACCAATAATGACATCAAACTTTTTACGTTTTACAGCTTCGTATTCCTGCAGGGTAATTTCATTTTCTTTAAAGTCGATCCCCAGGCAACGATGTTCAAAATAAAATTCCACTCCGAACTTTTCGGCTTCGGTCATCAGCACCATGTTCAGGCCTCCGCGAGAAACGGAGTTGATGTATTCCCCTTCCTTACCGTAGGGTTGAAAATTCGTGTTGCCATTTTCATCGTGAACCATACGGCCGTGCATCGGTATGGCATTGGCTTTTAAAACATCGGCCAACCCGACTTTTTCCAATGCCCGAATACCCCGGTTGCTCAAGGCCAGGTTGATGGATCGTCCACCGTGGATGTTATGCTTGCGCATATCCAGTCTACGCTCATACACGGAAACCGAGTAGCCTCGTTTAGCCAGATAAATGGACAATAATGAACCGACAAGACCGGCACCCACAATCGCAATGTTTTTCGTTTCTTTCATAGTCCAATTTTTAAGTCAGGAAAATACATCAGCGCCATCAGTTGCCAATTGATAAAAATCAGGATTACCGCAATGCTTTTTGAAGCACGCTGGCAAAGCTATACACATCCATAAACGAGTTGTACAATGGAACCGGTGCTACCCGTATTACATTGGGTTCGCGCCAGTCGCCAATAACTCCGGCTTTGGTGAGTGCCTGAAAAATCCGTTTACCGTTCCGGTGGAAGAACAGGGAGAGCTGACAGCCACGCTGCTTCGGATCCGCTGGCGTGAGTATTGTGAAATGATTCTCCACCGGGTCAATTTCTTTCAACAGAAACTCCAGGTAGCCGGTTAGCAACAGACTTTTCTTTCGCAGCACTTTCATGCCGGCTTCTTGAAAGATTTCCAGGGATGCCAGGTGTGGAGCACCGGCCAGCACGGGAAAATTGGATAACTGCCAGCCGTCAATACCGGGTATTGGCTTGAAGCCTTTTTGCATGAGGAAGCGTTCTTTCTCGTTGTGTCCCCACCATCCTGCCAATCGCGGAAGGTTACTTTTGTGTGCGTGTTTTTCATGAACAAAGGCACCGGCTACACTGCCCGGACCGGAGTTTAAATATTTATAGCTGCACCACACGGCAAAATCTACCTGATCGCGGTGTAGTTGCAGGGGTACATTACCCACGGCATGAGCAAGATCAAAACCCACATACGCACCAGCCTGATGCCCGGCCTGGGTGATGCTGCGGATATCAAAGAACTGTCCGGTGTAATATTGTACACCACTAAAGAGAACGAGGGCCAGTTGGTCTTTATGTTGATGAATAGCTGCGAGAATGTCTTCCGTGCGAAGTGCATGTTCACCGGCACGGGGTTCCAGTTCAATCAAAGCTTCCCCGGGATCAAAGCCGTGAAATTTAATCTGCGTTTCAACGGCATACTGATCTGAAGGGAAAGCCCCGGCTTCCATGATGATCTTATACCGCGTTGGTGTCGGCTGATAGAAGGAAATCATCATCAGGTGCAGATTCACGGTAAGCTGGTGCATGGCCACCACTTCAATCGGTTTTGCACCTACAATAGCAGCCAATGCTTTCTTGGTGAAGTGATGGTAATACAGCCAGGGTCGTTTGCCGTGCAGGTGCCCTTCTACGCCCAGTTGTGCCCAGTCTTTCAGTTCATCCTGTATATAGGAATTTGTTGTCTTGGGCTGAAGTCCCAGGGAATTGCCAGTGAAATAATGCGATCGTTTGCCGTTTATTTTCGGAATGTGAAATTTTGAACGGTAGGCTTTCAGCGGATCGGCCTTGTCGAGCTGACGCGCAAAGCGAGCAGAATTTTCATGCTTCATGCCGGCAAGTTAATATCAATACACATCGAGGTCATCACGGGCGGGCAATTTTGGAAAAGGTGTGTGCGGCTCAGTCTGATACCAGAATACCACGGAAGCAATATCATCTTGTAATGGAAGATAGCGCCCGTCTGATCGCCAGCCCAGTGCCTGGATGGTTACGCGTAAATCTTTTTCAAAGCGAATCGGGTCGTTAATATGCCACCGGTACATGCCGAAACGCTGCATCACCTGGTAATGCCCGTCACCTTTTATCACCTGATGCAGGCCGGCATAGGGGCCGGTGTACTCAGTGTATTCAACCACTTCAACACCTTCGGCTACTTTGCGTTTCGTATCCCAGTCGTAAGAGCCGCAGAAATAGTCCTCCGTTCCGGTACCGCAGATGGTTGGAAACTGGGTATCACCATCCATGAAAAATTTAATCTCTCCTTCACCCCACCAGCCATTGTTGTGCACTTCCCAGGCCATGTACGTACCAACATAATGCCCCTTACCTTTAATGTTGTCAACCAGCACATAATCCTGTTTGTAGGGTAAACGGTTAACCCGTCTGAACTGGGCGTGAAAGTAAGCGGCATCAGCAGGCACTTCCGTGAGGATGTAATCGATCTGGTAGAACAGCGTCATATCATTATCACTCAAGTTCTCCACCGTGATGCGGCACTTCTTGCGGAAGGGCATGGGCCAATAGCAGTTAAAGGCGCTGCCCGGGTTAACGGCTACCGCCAGTGAATTGAGCGGAGCAAATTTACCCCAGCCCATCCCAAAAAAATCTCCTACCGGTGCTTCTACCGATGGTTCCTTTTCATCATCCCAGTAAAAGCGGATGATCGAATGCCGCCAGTTGCCAGTGGGTGTCATCCAGATATGCTGGATGGAACCCGGTCCGGTTATCTCGGCAATGGTGTAGGTGGTTTTTGATTTGATGCGTATACTCGGGCTGACCTTCCAGCCCTGACCAAGGTCGCGCGAGGCCCGTGAGCCCGTACCTTCGGTCGCCATACCTCCCTTTCCTTTTTCACCCGTGAAGTTTTCGGGTGAGATCGAACGGCTTTTGGCATCCGACAGCCGATAGATGTTCGACATGTTTGATTCAATGCCGTTGAATTTCTGCGCATGCAGGGCAATGGCCAGCAGGCAAAGGAGAAGGGGTAAGGCTTTCATGGTTCAGGTAGTAAATCAGACAAAGCGGGGATCAGCCTCCATCACGGCTCCGCATTTTTTGCAGGTGCGCAGTTCTTCAGAGCCATAAAACTCGCGGAAGCGCGGCAGGAAATCTTTTTCAATATTTTCCAGGTGGAAGCGGTATTCGTGCAGTTTGTTATTGCACTTTTCGCAGTACCACTGCAGTCCATCAAGGACGTGTTCTTCAGGGCGTTTGCATTCAATCACCAGGCCCACGGATCCGGCCGGGCGTTCTGGCCGGTGCGGTACGCGTGCAGGCAATAGAAACATTTCACCTTCCTTGATAGGAATATTAACTGCATTGCCGTCTTCCTGAATGCAGACATTAATATCCCCTTCAAGCTGATAAAAGAGTTCTTCTGTTTCATTGAAGTGAAAATCTTTGCGGGCATTGGGTCCGCCAACAATCATCACGATGTAATCTCCGGCATCTGCGTAGAGATTCTTGTTGCCCACCGGTGGTTTGAGTAAATCACGGTTGTCATTAATCCATTGCTTCAGGTTAAATGGTCTGCGTATTGTCATAGTAATTGATCGATTATTTTCAGTGATTGAACAATAGCACACGCCAGGTGTGTTCTGATAAAATTACGAAAGAACAGGTTCTTTTTTTAGTTACTTTTATTTCCACGATGAATCTCGATTTAACAGGTAAAGAAGCAGTTGTCTGCGGAAGCACACAAGGAATTGGTAAAGCTGCCGCACTGGAATTGGCAGCGTTGGGCGCCACCATCACGCTGATGGCGCGCGATGAAAACAAACTTAAAGAAACGCTTACCGCCTTGCCGCGCAGTCATGCCCAGCACCACCGTTACCTGGTGGCTGATTTCACCGATCCCGATCAGGTGGAGAAGGCAATTCAGCATCATGTAACCAATTACCCGGTGCATATATTGGTTAATAATACCGGTGGCCCTCCGGGTGGGCTGGCGATTGAGGCGCATCCGAGTGAGTTCATCAAAGCTTTCTCCGCTCATCTGATCTGCAATCAGCTTCTGGTGCAGGCAGTGGTGCCTTCCATGAAAAAGGAGCATTACGGCCGCATCATTAATATCATTTCAACTTCAGTAAAAATACCGCTCAAGGGCCTGGGCGTTTCCAATACCGTGCGTGGTGCGGTAGCCAACTGGGCTAAAACATTATCGGTTGAACTTGCTGCTTCAGGAATCACAGTGAATAACGTATTACCCGGGGCTACAATGACTGGCCGGCTTGAGGCGCTGGCGCAAACACGTGCCACCAAAACGGGCAGAAGCTATGAAGAGGTGATGGCAGAAATGGTGGCAGAAATTCCGGCCGGGCGGGTAGGTGAACCGCATGAAGTGGCAGCGGCTATTGCCTTTCTGGCCACACCGGCAGCAGCCTATATCAACGGAATCAATGTGCCGGTAGACGGAGGCAGAACTGGTTCGCTATAATTTCTGGTATGGAAAAAATCCTGAATTACATTAACGGAGCGTTAGTTGAGCCGCAGGCAGGTCACTTTCTTAAAAACTATATTCCGGCTACAGGTCAGTATTACAGTCTTGTTGCTGACAGTGATGCCAGCGATATAGCGATTGCTGTTCAAGCAGCCCGTAACGCGTTTGACGGTTGGTCTGGCATGCCGGCTGAAAAACGTTCCGCAATCCTGATAAAGATTGCTGAACTGATTGATCGCAATCTTGACAAACTGGCGGTGGCGGAAAGCACGGATCAGGGTAAACCCGTTAAGCTTGCCAAAGCTATTGATATTCCGCGGGCATCAGCTAACATGCGATTCTTTGCTACTGGCATTATTCATTTTGCTTCGGAAGCACACATCACCGGGCAGGAAGCCATCAACTATACCACGCGCACACCGGTGGGCATAGCGGGATGTATTTCTCCGTGGAATCTTCCACTGTATTTATTTACCTGGAAAATTGCACCAGCACTGGCTGCCGGCTGCACCGTAGTGGCCAAGCCATCAGAACTCACACCGATGACAGCCTATCTGTTTTCACAGTTGTGTATCGAAGCTGGTCTGCCACCGGGTGTATTAAATATTGTACACGGACTTGGACCTAAGGCAGGACAAGCTATCATCGAACATCCTGAAATTACCGCGATATCTTTTACAGGAGGTACCTTGACCGGCAAACGCATTGCTGCCACGGCAGCACCGATGTTCAAGAAATTATCGCTTGAGTTGGGCGGAAAAAATCCGAACATCGTTTTTGCGGATTGTGATTTCGAAAAAGCGGTCAGCACGTCTGTGTTGTCATCCTTTTCCAATCAGGGTGAGATCTGTCTGTGCGGCTCACGTATATATGTGGAGCGCAGTATTTATGATCGATTCACGGAGGCGTTTGTCAGCAAAGTAAAGAGACTGGTGGTGGGTGATCCTACGGAGGAAGGCACACAGGTTGGCGCACTTGTCTCGGAGGCACACATGTCTAAAGTCTTATCCTACATTGATCTGGCGAAACAGGAGGGTGGCACTATCCTTACCGGTGGCGCACGCGTAACGATACCCGGCCGTTGTGCCAACGGGTATTTTATTGAGCCTACAGTTATCGTTGGGTTGAACGAGCAGTGCCGCACCAACCAGGAAGAAATTTTTGGCCCGGTGGTAACCATCATGCCCTTCGATACCGAAGAGGAGGTTGTTGGTTACGCCAACAGCACACAGTACGGCCTGGCAGCGACAATCTGGACAGAAAACCTTACACGGGCACATCGGGTAGCCGCGCGAGTGAAGTGTGGTATCATCTGGATTAACTGCTGGCTGTTCCGCGATCTGCGCACACCCTTTGGCGGCATGAAACACAGCGGTGTGGGGCGCGAGGGAGGCTGGGAAGCTTTGCGGTTTTTTACCGAGGCGAAGAATATTTGTATTAAGCTTTAGCGTTGCAATACAATATCACACACGCAACGAAATCCCAGCCATGGCTCCGGTTGCTGATAGGGCGTTCTTGCACGGATAACACTTTCCTCGAGATGATGTGCCCAGCTGCCGCCTTTTGCAATGCCGGGTTCTTCCACCAGTTCTGCAATGTTTCCAATCATATCATAAACACCAAATGCATTGGGCCTGTTGTTTTTGCCAGGTTTTTCTTTCGGATTATTCATTCTTTCGGTTGACAAAGGCACCAATGCACCATAATACATCAGGTCATCAAAGGGCTTCAAACAATTGAAGATTGCTTCGTGGCCAGTCTTTCGATATTGTTTTAGCCGGGCTTTAAAAGCGCTTTCGCTGATAGCCGACTTTCCCCGTAATGATTCGAAATAGACTTTCCAGTTTTTGGTCAATGTAGGCTTTTGAAAGTAATCAGTATAACCATATGAATAATCATGAAGGTCCAGTCCGCCACCGGCTGCCAGTTCCCATTCGGCTTCAGTGGGCAGCCTGAACTGGTAAGCTATATTTTGAAACTCACTTTTTTTCATTTGTGAATTAACGACAGCAGATCGCCATGCACAATAAGCCTGCGCCTGCCCGCGTGAGACTCCAACCACCGGATGTTCACGGTAACCCGGATAGCGCAAGTAATGGCGATACCTGGCAGAATCACCAACCGTTAGCCAGACGGTGGTATCCGGCAACGCAGCCTGATATGCACGTTCGCTGGAATCTCTTCGCAGATAATACAAGTATTCCAGCCAGTTAATGTTGGTGATTTCGGTTCGATCGATGAAGAGATTTTCACTGATCCATACGCCATTGGGCGGAGCGGGCATTATAAATGTTGTTTTCTTCGCTTGTGCCAGAGAGACAAAAACGGTAAACATCAGCAACAACCATCCGAAGAATTTCATATACTTACCCCATTATGCAAAGTTTCTTCGACATTGAAAACAGCTTTTTCGCCTTTTTGCCGGTCGAAGAATTTAATTGTGAAACTGTACGGGCAGTTAACCAGACAGAGCTGGAGTGAACATCAGCTTATGGAAGTATTGTACTTGTTTCGGATGATTGGATGATAATGCGTTATTATTTCTTTCGGATATCTGACAATTTCAACTCCTTGATCGTTCCAAACGTACTCAGTTGTTCTGGTTTCATCTTCTTCTTATCTCCGGCCACGGCAAAACTGATCGGTTGTTGATAAATGTAGTTCTTCCACGTATCGGTTATGGAATCAAATGTCAGGTTTTCATACGCTTTCACCCACCCGATATTCGGGTCTTGTTCATAACCATTCCATTGCCAGTTGTAAACGGTTTGCCCTAATTGCCTGAAAAACGGTCTGGCCATGGCGCTGGATTGTGCGAGTGATTTTTTGATAATATCGATTTGCTCCGGCTTCTGCGGTAAATCGTGAATGAGTGCAGTCATGGTTTCCATGGCGGAATAAGTTTTATCGGCCTGGCATCCGATGTAGGCAGACAGGAAAGCCGGATTTCCCTCAACAGAGCCATTAAACAAACGGGCTGATGCACTGTACGCCAGTGAACGGAATTCACGTATTTCCTGAAACACCAGGCTCGACATGTCCGAACCAAAATATTGATTAAAGGCGCTGATGTTTGGTTGCTTGTCCGGATTTCTCGGAATGCCCGAGTTGATGAGCAGGTAAAGCTGACTTTGAACGGCCTTTTTATCGTTGACGAGCAACAACTCATTCTCGCTGGTTTTCCGCAAGGGTCTCACATCTTTACGGCTTGGCAGCGTGGGTTGTATGGTCAGCAAATAGTTTTCAACCCATTTTTGAACACTGTCTGCCGGCAAGTTACCGGTGTAAAAAATTCTGATTTCGTGCTGACGTACCTGTTGCAGTGATGCAGTGAGTTCATCGAATGGTATTTTCTTCACGGTTAGCGTTGTTACCGTGGTAAGGCTGCGGGTGGTGTCCAGAGCTATTATTTCAAGTTCCAAATCGTGCAACCTGGTTGTTATTTGGCCTTGAAGGGCGTTTAACGAGTCGCGCTCGGCAACCAATTTTTCAAGGTTTCTGCTGGCAATTACAGCAAGCCTTGCACTCTGGAGTTGTTATCCTGAAGGAGCAGAGTATTACGAGGACACCGACATGACGTATACCCAATACGATGTCGAGTTTGACTTCAGTACAAGACAGACCTATGCCCTTCCGGACAAAATCGTCATCGATGTAG
>JALOMI010000074.1 GCA_025455465.1 Cyclobacteriaceae bacterium | reverse complement strand
GAAGGTCTGGAAAAAGCATTTGATTAAAGCCAACTGATTTATGACAACTTTAGCTAAATTCACCTAATAAAAAGTGTCAACCATTTTCAGGACGATACACAATGCCAAGACGCGTTCATTTATCGAAACCTGGAGCGGTATCCGAAAAGCCCTGCAGCATAAACCCTTCCATCCGCAGTCCGGCCAGCATCAGCAATTTCTTCAAAACCTGGTGCATCAGCTCGAGCAGGTAAAGTCACTGGTGGATGTTCGTGAAGAACTGGAACTGATACAAAAACAACTGAATGGATAATTACTTCGATCATGTCAGCCGCTGAAACAGGACATCACCGAAAACCTAACCGACTGCTGCAGGCCAGCTCCCCCTACCTGCTTCAGCATGCCTACAACCCGGTGGATTGGTACGAGTGGAATGAGGAAGCACTTAACCGTGCACTTCAGGAACAAAAGCCAATCCTGGTGAGCATCGGTTACTCGTCATGCCACTGGTGCCATGTGATGGAGCGTGAATCATTTGAACGGGATGATATAGCAGCGCTGATGAACGAACACTTTATCTGCATTAAAGTTGACCGCGAAGAGCGTCCAGATATTGATCAGGTTTATATGGATGCCGTGCAAAACATGGGCATGGCGGGCGGGTGGCCCTTGAATGTCTTCCTTACTCCCGATCAGAAACCATTTTACGGTGGCACGTATTTTAGACCTGAAGTTTGGCGCAATTTGCTTCAACAAATCAACAAGGCATACCAGGATAAAAAATATGAGGTTCATCAGTCGGCAGAAGAATTAACACAGCACCTGGCCAGTAATGAACTCGGACGATTTCAGGCGTTACAACGGGCCCGTGATTTTCGTGAAGCCCTGGAACTGATTCTGAACAAGCTGTCGGAAAAATTCGATTATCACTGGGGCGGCATGAGCAAAGCGCCCAAATTCATTATGCCTTCCATCTGGATGATGCTGTTACGCATCCATCACCTGACGGGAAATACAACTGCGCTGAACCAGGTCAATCTTACGCTAACCCGGATTTTACAGGGAGGCATTTACGATCAATTGGGTGGTGGATTCGCCCGGTATTCAGTTGACTCCGAATGGTTCGCACCGCATTTTGAAAAAATGCTGTATGACAATGCCCAGCTGCTCTCCCTGTATGCGGAAGCTTATTCCATAACTCATGACCCTGATTATAAACGGGCGATCAACGAAACCATCGGCTGGCTGGAACGCGATATGACTTCGCCTGAAGGCGTCTTCTATTCTGCCCTTGATGCCGACAGCGAGGACATCGAAGGAAAATACTATTGCTGGAAACATGACGAACTGCAGGCGCTGTTAGCCGATAAGGCTTCCGTTTTCTGCGAATACTTTGGTGTAACGGTCAAGGGAAACTGGGAACACGGGATGAACATACTCAAACGCCCGCACAGCGACCATGAATTTCTTGCCCGGCATACGCTGGCACCGGAGCAATGGCAACAGCTGATCAACGAATGTAACTGCATTTTACTTGCTGAACGCAGTAAACGAATACCCCCTGGCCTTGACAACAAAATTCTCACCGGCTGGAATGCCATGATGATTACCGGTTTGCTGGATGTTCACCGTGTGCTTCCTCATGAACATTACCTTGAACTGGCCTGCCGGTGCATGCATTTTATTGAAAACGAACTGATGGAAGGTAACAAGGTGTACCGCTCATTTACGGGCAGGCGTTCACCTGTTGAGGGATTTCTCGAAGACTATGCCTGGCTGATCCGTGCCTTCATGAAGTTATACCAGGCCGATTTCAACGAACACTGGCTGCATCGCGCGGCAGAAGTAATGAATTATACCATCAGTCATTTTTATGATGAAGAAGACAACATGTTCTTCTTCACGAGCCGCACAGCCGATAAGCTGATTGCCCGCAAAAAAGAATTGTTCGATAATGTGATCCCTTCTTCCAACAGTGTGATGGCCATGAATCTGTACCAGTTAGGCATACTCACCGACAAGCCGGCCTGGCGTGAACTCGCCCGCAAGATGACTGAAAAGGTGGCAGGTCTGATTCAACATGAACCGAACTATATGGCCAACTGGGGCATTGCATGGATGGAAACTGAACATACGATGGCAGAAGTAGGTATTATTGGACCTGAAGCACACACGGTAGCCAAAAAATTCAGTGAATACTTTCTTCCCTTCGCACTCTTTGACGCATCCGAAAACGCAAGCGAACTACCTTTGCTGAAGGGAAAGTCAACCATCAACGGACGTACCGGCATTTATGTCTGTCGCGATTATACCTGTCAGCAGCCCGTTACAGAAATAAATGATGCCATCCGTCAACTCCAACCAACCACCTGACCTATGAGGGAGTTAACGGAACATGATTCCGATATGCGCACCACACTTTTTGCCGAAGTGCTGCTGCCTGTTCCTGTAGACCGGTATTTCACGTATCGCGTTCCCTTTGCCTGGAATGATCAGGTGGGCATCGGCAGGCGTGTAATTGTGCAGTTTGGCGACCGGAGAATTTTAACAGGAGTTATCATCTCCCTGCATGAAACTCCGCCCGAAGGTTACGAGGCCAAATACCTGCTGGAGTTACTCGATGACCAGCCGGTAATTCACGCCCGGCAACTGGCCTTCTATCAGTGGATGGCTGAATATTACCTCTGTACTCCGGGTGAAGTGCTTAATGCCGCATTGCCTGCCGGACTGAAACTCACCAGCGAATCTATGGTTCAGCTGCACCCGGCCTTCAGCTGGGAGGATACCCTGTTCGAATTCTCGGAAAAAGAAATGATGCTGCTGAACCATCTGGCATCCGGCCCGATGAATTACTCATCCATCGCCTCACTGCTCAACCAGAAAAACATCTACAGCCTCATCAAATCCCTGTCGCGTAAAGAAGCGATCATCTTGTTTGAGCAGGTTAATGATAAATACAAACCCAAGACGGAGAAACGCATACGCCTTCAGACACAGTACCTGAACCAGGACGAGCTTGAAAAACTTTTCGGTGCGCTCAGCAAAAAGCCAAAGCAGGAAGAGCTGCTGCTGAAATACCTGCATGAGATACCCGTATTGCACCATCCGGAAGCCAACCGCAAGGGCATCGCCAGGTCTTTGCTGCTGCAGGGAAATCTTTCCGGCTCATCGTTGAATACACTGGTTAAAAATCAGGTCTTTGAAGAGTACGCAGTTGTCGTCTCCCGGTTCGGTCCAACCGAAGAAGGAACATTTCCCGAGATCAAGCTGAGTGAAGACCAAGCAATGGTCCAGCATCAGTTACTCGAACATCTCGGGCAGAACAAACCTGCCCTGCTACACGGTATTACCGGCAGCGGTAAAACCGAAATCTATATCAACTTGATCCGGCAGGCGCTGGAAAGCGGCACGCAGGCGCTTTACCTCTTGCCTGAGATTGCACTCACCACGCAGATTGTGCTTCGTCTTCGTAAACTGTTTGGCGATCACCTGGGTGTTTACCACTCCCGGTTCTCCGATAACGAACGGGTTGAGGTATGGAACGGTGTGCTGAATGGCCGCTATAACTTTGTTGTCGGTGTACGCTCGGCCATTTTTCTTCCCTTCGATCACCTCGGGTTAATCATTGTTGATGAGGAGCATGACACTTCCTATAAACAACAGGAACCGGCACCCCGTTACCAGGCACGGGATGCAGCATTAATGCTGGCCCATCAGCATCATGCAAAAATCATCTTAGGTTCCGCCACGCCATCGGTTGAATCCTACTACCTGGCCAAGACCGGTAAGTATGGCTATGTACAACTATATAAGCGCTACGGTGAAGCACAACTGCCGCAGGTGGTGCTGGCCGACATCATGCAGGAACGAAAACAGAAAAAAATTAAAGGAGCATTTTCGTCAGTGCTGTTAAATGCCATCCAGGAATCACTGGCGAATAAGGAGCAGGTCATTATTTTTCTGAACCGCAGGGGCTATTCACCGGTGCTGGAATGTGAAGACTGCGGCTGGGTGCCGAAGTGCATCAATTGTGCAGTCAGTCTTACCTATCATCAGTATAAACATGCCGTCATCTGCCACTACTGCGGCTACCGCGAAACGGTTCCATCGCAGTGTCCTTCATGCTCCTCTAAACGTCTGCTCACGCCCGGCTATGGCACCGAGAAATTGGAAGAGGAACTGAAGCTTCACTTTCCGCAGGCCCATATCCAACGAATGGACCTGGATACAACACGTTCGAAAACCGGGTATGAAACCATCATCAGTCAGTTCGAAGAAGGACAAACCGATATCCTGGTTGGAACACAGATGGTTACCAAGGGACTGGACTTTGACCGTGTTAGTCTGGTGGGTGTGTTTAATGCCGACCGCATGATGCATTTTCCTGATTTCAGATCGTTTGAACGATCCTTTCAGCTGTTAACGCAGGTGAGCGGAAGAGCCGGAAGAAGAAATAAACCTGGCAAAGTGGTCATTCAAACCTCGAACCCGGGTCATCAGGTTCTGGAAATCGTACTAAACCATCACCTGTCTGAGTTCTACACGCAGGAAATCGAAGTGCGAAAAGCCCACCTCTACCCTCCGTTTAGCCGCTTGATTGAGATCACCGTAAAACACACCGATAAAAAAACTGCGTATGAGCTCGCGCACGAAATGAGCAGCAGGATTTCGCATCAGCTGACAGGGATTAACATACTCGGACCTGGCGAACCAATGATTTCTAAAATCCGCAATCAGCACCTGATGAACCTGCTGATTAAAATACCCCGTGAAAACGCTAATCTCGCGTTCATCAAGCACACGCTGAAAACAACAACAGACCATCTGTTGCGTGAAAAGACTTTTCGTAATGCACGGATTCTATTGGATGTTGATCCGGTTTAATTCACCACAATGAAAGCCGAATTCAGTGAATTCAATTATCCATTCACCCCGTTAATCGGGGCACGGATAAAAACACTGCATCGTATTCAGGAGCATTTCAAGCCGGAGTCTTCTTTCGCAAAAAGATATTTTCTCAGCAAACTCATTGCCGGCATTCTTGAACCCTTTCGGATTACAGAAAAATGGTTGACGCATCAAAAGACCAAAAATTTTGTTTTGCATCAAGATCCGCTTTTTATCATCGGGCACTGGCGCTCAGGGACAACGTTGCTCCATAATCTATTAAGTTGTGATAAACAATTTGGCTATTGCAGCACCTATCAAAGCCTGCTGCCTGACCTTACGCTTGTGCATCAGTGCTGGCTGGCACCGATCATGAAATGGATAATGCCCCGGCACCGTCCGGCCGATCATGTTGAACTCAACCTGCGCTATCCTCAGGAAGAAGAATTTGCACTCGGTAACCTGGTGCCCTGGTGCTTTTACTACGCATGGTATTTTCCGCAGCAGTTTGAGCAACTTCTCCGGCAGCACATCCTTGAGCCGGAAACAGATAAGAACCTGGAGAACGAATGGAAGCAGGCGTATACACAGCTGATTAAAATTGCCCTGATCAATACCAGGGGCAGCATCTACCTTTCCAAAAATCCACCAAACACGTTGCGGCTGAATTTACTGAACAGCATGTTCCCGGATGCACGTTATATATTCATCATCCGCAATCCTTATGAAGTGTTTGAATCTGCCGTGCGCTTTGCCAAAGGTGTACTGCCGACTACCCAATTGCAAAACTTTGATGAGGACTGTCTGCGCGAGACAATCCTGAAACTGATGCATCATTTTTTCGCCTGCTATGAATCCAATCATCATGTCATCAAAGACGGGCGACTGATTGAAATAAAATATGAAACACTGATAGCAGATCCTGTCGCTGTGCTCAAGCGAATCTATGCTGCGCTGAATCTCGGCTTCACCGAACACCTGGTAAAAGGATATGATGAGCAACTGGCAGCCCGTTTGGTAAAACCCTTTCACTACCAGTTCTCCGCTGAAACGATCCGTCAGGTGAATTCGGTTTGGAGCCCGCTGTTCGACCGGTTCGGCTACCAGAAATTGGATCAGCCTTAATCCTTAATAAAACTTGCCTTTTTTACCGGAATACCTGCTTTAATCCGCTCCGTCAGATTGATGAAACTGCGGTACGGTCCTTCAGCCGCAGCCATATTCAGCATCCAGACAGGTACCGATCCGCCCGGATCAACCATGAAGCTGTATTCAACATGCACCGAGTTTTCACCCGTTGGCGTGATTACCCATTTGCCCTCCGAGCGTGGGATTCTCACAACACCATCGGTTGCAGGTATAAATTCCGGTATGCTGATGATGGAGAAATACATGATTTTAGTTTGCGGATCCTGGGTTACCTGCAACCGCACAACCAGGTCTCGGTTGGAGACAGGCCATGGCGCCTTGACTTCAGCGTGATAGATGAGCTCATTTTCCTTATCCTGCCGGAGAATTCTCGCCTTGATCATGTTGTATTGCCATTGGGTATACAAATTGATATCGAGTATATACCCGGCCAACCGGGAGGCGCTGGTTGGCAAATCAAAATGAGCACGCACCGATTTTAACTTCGAGTCCTCCACCTTGCAGGCATAGACGTAAATATTGTTTTCCTTTTTGCGGAGATCGCAGTCTGTTTGCGCATGCAGGAATCCAGCGTTAAAGAATCCAGTCAGGAAAATCAGCAGCAATATCCGCGTTTGCTGATTCTTGAGTACAATAAAATTGCGAAGCGATTTGCCGAAAATCATCAGGGCCAAACTAAAGTATCTCCCAATCTTCATTGATTGTGCGTATGGCCTGGTGGGCCGTCAGATCGAACTGGCAGGGCACCACTGAGATGTAGTTGTTGGCGATAGCCCATTCATCGTTGTCTTCTCCCTTATCGAAGTTGACAAAGTTTCCGGTCATCCAGAAATAACTCCGCCCGTTCGGATCGTAGCGTTGCACAAATTCTTCCACCCACTTGGCATTGGCTTGCCGGCAAATGCGGATGCCTTTAATGGATTCATTCCGTTTGGGTGGAAAGTTCACGTTCAGGGCTACTCCTTTCGGTAAACTCTTGCGAAGCACCTGTTGTGTAATAGAGCGCACATAGAATTCCACATGGCTGAAGTCGGCATCGTGTGAATAATCGCACAGTGAAAAGCCAATGGAAGGCGTGCCTTCGATGGCCCCTTCAATTGCAGCAGACATCGTACCTGAATAAAGTACGCTGATGGAGGTATTGCTGCCGTGATTGATGCCGCTCACCACCACATCGGGCTGGCGCTGGTCTTTCAGCACAAAGTGCCTCGCCATTTTTACACAGTCGGCAGGTGTTCCGGAACATTCGAATGCTGTAATGCCTTCAAAGATGTGGTTCTTCTCCAGGCGTAGTGTTTCACCCACAGTAATCGCATGCCCCATGCCCGACTGCGGACTGTCGGGTGCTACAACCAGGACATCGCCAATCTGTTTCATCACATTGACCAGCGTACGAATGCCTTTGGATGTTATTCCGTCATCGTTGGTTACTAAAATCAGGGGTTTATCTTCTGCCATAGTATAGGAGTTCATCAGGGTGCCGTTGCCGAGAAGGTTCTTCATCAAACCGGCACCAAGTTAACGGATGAACAGTGAATTATAATAGGAAATTACTTTAGCGAGATCATACCGATCCTCCACTTTGAGCTTGTTGATTTTGATGTAGCGGTCTACATCATTTGCATATTTTCCGAATTGGCTGAGCAAGTCACCCTTCTTTCCCTGAAACTCCTTGATGTTGGCTTTTTCATCCATGAAAAAGAATTTATCCACCAGCACCAGGCGTGTATAAGAACCATAAAAATACGGGGAGCTGAACGTGCGGTATTCCAGTGCTTCACGCACCAGCAGCGTAATCTTGCCTTCAACCATCAGCTCAAAAAATACCGGAGTCTTATAATAGCCGGAAGCCGCATAGGGCAATGAAAAAAAATGACGGTAGCGGTTTACGGTCTGATCGAAGATCTCAAAGTAAAGCACTTTACGGGGCGTAAAGGCTTCGGTTACTTTCTTCTGGTCGTTGTATTGAAGCAGGTCTTGCTGGATATCGTACTTGAGCAGACCGCGCAGCGTATCACCCGACTCGAGTACCAATTTGCCCTCATGCCACATTTCATAGGAATACTGCTGGGCAAAGACGTTGCCAAAACACAAAGCAAATACCACTGCAAACAATTCCTTTCTCATCCGTGCTTCAGTATGGTATGTCCGAGTTTATCGCGTTTGGTGCGCAGGTAATTGACATTATGCGGATTGGGAGAAATCTCAATCGGAAGGTTTTCCACAATTTCCAGTCCGTAACCCATCAAGCCTACGCGCTTCTTGGGGTTATTCGTAATCAGCCGTATTTTGGTTACACCCAGATCACGCAGGATCTGCGCGCCCACACCGTAGTCGCGCTCATCCATATCGAAACCCAGCTGTAAGTTTGCTTCAACGGTATCCATACCCTCTTCCTGCAGTTTGTAGGCGCGCAGTTTGTTCAGCAAACCGATTCCACGTCCTTCCTGCTTCATGTACAACACCAACCCTTTGCCTTCGCGTTCCACCATGGCCATGGCATTATGCAATTGCGGACCGCAGTCGCAACGGCAGGATCCGAAAATATCTCCGGTTACGCAGGACGAATGCACGCGCACCATCACCGGCTCATCTTTTGACCAGGTGCCCTTCACCAGCGCCAGGTGTGTTTCATTTGTGCTGGTTTGCTGATAGGCAATCAGTTTGAAATGTCCGAAGTCAGTAGGCATATCTACCTCCACTTCCCTGCTGATCAGCGACTCTTTCCGGAAGCGGTATTCAATCAGATCTTTGATGCTCACCAGTTTCAGGTTAAAGCGGTCAGCCACTTTGCGCAAATCGGGCAGCCGTGCCATCGAACCGTCTTCGTTCATGATTTCTACCAGCACACCAGCGGGCTTGAAGCCTGCCAATCGTGCAAAATCAATGGCCGCTTCTGTATGGCCTGACCTTCGCAATACGCCACCGCGCCTGGCGCGTAACGGAAAAATATGCCCGGGTCTGCCGAGATCTTCCGGAAGCGTTTCCGGATCTACCAGTGCACGTATTGTTTTGAAGCGGTCATGCGCAGAAATACCGGTCGTGCAACCGTGCCCGATCAGATCAACGGAAACGGTAAAAGGTGTGGCATACACGGCCGTATTTTTTCCCACCATCAGCTCGAGGTTCAGTTCATCGCAGCGGTCTTCAACCAACGGAGCACAAATCAAACCGCGACCGTGGGTAGCCATGAAGTTTACAATCTCCGGGGTAACGCATTCAGCGGCACAGATAAAATCCCCTTCATTCTCGCGGTCTTCATCGTCCACCACAATAATTACCTTGCCGTTCTTGATTTCATCAATGGCATCTTCGATGGAGTCTAATCGTATCGAATCGTTCATAGTTCTATCTAATCAGTCAGTTTATTTTGTTTTCCATGGCATCAGCTACCGGGCAATCACAATGCCGAGTTCATTCGCCACTTCTTTTTCCATTTCTTTCAGGTTACTATGTATCTGCAGATACCGGTCAATATCTTCTTCACGGGTGCTGGCCTTTAAATCCTGCAGGTTGTCTTCCATCATTTTCTGAATGAGCCTGAACTTCAACCGCAACACATTGCTCATGCTGACATTCTTGAGTACTTCCTTTTCATGGGCAAAGTAGATATGAAACTTTTCGCTCCAGTGCGGACTGGTTTCATAGCGCGATGTCATCAGATCAGCCACGGTACGTTTGACCTCTTCCGATCCGTTTTCCAGGAAATAAAAATTATCCAACCGTATACCTTCAGCGGCCTTCCGTCTGAACTCTTCAAATATTTCTTTGTACACCGGATTGGTGAACTCCACTTCCTCGAGTTCATACAGCATATAATCCAGCATGCTGCTGCCATCATCCACTTCGCTTTCTGTGTAATTCAACAGCAGTCGTATAGTTTCCCGCTCCTGCATCTGCACCATCAGCGGTGTATCCGGTTTGGTGCTGATGGCCGGCTCCTCCGGAATCACAGGTACTGGTTCAAGCGTTAGTGTGCCCCGCGTCTGATCCTGCTCCTGCTTTCTTCGCTCCTGGATCAGGATCTTATTCAGTTCCGTCAGCAAGACCGACTCCTGTATCTTCAGCAAGTCGCTGGTCTCCCGTATATAAACCGACCGTTTGATCGGATCCGGAATCACGGAAATACTGGTGATTATATCCCGGATGACTTCGGCCTTACGGATCGGATCATTCGTGATATCGGCCGACAATAAATCAATTTTGAAAGAGATAAAATCGCGGGTATTGGCACGCAGGTATTCCTGAAAGGCTGTGCTGCCCATCTTCTTTGAAAAGCTATCGGGGTCTTCACCATCGGGTAACAACACCACGCGCACATTGACGCCCCCTTTAAGAATAAGATCGATGCCTCTGAGTGCCGCTTTGATACCGGCCGCATCCCCATCGAACAACACTGTGATATTTCCGGTAAACCTGCGCAGCAGCCGAATCTGATCTTCGGTGAGCGCAGTACCAGACGAGGCCACTGCATTCTCGATACCCGCCAGGTGCATGGAGATCACATCCGTATAACCTTCTACGAGGTAGCAGAAGTCGTGTTTGCGGATTTCATTCTTGGCGAGGTGCAGGCCATAGAGCACATGGCTTTTGTGGTATATAGCCGTCTCAGGCGAGTTGATGTATTTCGGCTGATCTTTTTCTTTTGTGAGGATGCGGGCGCCAAAGGCGATAACCTTACCTGAAAGGTTGTGCACCGGGAAAATCACACGGCCGCGAAAGCGGTCGTAGGTTTTATCCTCCTGTTTGCGGATGATCAGCCCGGCTTTCTCCAGAATATCACGGCTGAAGCCTTTCTTCACCGCTGCCGCTTCGAGGTGATGCCAGTCGTTCAGGCTGTACCCCAGCTGAAACTTCTCCAGGATACGGTCGTTGAAACCGCGTTCACGGAAATAACTCAGTCCGATGCTTCTGCCCTCATCGCTGTTCAATAATAGGTCATTGTAATACGTGCAGGCGAAGTTCATGACGATGTACAGGCTGTCACGCTCCGTCTGCGACTGCAGCTGTTGATCGGTGGCCGCTTCTTCCTGAATGGCAACGCCATACTTTTTGGCGAGGTAACGAAGGGCTTCCACATAGCTCATTCCTTCGTGCTCCATAACGAAGGTGATAGCGCTGCCCCCTTTGCCGCTGCTAAAATCCTTGAAAATACCCTTTGACGGCACCACGTAAAACGAGGCCGTTTTCTCATTCGTAAACGGGCTGAGCGCCTTGTAATTCTGGCCGGAACGCTTCAGCGACACGAAATCACTGATCACATCAACAATGTCGATGCGGTTGTGAATCTCATCTATCGTTTCGCGGGAAATCATCCGGATACCAGGAAATAAGTGCCTGAACCCGATTGCTGCTGCATTTCCGGAATTCAGAGTCCAAAGATACTCTTTCTGAGCCTATTATGCGGTTTAAACCAAAGCCAAATAAGTTTTGTTTTGGGAACATGCTGGCCTAAATTCGCCACAAATTTTTACGATGAATTGGTTATTGCTATCCGGTAAATCCAACTGACTTAAGCATTGACCATTCATGTGACACTAATCAACAATCAAACCGATGAAACTTACCCAAGAGGATATATTGAAAGCGCTGGCCACCGTAGAAGACCCGGATCTGAAACGCGATCTGGTGAGCCTGGGGATGGTGCGGGATATTACCGTATCGGATGATGCCATTGCCTTCACAGTGGTGCTTACTACTCCGGCCTGTCCGCTGAAAGAGAAAATCCGCCAAGACTGTCTTGAAGCCGTAGAGCATGTTGCCGGGAAGGAAGTTACCATCCACATCAACATCACCTCTTCGGTGACGACTGCCCGCGACAATGCACCGTTGCTTCCCCAGGTCAAAAACATCATCGCTATCGCCTCCGGAAAAGGTGGCGTGGGTAAATCTACGGTAACCAGCAACCTGGCCGTGGCGCTGGCAGAAACAGGCGCCAGGGTGGGCTTGATCGATGCCGATATTTTCGGTCCCTCTGTTCCTACGATGTTCAACTGTGAATTTGAACAGCCGGAAGTAAAAGAAGTGAACGGCAAGAATATGATTCTTCCGCTCGAGCAATACGGTGTAAAATTGATGTCCATCGGATTTCTCGCTCCTCCGGATAGCGCGGTGGTGTGGCGCGGCCCCATGGCCAGCGCAGCACTGAAGCAGTTCTTCAGCGATACTATCTGGGGCGAACTGGATTATCTGTTAATCGATTTACCTCCGGGCACAAGCGATATCCACCTGACGCTCGTTCAAACCGTGCCTGTAACGGGTGCCGTTATTGTTACCACACCTCAAAAAGTTGCGCTGGCTGATGCCAATAAAGGTATCGCCATGTTCAAGCAGCCGCAGATTAATGTACCTGTATTGGGTGTTATCGAGAATATGGCCTGGTTTACGCCTGAAGAGTTGCCGGAAAATAAATACTACATCTTCGGCAAGGATGGCGGCAAACAACTCGCGGAAAAATACGGGGTGCCTTTGCTTGGCCAGATTCCTTTGGTACAGTCCATCCGCGAAAGCG
>JALOMI010000073.1 GCA_025455465.1 Cyclobacteriaceae bacterium | reverse complement strand
CAGGATTGACCTGAAGGACAACATTACTTTTTAACTGTATCGATCCGGAATAATAAATGCCGGAAGTTAAAACTACTGTACCCCCACCCGCATCATGAGCTGCATCAATTGCCTTCTGTATTGCCAAAGCCTGGTTTTTCAGTTGATTACTCCTGGCCCCGTATTTTTCTACATTGAAAGTTTGCGCAAAACTGATGAAGGCCAGCAACGGTAACAATAACGTAACTGTAATTTTTCTGCACATTATTCTGCCGGAATACCCAGCGATTTACGTAGTGAGTCTGTTTTTTTCTGCTGTTGACCTTTTGTCAATGCATTCCACTGATCTACTGGAAGACCTGCTGTTGACAGACCATGGCTCCAGAAATAGGGTGCGTTATCAAATACTTCGGGTTTTCCCAGTGTTCTCGGATCACCGGTTCGGATCAGGTAGGTATTCATTTTATCTGCCAGCGATTTTTTTATTTCCTGATATCCGGGTTTGAATGCCAGGTTATTCAGCTGAAAAGGATCTTGAACAACATCGTATAACTCTTCCCTGGGACGTTTGCCGAATGCCAACTCATAGTAAGAATGCATGATCGCTTCGTCCTTTCGGGCCAGCATTTCTGTCTTGGTCGGTCCTGCATCAACATCACCAAACGGCATCAGGTCCCACGAATAGCGACCATCCGGATGACCGGCCGGCCACAGGTCAGGTTTCAGATTCAGGATATAAAGAAATGCATCGGTTCGAATACCCCGCACCGGATTGATCTCACCATGGGGATGGCACCATGCATGCAATTCTTTTCCCATCACGACATGATCCCGCGTTGAATCAATTCTGCCTGAAACCTTTTCAGTTAACAGTGGTAACAGACTCTGTCCATTCATGATCATTGGAATTTCAACACCGGCAAGTTCAAGGAATGTGGGTGCCAGATCCTTTAGTGTCACAAAGTCATGGCGCAGCAACCCTCCGTCTGCCATACCCGGTCCGCTGATCAACAGCGGTATGCGGCTGCCATAATCATACAGATTCGATTTTGCACGGGGAAACGGCATACCGTTATCCGAAGTTATGACGATGACTGTATTTTTTAATTCACCTTGATCGCGGAGGAAATCAATAACTTCACCAACCTGTTTGTCCAGCCAGTTGATTTCATAGTAATAGTCCAGTATATCCTCGCGTACTACTTCAGTATCTGGTAAAAATCCCGGCACCTTTACCTTATGGACATCCAGACCGGATGCTTTGCCCATTCCTGCAGCGAGATCGCGATGCGGCTCAGCTGTACCCAGCAAAAAGAAGAATGGCTTATCACCCTTTTCGCGGTAAAACTTTTTAAAATTGGCAGCATAATGATTCTTGCTGATGCCCTGCGGAACCTTTTCGTAGAATTCATCCTGAACTGCACTTCCTGACGGATCAAGGTCGCGATATTCCTTCCAGTTGCCGGGTCCCCAGCCTTTACCGGTATATCCTACGGCATACCCGCGATCGGCCAGGAGATCAGTAAAGACCATGAATCGGGACGGAAAAAAACTGAAGTGTACCGCCCCTTCTTCCAGTTCCCAAAAATTACGTCCTGTGAGCAGGGATGCCCTTGAAGGTGCGCAGGCAGGAGCATTATTGAATGCATGGGTGAAAATAACACCCGAGTTTGCCAGTCGATCGATATGGGGTGTTTGTACGACTTCGTCACCGGCATACCCCATATGGCCGGCACTCTGGTCATCTGATATGATCAGTATAATATTAGGCCGCCTTATTTCCTTTTGCTGACTTCGGATGATCGCTGCAGAAAACAGCAAGACAACCAGAATTATGAGGGTGACTCGGGAATAACGCATCAATCCGGAAGTATAACGGATCAAAATTATTCCCGGGATTATACAGTTTCAGTGAAGAATAATCGGATAAGGAGGACAATTCATCATAATGCGCGCATGTATTCCGCATTTGCCCTGGCCGCTAACAGTGGAGTTGTTCCAGCAAACCGTTCTTGCTCAACCATATAGTAATGAACAGCCTGGCGCTGACATGCTTTGATCAATCCAGGGTAATCAATAGTACCCTTGCCCAATTCTGTTGAAATGAATCGGTTTCCGCTGCTATCATTCGCTTTATCCTTAAGGTGAACTATCGGCCAACGGCCGGGATAACCTGTTAACCATTTAACCGGATCTTCACCAGCCAGCTCCACCCAGTAAATATCCATCTCAAAAAATACCCACTCAGGATTGGTTATTTCAAGGAACAATTTCTGAGGAATCTTGCCATCAACAGGAATAAATGAATAATCATGATTATGATAGGCAAAGAACAAACCGGCCTGAAAACATTTCTCGCCACAGACATTGAACTGCTCAGCCGCTTTTCGGTATTGGTCTGCTGTTTCCTGTGGACCAAGCCATGGACATACCAGGTAGTCCAAGCCCAAAAGCACTGCTTCCTCAACTTTTTTGTCAAAATGTTGATCGATAGGGCAATGGGCCGCTACCAGATCCAATCCGAGATCATTCAAAAATTCTTTGAAAACCAACGGCTTCATTCCCCAGCAAATACCCTTCTCGCCCTCAAAGGTTTCAATTTGTGTATACCCAAATGAAGCCAGTTTTTTCAGCGTGCCTGTCGGATCAGTAACCATCTCATCCTTAACTGACCATAATTGTATACCAAAGGTTTTCATAAGACTGCTGTATTGGAATTTCTTATTAACATATTCATCAACTAAAAAAATAGCAGGTTGCCCTGCTATTTTTCCTTAACTTGAAACAAATGAATAGATACTCAAAAGTAACGTTCTGGTCTGGCCAAGGGGTAGAAAAATGATTGGATTAAGAGTAATCCTCATCGCGGCTATTAAGCTTTTCCAGCATATCATCGGTCATACAATAACGGCTTAAGGGCAGCAGTCAAAAGGTTTACTGGTATTCTCTTGGCTTCATGGCGGAGCTATTCAATAAACCGGGTAACTGCACCGGTACACGTCAGCGACAAGCGGTGCAGCGCGCGGGTGCAGGCAATGTACAGGATGCTGCGGTCGAATTCGGTTTGATAATTCGCAGCGCTGGCTTGCGGCACAATCACCTCATCAAATTCAAGTCCTTTTGCCAGGTGCACGGTGGTGATAATGACGCCATTATTGAACCGGTTACTCGTATCAGAAATCACGCACACCTCCGGCAGCTCCAGGTGCAGATGAAGCTGGTGCACCTGTTTCATAGTCTTGCACAATATCCCCATGGATTGATTCCCGGAATTGCGGAATTGTTCAATCAGGTATTGGATCTGCCGGATTTCTTCTCCCGGATGTTTGTATGAAAATATTGCCGGCTCTTCTCCATGCCGTTCAACAGGAATAAGATCCGGATTGGGAGAAATGCGCTGAGTGAATTTTGTGATCTCGATCGTTGACCGGTAACTGCGGTTCAGCCTGATTATTTCAGCCAGCGGAAATACTTCTTCAATGACTTCGGCTGTGGAGGCGCTGTAGGGATTGACTGTTTGCCGGATGTCACCGAGGATGGTCTTCTTGCAGGTGAACAACCGTGACAACACCGCATACTGAACCGGTGTGTAGTCCTGCATCTCATCAATCAGCAGGTGCTTCACATGATCGTAAGGCACAACACCTTCGAGCCTGATCTTGCAATAGATCAGCGGAAACACATCGGCATATTCCAGTTCACCCTGATGCATAAACTGAACCATTTCAGGTTTTCCCAGCCAGCTATAAAATTGCCGGTACACATCCATGACATTATTTAACCTGAACATCCGGGGAACCGCCTCCCAGAGTCTTCCCTTTTCATGTCCTTTGAGTTTACGTCCGGACTGATTACGCACATATTGCTGAATTTCATGTACCACATCCGGAATCCTCTTGAAGGCCGGCATGCGTGTATAGGCGCGGAAACGCTCCTGAATAAAAGGACCGGGAACAACCACACCCGCTACCCGGATTTCAGTTGCGGCAAAATTGGTGTTCTCCAGGTGAATGAGGTACCGGTTTAACTGGCTGAGAAATTCGAATGACGATTTAAAACGGATGCGTTCGATGAAGTCTTCTTTCGGATGATGCATCAGCGCAGAAACCTGCTGGAAGAAAGTCTGAAACCGGAATTTATTCTCGAGGATATCCCTGGCCAGGTCTTCCATGCCTGTTTCAGGCACATGCTCTTCCCCCAGTTCCGGCAACACATGGGCAATGTAATCAGCAAATACTTTATTGGGTGAAAGAATCAGCACATCGCTGGCCTTCAGCGTTTCGCGATGGCGGTACAGCAGGAATGCAATCCGGTGCAGCGCGATGGATGTCTTTCCCGAGCCGGCCACCCCCTGGATAATCATCACCTGAGCTGTATCATTCCGGATGACTACATTCTGGTCGCGCTGAATGGTCGCGACAATATTCTTCATCTTGTCGTCAGCCGACTTGCTCAGCTCGCGCTGCAGGATGTCGTCCTGGATACTCAGCGCGCTTTCGAGCATGTACTCCATCCGGCCATCCCGGATTTTGTATTGCCGCTTCAGATGAATAGTACCCGTGGTTTTCCCTTTCGGTGATTGATACCAGGCTTCTCCCAATTCAAAATCGTAAAACATGGAGGCGATAGGCGCACGCCAGTCATAAATCAAATTGGCTTTATCCTGCTCATCAAAGAAGGAATACAGTCCGATGTAAACCGGCTGTCGTTCTTCGGGCTTTATGCTGAAGTCGACTCTTCCGAAGTAGGGCGAATCGACCAGCTTCAGAAGTTTACGCCTGCGGGCCACGGCCGACTCACCGGTAGTTGCCATGCGGTCGATGGATTGCCCGGCTGCCACATGATCGGCTTCGTCCATACCCGACTGCTGATCATACAGGTACTCCTTCTTCTGCCGGAGTTCGTTGACGTGCTCCCGAACCTGATCACCAATCCGTCTGATGGCCAGCGTGAGTTTTTCACGCATCAGTGCCAGGTATTCCCGTTCCTCGTGTTCCGTGCTGTTGATCATCGTCTTTGCCAAGTTGCAAAGATGAATAATTCTGTTCGGTTAACCGGTTTTAATCCACGAATTACCGGTCAACCGAAATTTCAATTTTCCGGTAATCATAAAATATGAAGGGAAACCAGATTTTTTTTTCCGATAGTGGTTATTAAATTCATTGCCAGTAAAATACTACCATGCGCCAGTTAATTTTATTATCAGCACTCCTCCTTATCAATTCCCTTGCGAATGCTCAAACCCGATGGGTGAACGGTTACGTAGTTACCACCCAGGGAGACACCCTGCGCGGCCAGTTGGCTGAGGTACCGGCATCATCGGGAACCCTTGCATTTCGTACCAATGGACAAAGTGCACCCGTTGATTATACACCGAATGATCTTGAAATCATTTATTATTCAACCGGGGTAAATTACCAACGTCTATCATTACCGGAATTAAAAATAGTTTCGCAGTGGGGCGAGGTACTGTCAGAGGGCAAGGCCACACTTTATCTTGTCAACAACCGCTTCATCCTGAAGATGAATGCATCCGACTACCATGAGTTAAAGAGCGAAACAAGAACCGATCTGGAAAACGGAAAATCAGTAACCCGGGTAACCTATCCGTATAAGGGCCTGCTCAACTACTTGTTTAATGACTGTGCAAAAGTAAAAGAAGGTATTACGGCCTCAACCCTGACCACGCCCAGTCTGCGGACATTGGTCAATAACTACAACAGTTGCTTTGGAAAAGTGAATGAATTAAGCAGTCTCAAAGACAGTAAGTTCAGGGCAGGTATTGTCGTTGGTGTTACAGCCCGTAAAGATACGTACAGCGGTGCAGGTGAGGCAGTAACATTCTTAACGGCAAACAGTTTTAAAACGGAAACCGTGTTTCTGGCGGGTGTGATGGGGCAATATGTTCTATCCAAACGCATGAATATTACACTGGAAATACAACGTTATTCAACCACTGTCGAGAAAACACTTACTGCTTCGCGGGAAGATAATGAAGTCCGGTACTCCTACTCTTCGTTACAAATATCCATTCTGCCTCATTTTGACTTCCTTAGCGTAGGTCTTATTCCATATGTCATGTTGGGCCCCACGATGACCTTCATGGGAAATCTGGATTCCTACCGTAAGCAGGAAATTAAAATACCTCCTTCAACTATTCTCACGAATGAGTATAATGACTTTTATAATCCTGGTCCTGCCTTTGGCCTGATGGCCGGTGCAGGAATACGCTACCAGGGTAGTTCACGGTTATCACCTTTCCTGCAAGCCAAAACATCCTTTCAGTTTTCCAATGTCGATATAGAAACATCGGTTGGCACCGGATCGGTAGTGAATGCCAATCAGACTTCCTGGTTTTTACAAGGCGGTCTTCTCTGGCAGTTCTGAAACATGAATAATCCTTTCCGTTACCAATCGGCTAATCCTTCTTCGTTGAATCATTCCACAGCATGGTACTCAGTCTGTCATGCGCTGCAGATTCACGTGCCAGCTCAATCTTGATAGCGAGTTCGTCCAGAAAACGTTCATCTGCGCGATGGTTGAGTCGATTAAATTTAATCCGTCCATCCGGACCAATGATCAGGTGTGTTGGTAATGCGTCTATGTGATAATCTTTCGCCATGATATCGTCTATGTCAACCAGCACATTAAAACTGTAATCTTTTTTCTCGATGAATTCTGTGGCCTTGGCCACTTTACCTGATCGGGCATAGCGCTCCCAGGTATTCACAAATAAAAATTTTACCGTCTCATCATCTTTATAGGCAGTGACAGCCTCCTGCATATCGGGGAAGCCGGCTATACAGGGTCCGCACCATGATGCCCAGAAATCAATGACAATAACTTTTCCCCGCAGTTTATCGAGGGACACTTCCTCTCCTTTCAGATTAAGCAATGAAAAATCAGGAGCAGCCTTGTCGATCTTGTCGTTCTCCAGTTCCATCCTGAACGCTTCCAGTCCCAGATTCTCGAGCATAACGCGTGTCAGACGCAACACCGCTTCGGGAGGTAACGTGGCGAGTAAGGCTGAAAACCGGTTGCGCATCCGGCTACTGGCAAGACCATCGGCAATAAAATCAGCCATCAGCAACAGGGCCGGTTCAGCACCGTTAACATGATAAACATAAACCGCATAGCGTTCATGATCATCAATCTCAGGTGTGCAGTACGCATTGAATATCTCCTGATGCCATAATGCATCGTCATACTGCTGGCGTTTGAATTGTATCAGTGCATAGGTGCTGGAGAAGTTTCCATACACCGTACGCATATCGCTTATCCAGTGCGAGCGTGGTACATAAACCGGTTTTCCTTCAGCCGTTATAAGGCATTCTCTGATCAAGTCCAGTGAACGCTGTGAATAGGCTATGGCCCGCAATGAATCCGGCATGGTGCCTTCAAGATCTTCTCCGCTCAGCCGCCATGCCGCCCCGTTATAGGCATAGGCCAGTCGCAGTTTATCCATTATAAAACTAATGTAGTATTCAAATATTTTCGCGTCATAAGCACCGGCCTCGATGGCCAGATGCAAGGCCATAACAGAACGAGGCTCTGCAGGAATGGATTTATGATACGTCCTGAAAAAACCTTTCCGGTTGGCAGGTTCGCATTCATCAAAAAACTCGCGCAACAATGCTTCCGTGGCTAACTGCCCTTCTGGAAAAAGATCGGTTATTTTAATTTTAGTTTTAGCGACTTCATCATCAAATGTTCCCGACATGAGGGACTGCATTCGATAAAGCGTCATCAATTCTGATTCAGTCACGAGCTTCTTTGAAGCCAATTTTTTCATGGATGATTTAATGCCTGTCAGCGCTTGCTGATCGTCATTGAGATAAGCTAATGTTCCGTACAATTCGAAGTATTCATCCTTTGCTGAGGGATTAACGGATAATTCCCTGTTAAAATAATCATATGCTTTGGCCTGCTCGGGTACTGATCCGAAAAGCCAGGCGTAGTTGTTATATCCGGCAGCCATCGAAACCAAAGCTCCACGGATCGGCTGATGGGCAGCATCGTGCATAGGTACAGCGAAGAATACGCCATCATTCTCTTCACCGGATGTGAATTTGATAAACACTGCTTTGGCCTTTGAACTGGTGATTAATGTTCCGGTATACTGTTTCTCTCCGGCAGTCAACGCCACATCTTCTGCAACGGGAGCCTGTGCTGCATCTTCAAATGCATATACCACACAGGATAACTTTTTCGACCGGCTTCCCTGGTTGGCCGGTGTGTAGGAGAAATCAACCGCTTGACCGGGCCGGGGATATTCGGGCGAAACAATAAATGATTCGGTCGATTGAGTTGCCCCGGTTAAACAGGCAACCAATCCGATCATGGTCAGCATCGTTTTCATGGCATTGGGGTAAAGGGGATCATACAAGTTACCGAATTATTCACCGGGTAATTCCTAATACCTGGTTTATTATTCTGTTCTAGCTGCATTTCGCCTCGGTTACATCAATTTCGTAGTAACATGAAACTGGTTGACGCCCTTGCCATTCCGGGTTTCATGGGTATGCAGCAAGCGGGTATGGTGATTTTTATCACAGATAAATGCTGATCCGTGACCGATCTTTGCAGAAACAAATCAACTCCATGAACACAATACAACTAACCACTGAAGCATTTAAAAACCAGGTTTTTGATTATACCACCGAAACAGAATGGAACTACAAAGGCACATTACCCGCTGTCATCGACTTCTATGCCGACTGGTGCGGACCCTGCAAAATGGTGGCGCCCATCCTGGAAGAACTGGCCAAAGAATACAAAGACAAACTCGTTATCTATAAAGTTGATACCGAAGTGGAACAGGAATTATCGGCTGTGTTTGGTATCCGCAGTATTCCCACGTTCCTTTTCATTCCCATGCAGGGCAAGCCCATGCTGCAACCCGGAGCACTGCCTAAAAATGTCTTTAAAGAAGTTATTGACGAACACCTGGTGACGGAAGCAGCCAAGGCGTAATTGCAATGATGCTGGATGCTGGTTGCTGGGTGCTGGATCCCGGCTTTGTTCCATTGCATGTTACTGATTAGTAATTGTGATAGCTTGAAGCTTGCAGCTTGATGCTATCACAAATCCCGCTTCATCAGCAGATCATTCTGCACATCATCGCCCAACTTAAACGTGTGCTGATCAAACGTTACGAATCCATTTTTCTCATAGAAACGGATAGCCCGATGATTTCTTTCCCAAACGCCCAGCCAAACAAAGTCTACGTGTTTGTGTACGGCCAACTGAATGGCATAGTCCAATAAGGCCTGCCCTGCTCCACTTCCGTAAAAATCCCTCAACACATAGATGCGTTCAATCTCCAGCGCATTGCTTTCTTTTAATTCATTCTGGCTTGCGCCTGTATTGATTTTCAGATATCCGATGATGCTGTTGTTCAGTTTCGCGAAATAAAATTCAGATCCAGCTGCATTCCATTCCCTAATGAGCTTATCGATAGAGAATCGATCCTCCAGATACTGCCGCATATTTATCTCCGTATTGTCATCAGCAAAAGTTTCATAAAAGGTTAAGCGGCCGATAGCCTGTAAATCGATTATGTCGCTGTTCGTCACACGAATGATGGACAGATTCGGGATCATGATTATTTTGGAGGAAAAACTTGATCAATGTACATTAACTTTCTCATCCGGTGTAAACACGACTGGTATTCAATACATAGCTTATCATAGAGAAAATTTTAATCCTTAAAAATGCTGCTTATGAATCTTTTGAGAATTGAACTTTCTGAACGTTACCAGCACATTGGCTTGCTGCTGGCGCGTGTTGGCTTCGGACTGACCATACTCTTCGGGCACGGCCTTGGCAAAGTATCCCGGCTGTTCGGACCGGAAGAAATCAAATTTGCGGATCCGTACGGTTTAGGACCTGCCTTTTCCCTCGGCCTGGCTACCTTTGCCGAAGTGATCTGTTCCGTACTGATCATCGCGGGATTGTTTACACGGGCTGCGCTTATTCCGCTGGTCTTCACCATGTTCACGATTGTCTTTGTGGTGAACTTCGACAAGGGATTTGGAGACATTGAAAAAGCAGCCCTGTTCGGCATGGCCTTTTTAGCCCTGTTTTTTACCGGTCCCGGAAAATATTCCATCGATGCCCGCCTGAATAAACAGAATCCTTAGTTTCGCTAATACGAATCATTAATTCCGTTAATCCCCCAGCACCATGAAGGAACTCAGCAAAGACAAGATCAGCCAGGAAGTGTTTGATCTTTATGATGACTATGCCCATAACCGCATCGACCGCAGGCAATTTATGGAGCGGTTGAAGACCTATGCCGTTGGGGGTTTAACGGTAGCCTCCCTCTCTAGTTTCCTGATGCCCGATTACAAGCGAATCCAGGTGCAGCAGAATGATGCCAGGCTGGTTACGGAGTACATGACATTCCCTTCACCGAAGGGTGGCGGAAGCATCAAAGGACTGCTGTCCTATCCGAAAAAGGCCAAAGGGAAATTACCCGGTATTGTCGTGGTGCATGAAAACCGCGGACTCAATCCCCATACCGAAGATGTTGCCAGACGTTTTGCGCTGGAAGGTTTTATTTCACTGGCGCCTGATGCGCTTACTCCGCTGGGCGGTTATCCGGGAAATGATGATGAAGGCAGAACGATGCAGGCGAAACGCGACCGGAATGAAATCCTCGAAGACTTCATCGCTGCTTTCGAGTCACTGACCAAACACAAAAAATGCACCGGCAAGGTGGGTGTAGTTGGATTCTGTTTTGGCGGATGGGTCTCCAATATGATGGCCGCCCGGGTGCCTGATCTTAAAGCGGCTGTGCCCTACTACGGAGGCCAGGCACCGGTTGATTTAGTGCCCAACATCAAGGCACCCTTGCAATTGCATTATGCCGCCCTGGATACACGGGTGAATGAGGGTTGGCCTGCTTATGAAGCTGCATTGAAGGAACATCAGAAAACGTATGAAGTGTATTTCTATGAGGGTGCCAACCACGGTTTTCTGAACGACACGACACCGCGTTACGACAAAGCCGCAACTGAATTGGCTTGGGGACGAACGGTGGAGTTCTTCCGCAAAAACCTGAAATAATCATCAGTATTCTGTGGAGTTAAGAATACGATGATGCTCCGTAAATCAACTTCTTTGAATCATTCCTTTATGAATCATGGCAACTTAGTCGCTTCGTGGTTCAATAAAATCAGCTGTTAAACCATACAGACACCAGGTAGCACAAAGTCTTACGAACGATCAGCCCTTAAAAAATTGAATCAGAAAAAACAATTGGTTATGCATCATCGTCATTCATTCATTTACTTGTTACTCATCATGAGTATCCCTTTCCTTCAATATTCAACAAAACAATCAGGAACGAGTGATCAGCAAACCAGGTCATTCTATGTTGGCACCTACACCGATGGAAGCAGCAAAGGTATTTACCGGTATTCGTTGCAGGCGAATGGTACCATGAAGCAAACCGGACTAGCTGCAGCATCCTCCAATCCCTCCTTCCTCGCTACCAGCTCTAATGGTCGCTACTTACTGGCCGTCAATGAAAACGGTGATGACTCCGGTGGGGGTGGCACAGTGTCCTTGTTTTCTGTTTCCGGTGAATCCCTGAACTTCCTGGAGCAGCAATCTTCCGGTGGCAAATGGCCTTGCCATATTGCGATCAATGATCAGGGCTTTGTGCTTGCTGCCAACTATGGCAGTGGTAATGTTTCCTTGCTAAAGCTGGATGCCTCCGGGAAGTTACAAGGTCCGCTGGACATGCTGCAACATACCGGAAAGGGCAGTCACCCGCGCCAGGATGAACCCCATGCACACTCCACCTGGTTCGCTCCTGACGGAATGATTATTACTGTTGACCTCGGTACCAACCAGTTGTGGTTCACGTCACTCGATCGGGAAAGCAATAAGCTGGTGCCGGCAACACCGGCTACGCTGGATATGCCCCCGGCCTCCGGTCCGCGGCACCTGGCGTTTCACCCGAACGGATCATGGCTTTATGTAATCAATGAATTATCATCATCCGTATCGCAAGTAACTAAGAACAGCACAGGTGGCTATGAGTTGGGTTCAACTGTCTCTACACTGCCTGCTTCATACACGGATGAAAGTTACTGCGCAGACATCCATGTATCTGCCGATGGAAAATTTCTGTATGCCTCCAACCGCGGGCACAACAGCATTGCGATGTTTTCCATTCATCCGCAAGACGGTTCACTCACACTGATCGGACATGAATCCGTACGGGGTGACTGGCCACGAAATTTTACACTATCACCAAACGAGGATTTTTTGCTGGTGGCCAATCAGCGATCGAACAACATCGTCAGCTTTAAGCGTGATCCGTCCACCGGCACGCTGCAGTTTGCAGGTGAGATCGAAGCACCCAGCCCGGTGTGTCTATTGTTCGACAGGTAGTCCATGGTCAAGGGTCGATAGACCATGGACCATCGACCATGGACTATTGACTTTATCACCGCGAAACCCTGCCCGAAGCATCACCGCTCATCAGTTTCTCCACTTCGTCCACGGTTACCATATTGGCATCCCCTACGATGGTATGTTTCAGGCAGGAGGCTGCCACGGC
>JALOMI010000072.1 GCA_025455465.1 Cyclobacteriaceae bacterium | reverse complement strand
GTTTGAACGACCTGCCCTGCTATTCTCAGGAGGTAAGGACTCTATCGTTCTGGCCTACCTTTCCCGTAAGGCTTTCTATCCGGCACGCATTCCTTTTCCGCTGGTGCATATCGATACGGGGCATAATTTCCCGGAGACGATGGAATACCGCGACTGGCTTGTTCACGAACTGGGCGTGCAACTGGTGGTTGGTTCCGTTCAGGAAAGTATCGACCTGGGCCGGGCAAAAGAAGAGACCGGTTACAACGCGAGTCGTAATGTACTTCAGACGGTTACCCTGCTGGATACTATTGAAAAGCATAAATTCGATGCTGCTATGGGAGGTGCCCGCAGGGATGAAGAAAAGGCACGTGCAAAAGAACGGTTTTTCTCACATCGGGATGAATTCGGTCAGTGGGATCCGAAAAATCAGCGCCCGGAGTTGTGGAACCTGTTCAACGGGCGCAAACACCAGGGGGAGCACTTCCGGGTATTCCCGATCTCCAATTGGACGGAGATGGATGTGTGGCAGTACCTGTACACAGAAAATATCCCCATTCCAAAACTCTACTTTGCCCACGAACGGGAGGTAATCAACCGTGATGGGGTAATCTTGTCCACATCTCCTTGGCTGAAACTTAAACCGGATGAGCAGCCATACCGGGCAACCGTACGTTTCCGCACTTGCGGTGACATGCCCATTACCGGGGCTGTTGAATCCAATGCCGATACCCTAGAGAAAATTATCGCTGAAGTGGCCGCCTCCCGCAAGACCGAACGCGGCACCCGTGCCGATGACAAGCGAGGCGAAACCGCCATGGAGGACAGGAAAAAGTCAGGATATTTTTAATTGAACTAAAAGAATGATGCAAAGCTTGCAGCATGAAACCTGCGGCTTGTGGCCCTAAACGAAAGCAAAAAAATGAACCAACTACTTCGCTTTACCACAGCCGGCAGTGTGGATGACGGAAAAAGCACCCTCATCGGCCGGTTGCTATACGACAGCAAATCTATTTTCGAAGACCAACTTGAAGCCGTGCAGGCGTCCAGCGCCCGCAAAGGCTTTGATTACGTGGATCTTTCCTTGCTGACGGATGGCCTGAAATCGGAGCGGGAGCAAGGCATCACTATCGATGTGGCTTACCGTTACTTTGCCACACCCAAGCGCAAATTCATCATTGCCGATACACCGGGGCATATTCAGTATACGCGAAACATGGTGACCGGGGCTTCAACGGCCAACCTGGCCCTGATCCTGATTGATGCAAGAAAAGGTTTGGTCGAACAGACCTATAGGCATTCGTTTATCGCCTCCCTGCTGAAGATACCGCACATCATCGTATGTGTTAATAAAATGGATTTGGTCAATTACGATGAAGCCGTGTATGAGAAGATCGTGAATGATTACAAGGCCTTCTCCTCCAAACTCGAAGTCCACGATATCCAGTTTGTGCCCATCAGCGCCCTGGCTGGTGATAATGTGGTTAACCGTTCTGAAAATATGAGCTGGTATCAGGGAGCTACCTTGCTGCACATGCTAGAAACAGTACATATCGAAAGCGACTACAACCACATCGACAGCCGGTTTCCGGTGCAGTACGTTATCCGTCCGCAGACCATCCAACACCAGGATTACCGGGGTTATGCCGGCCGGGTGGCCGGAGGGATTTTCCGGCCAGGGGATGAAGTAGTTGTTTTACCCGCAGGATTTACGTCTACGATAAAAGGAATCGATCTGAATGGCGAACCGTTGAAGGAGGCTTTTGCGCCTATGTCGGTGACGATATCCCTGAGCGATGAAATTGACATCAGCCGGGGGGATTTGATTGCGAAGCCCAACAACCAGCCAGTCATCGAACAGGATGTGGACTTAATGATCTGCTGGATGAATGCCAGGCCTGCCAACCTGAATGCCAAGTATTTCCTTCGTCATACCACCCGGGAGACCCGCGCTATCCTCAAGGAGTTCCAGTATAAGCTTGACATTAACTCTCTGCAAAGAGTAGAGGAAGTGGATCAATTGGTGATGAATGATATCGCCCGTATTCGAATCAGAACTGCCCAGCCACTTACCTTCGACAGCTATCGCAAGAACCGGATTACCGGTAGTGTCATTCTCATTGATGAGGGAACCAATGAAACAGTGGCAGCAGGAATGATAGTATAAAAAAGCAGGGAATGATTGATTTAAGCGATTTGTTAACTGTAGCAATTGAAGCATCCAGGCGTGCTTGCGGGGAGATTTTAGCAATCTATGAGGCCAGTGATTTTCAAACTGAAGCCAAACCAGATAATTCTCCGATTACCCTTGCCGACCGTAATGCTCATCGGGTGATAGCGGAGATTCTTGCTACTACTGGTATCCCCGTGTTGAGTGAAGAGGGCAAAAATATACCCTATGACGAGCGTAAGAATTGGAGTTATTTTTGGCTTGTAGACCCGCTTGACGGCACCAAAGAATTCCTGAAGCGAAACGGTGAGTTCACAGTTAACATCGCATTGGTCAGAAAGCATGAGCCGATTTTAGGAGTAGTGGCCGTACCGGTCAGCGGGGATGTATTTGCGGGAGGCAAAGGACTAGGCGCTTATATCCTGCGTAATGGCGAACGGATAGATTTAAACGGACATCAGCCGGTGGATTTTGAAAAGCCCGGTATTCGGGTGGTGGCCTCCCGAACGCATATGGATTCTCAGACTGCTGCATTTATTGAAAAACTGAATAACCCTGTGTTGATGTCCCGAGGAAGTAGTCTAAAGTTTATGCTGCTGGCAGAAGGCCTTGCAGATGTCTATCCCCGCTTTGCACCAACCATGGAATGGGATACGGGTGCTGCCCAGGCAATACTAAATGAGTTGGGCATCCGGATTCTTCAGCAAGGAACAACCGATCCTTTGGTCTATAACAAGTCAAACCTCTTGAATCCAGGTTTTCTATGCTTCTGATTTAAACTTTGATTTATGCCAGGCAAATCAGGCGGAGGCTTGCACTTAATGATATTTATTTATTTTGCGGATTATTAATATCTAAATGAGCTTGAAACAACGAATACTGATTACCGGTGGAGCCGGATTTCTTGGATCGCATCTTTGCGAGCGCTTTTTAAAAGAAGGTTTCCATGTTATTGCTATGGATAACCTGATAACCGGTGATTTGCGAAACATCGAACAACTCTTCAAAAACACGAGTTTTGAATTTTACGAACACGATGTAACCAAATACATCTACCTCCCCGGGGATTTACACTATATCCTGCATTTTGCCTCACCGGCCAGTCCGATTGATTATCTGAAAATACCAATTCAGACCCTCAAGGTTGGTTCATTAGGTATCCATAACCTGCTCGGCCTTGCCCGGAAAAAGAATGCGCGCGTGCTGATTGCTTCCACATCCGAAGTGTATGGGGATCCGCTGGTGCATCCTCAGCCGGAAGAATACTACGGTAACGTCAACCCGGTTGGTCCGCGTGGCGTGTACGATGAGGCCAAGCGCTTTCAGGAAGCCATCACCATGGCCTATCATACTTTTCATGGTCTCGATACCCGCATCGTCCGGATTTTTAACACTTACGGTCCGCGCATGCGCCTGAATGACGGTCGTGTACTGCCGGCCTTTATTGGTCAGGCGTTGCGCGGTGAAGACCTCACCGTTTTTGGGGACGGATCGCAGACACGTTCTTTCTGCTACGTGGATGATCAGGTAGAGGGAATTTTTCGCTTGCTGATGTCGGATTATGTTCATCCGGTGAACATTGGTAACCCTGATGAAATTACCATTCTTCAGTTTGCCGAGGAGATTATCAAACTCACCGGCACCGAACAGAAGATTGTGTTCAGGCCCCTGCCGAAAGACGACCCGAAGGTTCGTCAGCCCGATATAACCAAGGCAAAAGCCATCCTTGGCTGGGAACCTAAGGTATCACGGTCTGAAGGTCTACGGATAACGTATGATTACTTCAAGAGCCTTCCCCGCGAAGTTCTTTACGAGCGGGAGTATAAGAACTTTGATAAATATATCCGATAAAATGGTATAAGGGAGCCTGTGCGTAAACGACTGATCATACTGCTCCCGTTGCTGACTGCTTTTATCACTTCCATGCAGGCGCAGGATACAGCAAGACTATCCCTGCTTTTCCTGGGTGATATCATGCAGCATGAAACTCAGCTGGTGGATGCGTATAACCCCCGCACTGGTCGGTATGAGTACGATCATTGTTTCAGTTTACTCAAACCCTATTTCAACGAAGCCGATATCACGATCGGTAACCTGGAACTGACACTGGGTGGTCCGCCCTACAAAGGCTATCCCCAATTCAGTGCACCCGATGCACTTGCCGCTTCCTTAAAGGAAGCAGGCGTTGATGTACTGGTTACGGCAAATAATCACAGTGTTGACCGCAGACGCAAAGGACTGGAGCGTACCATTCGTGTGCTTGACAGCCTGGGCTTTCAATACACAGGAACATTCAAAGACTCAGCAAGACGGGCAGAAAGCTATCCATTGATACTCGCTAAGCATGGAGTCCGTTTCGCGCTGCTAAACTATACGTACGGCACCAACGGTATTTCGGTAACGAAGCCCAACATCGTAAACCTGATTGATACGGCACAGATTCGTGTGGACATCAACAAGGCCAGAGAATCTAAGGTCGATGCCATCATTGTTTTCTTTCACTGGGGTGATGAGTATCAATTGTTGCCCAATCGCGAGCAGAAACGCCTGGCTGCTTTTTGTTTTGACTTAGGTGCCACATTGGTAATTGGCGCCCATCCCCATGTGCTGCAGCCAATGGAGTGGGATAAGGAAAAGAATCAGCTGGTAGCTTATTCGCTGGGTAACTTTGTATCAGGCCAGCGAACCCGCAATCGCGATGGAGGAGGTATGCTTTCGGTTACACTGGAGACCGTTATTACAGACAGTGCCCGCAATACGTCCATCAGCGATGCTTCCTTCCGGTTTCAATGGGTTTACAAGGCTGCTGAAGGCACAAGACGTTTCCGGGTATTGCCGGTCAGCACAGCAGAGCCACAACTCTCACGTTATGTGCGTGATGAAGCCTCCCGCGAAGCTTACCGTCTATTTGTTTCCGATTCGCGGCAGCACCTCAAGAAATATAACCGAAACATAGCTGAAAACACGCAGTTGCCTGTCGAAACGATTACCCGGTATGCGGTTGAAATTTCTACGAAGGAGATCAATCCAACAGTTTCCTACGCTGTTCCTTTCGGTATCGATACCTTCACCGACAGCCAGCAGATCAGGCGATACTTGTCCGGTAATTTTGTCAATTATGAAAGTGCGGTCAGTTACCGTGAAAAAATAAAGGAAGTATTTCCGGAATCGGTTGTAGTGCGTCTGATTAATGGAACAATTTCAGCCGACTAGCGCCTGCGCTTCTTCGGGTAACTGCCACCGCCACCTGAACTGAAAATCAATCCGATCGAGAACTCAAATCCCGTCAGGTCAATCTTTGCATCCGGATAATTAACGGGTACCGTTTCCGTAACACTGTTGGCTGATGCTATATAGCTTCCGCTCAGCGGAAAAGCTGAGGCTCCCATCAGATAATTGCTTTCCAATGAAATACCTACCTGATTGGTTACATAGAATGTCAGTTCCATACCGGCATGATATCCGAAACCAGGTTTGTTTTCAAATGCCAGGTTTGCGTTAAGTACCTCCTGATTGTAAAACGTGCGCATGGCCCTGTCGAGGTTACCGTAGAGTATATGCTGGCTGAAGCCGTAGAAGAAAAACCCTCCTCCCTTGATGTCGAATTGAACATTGGAGCCTTTTAGTTGTATGACCAGCTCTGCCGGAATAAAGATGGTAAAGTTAGGCCCCACGAGCGGGTCTATACTCTCAAAGGGAAGGTCTTTCACATTCAGGCCTGACATGCGGTACAATGAGGCACCTGTTTCCAACGCCAGGAAATCCGTCAGGTTAACACCGATACCCCGGATGGAAAACGGACTGACCGGTGTGGAAAAATACCCGTTCTTAGGGATGAAGTAAGAGAAGGAGAGGCCGAAGTCCTGGGCGTGAAGCATCATCGAACTAAACAGCAGGACGGTGATTGTAAGCAGGTTGCGCATAAGTTGGTAAAAAGATGATATGCATAAAGGTAATGCGGATGATTTACCATTCACAACCGGGTAGGACACGCTCGTTTAATGTCGGTTAATTTTCGCGGGAATAATCCTTAACATTGAAGCCATAATCTAATTCCTATGAGTCGTTATCTCTATTCCTTGATTCTTCTTTTCATTCTTGTCAGTTCCTGCAGCAGTCCGGAACCAGCAGATACTATTTTTCTTGGCGGTACCATCTACACGGTTAACGATGCACAACCGGTGGTAGAAGCAATAGCAGTTCGTGGCGACTTCATTATAGCGGTTGGAACGGAGCAAGAGGTGCGTCAGTATGAAGGTAAAAACACCCGCGTCATCAACCTGGAAGGAAAAACAATGACGCCCGGTTTTATTGAAGGGCATGGGCATTTCATGGGGGTGGGGTATAATGAACTCAACCTCGACCTGATGTACGTCAATAGCTACGATGAGCTGATTGAAAAAGTTAAGGAGGCTGTAGAAAAGGCTCGCCCCGGTCAATGGATACTCGGCCGTGGCTGGCACCAGGATAAGTGGAATGTAAAACCCGAAGTGATGGTGAAGGGCTTTCAGACACATCAGGCCTTAAGTGCTGTTTCACCGGATAACCCCGTTTTCCTTCGTCATGCCAGCGGCCATGCAGCTTTGGCTAATGCCAAAGCCATGGAGATTGCCGGAGTAAACCAGCTGTCGCGCGAGGCCTTGCAGGAGGCATCGCAGGAGGGAGGAGAAATCATTCGCGATGCCCAGGGCAACCCCACCGGTATTTTCAATGAGCGTGCCATGGTTTTGATTTCGCGCCACATTCCGGACCAGGGTGTAGAGCAGGACCGCGAGGCATTGGAGCTGGCAATAAAAGCATGCTGGCGCAACGGCATCACCAGCTTTCACGATGCCGGCACCACCCGTGAGAACATCGAACTCTACCGGGAATTCAAAGCAAACAATCAGCTGGGGGTAAGGCTGTATGTAATGTTGACCGGGTTCGACCGGGAACTGGTACATGAGTGGTTCAGGAAAGGCATCGAAGTTGATCCGGACCATTTGCTGACGATAAGGTCTGTAAAACTTAATTGCGATGGAGCCCTCGGTTCAAGAGGCGCCTGGCTGCTCGAGCCCTACACCGACAGGCCGGATTTTTACGGCATGGCTACCTTGCCGATGGATACGGTATTATCGACTTCACGGCAGGGACTGGCAGCCGGGTTCCAGGTATGTTCGCATGCTATAGGCGACCGGGCCAACCAGGAAATACTCAATCGCTATGAGACCGCATTTAAAGAGAATCCCAGCAAAGCAAAAGATCATCGTTTCCGAATAGAACATGCACAGCATCTTCATCCGAATGATATTCCGCGCTTTGCACAACTGGGCGTAATACCGGCTATGCAGGCGATACACATGAGCAGCGACAGGCCGTGGGCTATTGAACGGCTTGGTGAGAAACGGATTAAAGAAGGCGCTTACATGTGGCAATCCTTGCTGAAATCGGGGGCGAAGATTGTTAATGGAACTGATGCCCCGGTAGAGCCGCTTAACCCCATACCCAGCTTTTACGCTTCTGTTACGCGCCAGACACTGGCCGGTACCCCGGAAGGTGGCTATGAGCCGGAAGAAAAAATGACCCGTGAGCAGGCGCTTAGATCGTATACACTGGATGCCGCATATGGCGCCTTTGAAGACGGCATTAAAGGTTCCATTGAGAAAGGCAAACTGGCCGATCTGGTTGTATTTGACCGTGATATCATGCGAGTCCCGGATGTAGAGATACAGAAGGCAACCGTGGTTATGACTATAGTTGGCGGAAAACTGGTCTTTGAGAAATAAAAAAATCCTGACCATAAAGTCAGGATTTTCGGAGGTTATAGGATTTGGTTGATTGGTGCGTTACTTGAGAAACTTCTCAGCTTTTTTACGAAGCATGTGGCGGTCAGCAGTAATCGAAGGATCACTGTAAATGTGAGCCGATAATTCACCTACAACACCCTTCTTGTAACCCAGCTTCTCGGCAATGTTTTCGCAGAAAAGGATCTCACTCTTGAATACCTGACCGTCCATTTTCATCATTTGGATAAGGTAGTAGAGATGTTCAAATTTCTCATCGCTGGTCATGGCGCTGAGTTGAGTAATTGGCTGAGGATTTTCCATCAATTGTTTAACCTCATCGCGGCTTATTCCGTTAGCTTGTCCAACCATATAAATAAGTTTGGCTTCGCGCTCTCCGATAGTGGAGTCGCTCGCTGCGAGGTTGATCAGCACGTTGAGTTCATTTTTTTTACTGAAGGCCATAGGCAGTTAAAAAGTTAGTAAAACGTATAAAACATTGAAAGTTAGCGAAAGTTACATGGTTTATTTACTCTTGCAAAAATTTGGTCAATGGAAGCTGCGACATGCAACCTTAAGCAGGCGGCATGGTCTATGAATCAAATGAAAAATACGATGAAGCGTAGGTTGATAGTTCTGTTCTTGTTCACAAGCCTGTTGGTTCAGGCTCAGCAAGCCGAAAACCGTAGTGTAGGCTCTTTCTCGGGTATCCGGGTTTCGGAAGGTATTGATGTTTATCTGAAACCGGGTGACCGTGAGGCCGTCCGGGTAGAAGTATCCGGTGTGCCTTTGGACGCGGTTGTTACTGAAGTCTCCGGTGATATGCTTCGGGTGCAGATGAACAGCGGACGGTATAAAGGCAACCGAACAGTGAAGGTCTATGTTACATTCGTTCAGTTAAATAAACTCATGGCCAGTTCGGCTGGCAATATTTACAGCGAGAGTGTCATCAAGTCCCGCAATCTTTCCCTGACCGCATCCAGTGCCGCCACCATTGAAGTTAAGGTGGACGCCGGTGAACTGGCAGCCGTGGCTTCCAGTGCCGGAGAAATTGAATTGCAGGGTAAAGCGGAACGAGCCATGTATGATGCCAGTTCTGCTGGTGAGGTAGATGCATATAATGTTGAGGCAGTAGAGGTCAAGGCTACTGCCAGCAGCGGTGCTGATATTAAATTAACGGTCACTCAACGAATAGAGGCACAGGCCAGCAGCGGAGCCAGCATACGCTATCGGGGCAACCCCGTAAAAACCAATACCAATTCCAGTAGTGGTGGTTCCGTTAAAAAATCCGACTAGAAATTCGCATACGGAATAAGGCCAGATGATAGCCCTGCCGCAGGCAACCGAGAGCGAAAGCAAAAAATCCGGACTTCAATTCCGGATTTTTTGCTTTCACCGATGTTCTGATGAAGGAAAGATCCTGAAAAATGCCCGTTTCAGATTAAAAATCTGTTGAATTTAATAGCAATGGGTTGAAATAAACCCCAGTGACTAAAAATCTATATCAAAATTTTAACAATTGGGTGAAAAATTGACCCTTATCGTGAAAATTGATATACATTTGCCGCCAGAACGTAAACAAAAACAACCACTATGGCGCACTTACGATTTGAAGCACTACGACTGCTCAATGAACGCCCGCGGATGCATATGGATTTACCATCACCGCAGGTTTCTGATTTTTTCGGACAATTTGTTTTCAGCATCGATCAGATGCGGGCATCCCTGGCACCAGCTGTTTTCAAAAAAGTTAGCCAGGCTATCAAAAACCACGATAAGATCGATAGCGATACTGCAGATGCTGTTGCATCCGCTGTAAAGGCGTGGGCTATCGCTAAGGGTGCAACACACTTTACGCACTGGTTCCAACCATTAACCGGTGGCACAGCCGAAAAGCACGACTCTTTCTTTGATGCGCTGGCCGGGATTGAGCGCTTTAAGGGTAGCGAACTTGTTCAGCAGGAACCTGATGCATCATCATTCCCGAGCGGTGGTATCCGTACCACCTTTGAAGCGCGCGGTTACACTGCCTGGGATCCGACATCTCCAATGTTCCTTTACGGGAAAACGCTTTGTATACCAACCGTTTTTGTATCGTACACCGGTGAAACGTTGGATGCCAAAGGCCCGCTGCTGAAAGCACTCAAGGCAGTTGACCAGGCAGCTACCAAAGTTTGCCAGTTGTTTGATAAAGACATTCAGAATGTAACTGCTTCCTTGGGTTGCGAACAAGAATACTTTGTTGTTGATAAAGGCTTGTTCATGGCGCGTCCTGACCTGGTAATGGGCGGACGTTCGGTTTTTGGACATGCCCCGGCACGCGGTCAGCAGATGGAAGACCATTACTTTGCTTCGATCCCTTCACGCATATATGATTTTATGAAGGAATTTGAAGTGGAAGCCTGGAAACTTGGTATTCCGGTGCGTACGCGTCATAATGAAGTGGCTCCGAGCCAGTTTGAAGTGGCACCACTGTTTGAAGAAGTAAACGTAGCCAACGATCACAATCAGCTTCTGATGGATGTGATGTGGCGTGTGGCTGAGCGCCATAGCCTGAAAGTGCTGTTCCACGAGAAGCCCTTTGCCGGCCTAAACGGTACCGGTAAGCACAATAACTGGTCGCTGATTACAGATACAGGTGTAAATCTCTTCGCGCCTTCAAGCAGCGCGCGTGATAACCTGTTGTTCCTCACTTTCTTTGTCACTACCATCAAAGCAGTTCATGAGCATGCCGATCTGTTGCGTGCCAGCATTGCATCTGCCGGTAACGATCACCGCCTGGGTGCCAATGAAGCGCCTCCGGCTATTATGTCTGTTTTCATTGGTTCGCAGATGACGGCTGTTCTCGATGAACTGGAGAAGAAAGGAAATGTGAAAATTGAGAAAGGTGACAACATGTATATGAAACTCGGTATCGATCAGATCCCGGAGATCATACTCGATGCCACTGACCGTAACCGTACTTCTCCGTTTGCCTTCACCGGAAACAAGTTCGAGTTCCGTGCTGTTGGTGGAAGCGATAACTGCGGTGTTGCCATGACCGCCCTCAACCTGATTGTTGCGGATCAACTAACGCATTTCTATGATGCTGTTACCAAAGAAATCGAAAAGGGAACAGAAAAGCGCTTGGCGATTGTGAATGTGCTCCGCAAATACATCAAAGAATCGAAGGATATCCGTTTCGAAGGTGATGGTTATTCCGATGCATGGGTTAAAGAAGCTGCCAAGCGAAAGCTTAGCAACATTAAGAACACTCCGCGCGCCATGGATGCATACCTGACGGAGAAGTCAGTGGCCTTGTATGAGCGCCATGCTGTTCTCGATCATAAAGAACTGGAAGCCCGTAATGAAATCCGTCTTGAAGCCTATATCAAGCGCATCCAGATTGAAGCGCGGGTTATGGGTGACCTGGCAATGAACCACATCGTACCGACAGCAATTGTTTACCAAAACAAGCTTATCACTAATGCAAACGGCTTAAAAGGTCTGGGCATTGATAATAAGGCCGTAGTACAGACCATCCGCGAAATCACCGAGTTAATTGAGATCATTAAAACCGGTGTTCGTCAGATGATTGAAGAGCGCAAGCGTATCAATAAAATTACCGATACCCGCAAGCGCGCCATTGCCTATTGCGATGACATCAAGGAAAAATATTTTGATAAAATCCGCGATGCCGTGGATAAACTCGAACTACTGGTGGATGATGAGGACTGGCCGCTTGTAAAATACCGGGAACTTTTGTTCCTTCGTTAATACCTATACCTAAACCTGTAAGAAGCGGGAACCCCAAAAATGGTTTCCGCTTTTTATTTATAGCTTGTCAATATGTAACAAATCCAACTTCCGGGCAACCAATTCAATCACTTAAAACTTTGTTATAATGAAATTAACCATTCTTTCCTTTTTAGTATTGTTTGTCCTGACCATCGGCCAGGCGCAAAAGAACCCTGTCGAAGAAATCAAACGCCTCACCACAACCGATCTGGTGAGCGCCCATCTCACTTTTCTGGCAGCTGATGAAATGCGCGGCCGCGATACAGGTTCACCAGAACTTGAGATTGCCGCTAATTATATCGCAGCTCAGTTTAAGCTCAATGGGATTAAACCGTTGCCTGCCCTGAACGGCTATTTTCAAAAGGTGCCCTTAGAAAAAACATATCCCGCAACCGGAGGAGAATTGAAACTCGGTGATGACCGCTTTGCCTATAAGGATCATTTCATCCTGTTTGAAGGAGATAATATGAACTGGTCGGGTGATATTGTTTATGCCGGTTACGGCTCTCCGGAAGAATTGAAGGCTGCCAATGTGAAAGGTAAACTCGTGGTGGCAATTGCCGGAAAGAAAGATTCTGATGGTAACCCAATGGCCGTTTTTATGGCTGCAGGTGATAAGTTCAAGGATGCGAAGGATGCCGGGGCTGCCGGACTGGTTGAAATTTTTGCTTCACCGCAAATTCCCTGGGCAGCTTTAGTGAATTACTTCGCCAACAATACGTCTATGAAAATCAGCAACGGTGACGATGCTGCTGTTCCGCATCTATGGTTGAAAGCCGGTGATGAGGCCGCGCTGGTGAAAATAAAGGAGCAAAGCCTCAAGGGCTCTCTGAGTATAACCGGCATTCGCAAGGAAGCCGTGCCGGCCCGCAAAGACGTTGCTGCGCTGGCGCCGTC
>JALOMI010000278.1 GCA_025455465.1 Cyclobacteriaceae bacterium | reverse complement strand
CAAACAACCTGGCCACTTCCCCTATTCTCCGGATGTTTTCTGTGCGCCCTTCATCAGTAAAGGTGAGGTCACTATTTAACCCCGTGCGGATATTATCCCCATCCAGCAGGTACGTGGCATGTCCTAATTGATGCAAGGCGGCCTCCAGTTGAACTGCTAACGTGGATTTGCCGGAACCGGATAATCCGGTAAACCAGATTAAACAGGCGTGTTGTTTTAAGGTGTGTTCACGTATTTCGCGGGTTACCTGGGGTGTTATCGGGTATAGGTTGCTCATCGTTTCAAGCTTACTTTGTTATAATCCATAGTACCAGGTGATAAAACCAATACAAAGTATGGCATACAACAAGGTTAACGGTGTGCCCACTTTGACAAAGTCTTTAAAGGTATAACCTCCAGGCCCGTAAACCATCAGGTTGGTCTGGTACCCTATAGGTGTCATAAAATCACCAGAGGCTGCGAAAGCAATAGCTACAAAGAACGGTGTTCCGGGAAGCTGAAGTTGATCGGCCAATGACATGGCTATAGGGAACATAATGGAGACTGCTGCCGGATTCGTGACCAGTGAGGTCAGCAGTATGGTTATTATGAATAATGCACTAAGTACAGCAACAGTGCCAATAGATTGGCCGACTTGAATAAGTCCCTGAGCGATTACTGTGGCTGCCCCCGACTTCTCCAGTGCAACGCCTATGGCCAATGAACATACCAGCACCATCAGCAGGTTCAGATCAAGTTGCTGGCGGATGGTGCTGATTGTCAGGACGCGGGTAAATACAAATAAGGTCAGAATAATCAAGCAGGCCGTAAACAAAGGCAACACACCGGTAATACCCATTATCAATAAAACGAAACTGGTAATACCAAGTCCGGTTTTCCATTTACCATTAGCTGATTCCAACCTGCGCGGTATGGATATATAAAAGAGGTCTTTTTCGTGTCTGGATGGATTATCGTTCGTGCCAGACAACAGCAACATAAAATCACCACCGGCAATATGCATCTCTCCTACCTTACCGGAAACCCGCTTACCGTCTCTGTGAATGGCTACAATGGAAGCATTGTATTTATTGCGGAAGTCGGAGTCCTTAATACGAACACCTATTAGTTCTGAGCCGGCCGGAATCACCGCCTCAATGAAGTTAAATTGTTGTTCCTGATCCAGTTTTGCCTGACGGGGCAGCCGTAAGCCGTTATCCTGGTTGATGAGGTTGAAAATCGACTGCGTGTTCCCGGAAAAAAACAGAGCATCACCAGCATGCAATACCTCTTCTGGTGAAACCGGAGAAATCACTTTATCCCTGCGGATAATCTCTACCAGGAACAAATCCTGCAGATTTCGTAAACCGGCCTCCTTTACACTTTTTCCTACCAATGAAGAGCCTTCAAAGATTTCGGTTTCCACAATGTAGGCCTTCAGGTTCTGGCGCATGGAATCAATCTTATCCTGGTTCGATGGCAACAGATTATAGCCGATGAAAAACAAGTACAAAATGCCTGCTACTGAAACCAGAATACCCAGAAAAAGGAAGTCAGTATATTTCAATAAAGGCAGATTGTATTCATTCATCAACCCCAGCAGTACCAGGTTCGTAGAGGTACCAATTACTGTAATCATACCACCGAAGATGGTTGCAAAGGACAACGGAATTAAAAAACGCGATGCCGGATACCCCGATCGGTCTGACCATTCTTTCACAAACGGAATCATGAAAGCCACGATGGGTGTATTATTCAGAAAGGCTGATAAGGATGATACTGTTAGCATCATGCGGGCAAGAAAAGCTTTCGGATGAAGCGTTGGATTGAAAAGCTTCACGAACAGGTTGGGACCTACAAGGGAACGAATACCTGTTGTCACCAGAATCAATAAAAAAATGACGATGATCTGCTGATTGGATAAACCCTTCAGCAGTTCTGCCGGGGTTATGACCTGGGAAAGCAGTAAGGCAATAACAGCGATGAAAAAGGACAATGCCGGGTTAAACCATTCGCGGTAAAGGCCTATCACCAGCATACCCACCACAAACATTACCCAGATCTGAATCCAATTGAAGTCCACTAATTCGGTAGAGTTAAGGGGCAAAAATAGGACAAACAAGAATAAAACCAACCTGGTGTCAGTTTTACAGATGGGTTACACTTGTTCGCAGATTGTTTAAATGATGCCTGAAATCAGACACTGCGTTGCAGGTCCCAGAATTTCTTAAGCGTGGTAACGAAGGCTTCCATTTCGTGTAATGGAATCATATTCGGGCCATCACTTAGGGCCTTTTCTGGTGCCGGATGTGTCTCGATAAAGAATCCATCAACACCTGCAGCTGCTGCAGCACGGGCGAGGAAGGGTGCAAACTCACGCTGTCCTCCGGAAGTACCACCCATACCTCCAGGTTGCTGAACAGAATGCGTCACATCAAAAACAACAGGAGTGTATTGGCGCATGACCGGCAAGGACCGCATATCGACCACCAGATTGTGATAACCAAAGCTTGCACCGCGTTCGGTAAGAAATATTTTTTCATTTCCTTCTCCCCTCACCTTATCGACTGCATATTTCATGTCCTCAGGAGCCATGAACTGTCCCTTTTTAACCTTCACCGCTTTACCGGTACGGGCAGCTGCCTTCAGCAAATCTGTTTGGCGGCATAAAAAGGCAGGTATCTGCAACACATCAACTACTGCGGCTACTTCGTTACACTGATACGATTCATGAACATCAGTAACTACGGGTACATTAAGGTTCTGCCGTACCATAGCCAGAATCTCCAATCCCATATCCATGCTTGGTCCGCGGTATGATCCGGACGAGGTACGGTTAGCTTTGTCGAAGGATGCTTTGAAGACATAATCGACACCCAGTTTTTCGCAGATGGCCTTCACCTGGGTGCCCGTCTCCATGCAGATATCATAACTCTCGGCCGCACACGGTCCTGCAAAGAGTACCAGGCGGTCGCCACCCAGCGTAATGGAATCTGTTATCGCAATCGGATTTGTAAACTTGTTCATGATGGTCAATACGTTCTTTGTTTCAGTAATCTATTACTTGAATAGTTTCTCCATTTTACCCTGGGCAGCCAGAATCAGGTCAGCCACTTCACGCAGTACACCCCGGCCGCCTTTTACAGTGGTGACCAGGTCGGCTTCATCCTTGAGGTAGAATATGGCATCAGCCGGACAAACACGAAAACCTACTTCACGGAAAACCGGCAGGTCGTTGATGTCATCACCGATGTAAGCCACATTTTTTGGTTTCAGCTTATAATGCGCCATGAGTTTACGGCAAACCTCCCCCTTATCCATGATGCCCTGATGGCAGAAATCAACCTTTAGTTCCGCACAGCGCTTGCTAACCGCCTGCGAATCCCTTCCGGAGATAGCACCAGTAATGATTCCGGCCTTTTTCAGGTGCCCGATGATCAATCCATCTTTAACATTGAACTCCTTGATTTCGTTACCGTGGGCATCATAAATGATTTTTCCATCGGTAAGCACTCCATCCACATCAAAAAAAATGGCTTTGATCTGTGCCGCTTTCTTAACCTGTTCTTTGGTGTAACGTTCGGTGATTGTCTTCAAACGAAATGAATTTATCAGCAATAGGGACCGAAAATTAGGAAAAGTTTTTAAGTATAATTGTTACAGTTATAAGGTGTTCTGAACCACAACAATATCTTTGCTCGCGGAATTTGACTTCCGAACCATTATGATACGCATTATCAAATTCATTCTTTCGCTGGCTGTCACGATCGCCCTTATCTGGTCGCTTGACCGAAGTTGGGAGCTGAGTGGTACACGAATTCCCCCGCTCGGTAAGTTTCTCGACCCCTTTCACGGATTCTGGCAAAACCTGGAATCACAGGACCACCGGTTTTCTGAAAACCTCGCGTTACCCGGGCTGCAACAACCTGTGACCATTGTGTTCGACAGCATTATGATTCCACATGTGTTTGCACAGAACGATGCCGATTTATACCGGGCGCAGGGTTATGTTACGGCTATGCACCGCCTGTGGCAGATGGAGTTTCAGACCCATGCTGCTGCCGGACGCATCTCGGAAATACTGGGGCCAGGCAAAGATGATGCTGTGCTGAATTTCGATCGAGGTCAACGCAGGCTAGGCATGGCCTATGCCGCACAAAATGCGCTGCGACTAATGCTGACGCGGCCGGAAGCCCGCGAAGTAGTGAACAACTAT
>JALOMI010000003.1 GCA_025455465.1 Cyclobacteriaceae bacterium | reverse complement strand
TCCAGGCACAGCCGGTGAAAGACCTGATGAAGGAAGGCCTGGCCCTTGAAAAGGCTTTCAAGACCGAAGAAGCCCTGGAAAAATATGAGCTGGTGCTGAAACAACAGCCCAACCATGTACAGGCCCTCACCCATGCCAGCCGCATGTTATCCAATATTGGCGGCCGTTTGCCGATGAGTCAACGCGAAGAAAAAAGAGTATACCTCGAGAAAGCCCGTGGCTATGCCGTAAAGGCTACCTCCCTCGATGAGCGTGATGCCGATGCCCGGTTAGCCCATATCATCACATTGGGTTTGCTGTCTGAAATCTCCCGCAATCCGCGTGAAAAAGTATTGGATGCCAAACTGATCCACTCCGAAGCCAAGGCCATCCTCGATATCGACCCAAAATACCCGGAGGCTTATTTCGTTTTAGGTAAATGGCAACTGGAGTTATCCCGCATCAACTGGATTGAAATGCTGGCGGTCAAGCTCCTGTTTGGCGGCCTTCCGGAAGAAATCTCCAAAGAAGCTGCTTTGAATTACTTCAACCAGGGACTGGCTCTGAATCCCGACAGCATCCTCTTTCTTTTTGGCCTTGCATCGGTCTATTATGATCTGGGATTAATGGACAAAGCAACCACCACGCTGCAAAAAGCCATCAGTTTACCGCTGGCCGAACCGGATGATGCCCAGCGCAAAGACCGATGCCGTGATCTGCTCGCGAAAATCCAGAGTTAATTATTTCACTGTCAGGATTTTATAATCCTGAAATTACCGGGCTGCACGGGTACTAGCAGTGGCCTGATTTCATCTGCACCGCTGGCAAAAAATAACCAACAGGCTACGGGGTAATTGCTTAAATTACTCGTCTTCAATTCATTACCCTATGGCGTCTTTCACACTAAACATCAACAACCGCAATTACACCATCGAAGCCGATCCGCGCATGCCCTTATTGTGGGCTATCCGCGACCTGGTGGGACTTACCGGAACCAAGTTTGGCTGCGGCATTGCCCAATGCGGTGCCTGCACCATCCACCTGAACGGCAACCCCGTGCGCTCGTGCTCCTTGCCGGTGTCAGCAGCAGCGAATCAGAAAATAACCACCATCGAAGGTCTAAGCGAAGACAATTCCCATCCGGTACAGCAGGCCTGGATTCAGGAACAGGTACCCCAATGCGGTTATTGCCAGTCAGGACAAATCATGGCCGCTGCTGCGTTGATCAGCCGTATTCCCAACCCAACGGATAAGGATATCGATGCCGCTATGCAAGGCCTTATCTGTCGCTGTGGTACCTATACCCGCATACGGAAAGCCATTAAAACAGCGGCAAGCCTTAGCACCACCAAAGCTTCCAACCAATAATTACTGGTGGTATGAAAACAAAAAATCTCTCCAGAAGAAATTTCATCAAGCTATCGGGCATGACGGGTACGGTGCTGTCATTGGGCATGTACATTCCCTCCTGGTCGAAAGAAGCGGATATCATCAACCTTAATACAAACAATGGTTCTTCCGTTGAACTCAATGCCTGGATTTCCATCGACACCTCCGGAAAGATTACGCTGACCAACCACCGCGCAGAGATGGGCCAGGGCTCTTATCAGTCGGTGGCACAAATTCTGGCCGAAGAACTGGAAGTGGATATGAACCAGGTGACCATTGTATTTGCATCCGGCAACAGTGCCAAATACGGCAGCCAGGTTACCGGGGGCAGTTCAACCATTCGGGGTTCTTACAAAAGATTACTTAGGCTTGGCGCTTCCGCGCGTGAGATGCTGATCCAGGCTGCTGCGAAAAAATGGAATGTAGATCCTTCCTCATGCCATGCAGAAAACGCACAGGTGATTCATCAGTCTACAGGTCGAAAATTGAGCTACGGAGAACTGGTAGAGGCTGCTTCGAAAATGACTCCGCCATCCAATGTTAAACTAAAGCATCCGGGTGAATATAAAATCCTGCGCAAGCCGCTGCCTCGCCAGGATACACCCATGAAGGTAAACGGCAAAGCGATATTCGGAACTGACTTCCGCTTGCCGGGAATGTTGTTCGCTGTCGTGGAACGAAGTCCGCGCTTTGAAGGCAAAGTAAAAAACATTGATGACCGCGAGACCCTGAAAGTACCCGGTGTAAAAGCAGTCGTAAAAGTATACCGCGATACCTTCAGCCATTTGCGCGAAGGGGTTGCTGTTGTTGCCGACAGCTACTGGTCGGCTCTGCAGGGACGTAAAGTACTCAAGGTGGAATGGGATGAGACCGGCATACCGCAACACAATACTGCGCAACTCTACGAGCGTATGCGCGAGATGGCGAAAGGCGACATCATCTCCTACCGCACAAAAGGAAATTTCAGCGATGCGTTTGCCCGGGCCGAAAAGAAAGTGGAATACTTCTACGAAACACCCTACGAATCGCACAGCTGCATGGAGCCGCTGAATTGCACGGCCCATGTAACAGACGATAAAATTGAAATCTGGGGACCCATTCAGGCACCCGACTGGATTCAAAGTAATCTGAGCGCGCACTTCAAGATGCCGATGGATAAAGTAATCGTGAATATGACGTTCCTCGGTGGCGGCTTCGGCCGGAAAGCCTTCACAGACTACACCTATGAAGCGGCTTATCTTTCCAAAGAAATTAAAGCGCCTGTTCAGATTGTCTGGACACGCGAAGACGACATGACAATCGGTCCCTTCAGACCGGGCATGGTCTATCGTTGCGCAGCAGGACTGAACAATGGACGTATCTCCGCGCTTGAAACCAAAATGGCCGGGCAGAATATGGGGCAGCAGGAACCCGGTGCCGACCGAAAGGGATACAACGACAGCGTTACGGAAGGGTTACTCGAACCCTATTTCAACTCTATTCCGCACTACACGTTTGGCGATGCTCCGCTTGAATCACCAATACCGGTGATGTGGTGGCGTTCGGTATATGCCTCCACCAATGGCTTTGCGTATGAAAGTTTTTTCGATGAGCTGGCCGCTGAAGCCGGACAAGACCCGCTCGCATTCCGCAGGCAATACCTCTGGGAAGAACGGTACCAGCACCTGATTGACAAGCTGGAAGAGGTGAGCGGATGGAAACAAAGGAAGAAAAATGAAGGTTATGGCGTGGCTATTACTGAATGTTTCTCCAGTATCGTGGGTGAAGTAGTGAAAGTATCGCGCAAAAGTAGTGGCGGTATCAAGATCGATAAAGTCTGGGCCGTGATGGATTGCGGATGGTATGTGAACCCGGATATCATCAGGGCGCAGGTGGAAGGCAGCATCGTCATGGCGCTGGGTGCGGCAACCAAACACGAAACCACCTTTAAAAACAGCATGGCCGTTGAAAAAAATTTCGATACCTATAAGATGCCGCGGATACATGAGATACCGGAAATCGAAGTATACGTAATGGATAATGACGAGAAGGCAGGCGGTGTTGGAGAACCCGGATTGCCACCATTTACTCCGGCATTGACCAATGCCATTTTCGATCTCACTGGTAAGCGTATACGAAAACTTCCTTTTTCATTAGACACTGTTTGATAAACTTGTAACGATTGATAGCAACATGAAAAAAGTAATTGTACTCATCTGTATCGCGGCAGCGATTGCCACGCTTCCGTCTTTTCAGCAAAAGCAATTCGATTTAAAAGCGAGCATGAAACGCGGGGAAGAAATCTACATTAGCTACTGCCTCTCCTGCCACATGGACCAGGGCCAGGGTATTGAAGGTATTTATCCTCCTGTGGCAAAATCCGATTACCTGATGGCCGATAAGAACCGTTCCATCATTCAAATCATCAAAGGCGCCAAAGGCGAAATGACCGTGAACGGAAAAAAATACGACATGGAAATGCCGGGCTTTGATCTTTCTGATGAAGAAGTGAGTGATGTATTAAACTACATCCGCAATTCGTGGGGCAACAAGGGTGCTCCGGTAACACCGGCCGAAGTAAAAGCCGTGCGTAAATGATATTTAGCCGCCACAACCTGCAGTCAGGTTGTGGTTTTTTTATCCACCGATAATCCATTGCATTATGGCAACATTCAAACTTACCGTCAACAACAAGACCCACACGGTTGATGTTGACCCCGACACCCCGCTGCTGTGGGTGTTGCGCGACAACCTCGGTTTAACCGGCACCAAGTATGGCTGCGGTGTAGCCCAGTGCGGTGCCTGCACCGTTCACCTGAACGGTAATGCCGTGCGATCCTGTTCGCTCCCTGTCTCAGCCGCTACGAGCGGAAAGATTACGACCATCGAAGGGCTCTCGGAAGACGGCTCTCATCCGGTACAGTTGGCCTGGGAGGCAGAAGATGTTCCGCAATGCGGTTATTGCCAATCGGGACAGATCATGACTGCTGCTGCATTTCTTTCACGCAAACCCAATCCGACTGATGCGGAGATTGAAACGGCTATGGCCGGGCACATCTGCCGCTGCGGTACCTATTACCGAATTAAAAAGGCTATCCACTTAGCCGCTGAGAAAGGAGGCAAGAAATGAACAATACCTTAACACTCTCTAGACGTTCCTTTTTAAAGGTGACCTCACTGGCTGGTGGCGGACTGATGCTTGGTTTTCATGCTACTGCTGCCGGAGATCTGCTGACTGATGCAGCTGAATTGTTTGAACCTAACGCCTATGTTAAAATCAGTGCAGAAGGGGTGATTACGATTCTCGCCCCCAACCCCGAACTGGGGCAAGGTGTTCGCACTACCTTGCCGATGATTGTTGCGGAAGAACTCGATGTCGACTGGAACACCATCGCGATTGAACAAACACCGCTCAATACCAAACTCTATGAACGCCAGGTGGCCGGTGGCAGCGGTGCCGTACGCTCCAGCTGGGACAGTTTCCGCAAAGGCGGAGCCGCTGCACGCCAGATGCTGCTGGAAGCAGCCGCTAAAAAATGGAATGTTAACGTCTCGGAATGCCGGACAGATAAGGGCTTCGTCTTACATCCGGGCTCGGGTAAAAAAGCTTCGTACGGTGAGTTAGCCTCCACAGCCGCAACGCTGGAAATACCCAAAGAAATCAAACTGAAAGATCCGGCTGACTATAAAATCATTGGCACCCGTCAGCGGAGCGTTGACAACAAAGGAATCATCACCGGAAAAGCCAAGTATGGCTTCGACATCAAGCGGGAAGGCATGCTTTACGCGATGCTGGCACGGCCAACGTTCGGCAAGAAACTCAAGTCGTTTGACGATAAAGCCGCACGGGCCGTTATCGGTGTGAAAAATGTTGTGCAGCATGGCAGTTCCATCGCGGTACTGGCAACCTCAACATGGGCCGCCAAGAAAGGCCGTGATGCATTAAAGATCGAATGGGAAGATGAAGCTCCATTGGAAAGCACATCCGATTACACGCATGCATTCGCGAAAATGATCCAGCAAAGATCCGATGCTCCCAAACGCAATGACGGTGATGTGGATCAGGCTTTTGCTGGCGCAGCCAAAATACTGGAGACCACGTTCGAGGCACCTTTCCTTCCGCATGCACCCATGGAACCCATGTGCTACTTTGCGGATGTGCGTGATGATGCTGCCGACCTGTTCGGCCCTTCACAAACACCTGCCCGTACGCGCTCAGATGTAGCGCGTGCTATTGGCTTGGCCGAAGATAAAATTACGGTAGGCATGTCGCATCAGGGCGGTGGCTTTGGTCGCAGACTGCAAGCCGATTATTCCGTAGAGGCTGCTATGGTTTCCAAACTGGCGAAAGCACCTGTACTGGTATTGTGGACGAGAGAAGACGATATGCAGGGTGGTTTCTATCGCCCGGCAGGATTATATAAATACCGGGCTGCCATCAGCGCGAATAAAGAACTTATCGGCTGGCATATGAATGCCGCAGCTACCAATACCGGAAATGCAGCCCGTGAGAATAGCTTCCCTGCAGGCGCAGTACCGAACTTCCGCGTTGACAGCCACAATCACCAGTCAAAGATTACGGTCGGTGCGTGGCGTGCACCCAACCATAACTTCATTGCTTATACAGAAGAAAGTTTCATCGATGAAATTGCTCATGAACTGGGCAAAGACCCGGTAGCCTTCCGTTTGGAATTGCTCGAACGCGCCCGGAAGAATCCAACCGGAAGTGTGGGCTATGATGTGGATAAATACATCGGTGTTGTAAAACTGGCAGCCGAAATGGGCAACTGGGGTAAGCAGGGTGTTAACGGAATCTATAAGGGCTTTGGCGCTCACTATTCCTTTGGCACGTATGTAGCACAGGTGGCTGATGTTTCCGTTATCGGAAATAAAATTAAGGTGCATAAGATCTATGCAGCGGTGGATTGCGGCCGGGTGATCAACCCGCTTGGCGCTGAGAAGCAGCTTGAAGGCGGAATCATTGATGGCTTAGGTCATGCACTGTATGGGGAACTGACCTTCGACAAGGGGGTTGTGAACCAGAAAAACTTCAACAGCTACAAAATGATCCGCATCCAGGATACTCCGGATATTGAAGTGCGCTTTATCCAGAGCGATGCCCATCCGCAGGGTCTCGGTGAACCCGGATTACCGCCAACGGGTGCTGCAGTAGCCAATGCTATTTTTGCGGCTACCGGCAAACGCCTGAAGAAGCAACCCTTCGATCTGCGTGTTGACATCGGATAATACAACAATAACCCGTTCATAAGCCCTTTTTTGAGCGGTTATAAACAAAACTTAATTCCGGCTGGTGTCAACTGGCCGGAATTTTCTTTTTGATCTTGACCCAGGTACAGCTTTTTGTACCGGCTTTTGTTTACATTCGCCTCAATTACCTAAACCATTTTTATACCTATGAGCAGAAAACTGATTGCTATGGCAACACTCTTTACAGTGGTTGCGCTTGTCTCCTGTGAAGTCACCGAGTCGGTACAGCAGGAAGAAATTTCGGATACCACACTCACCCAGATCCGAAATCTTGGTTTCAACACCGATAATGTTATCCGCACCGATGGCGGCTACCTGGTGGAAGGAGATATTCTCCTGCACGACCACGACCTGGTAGGCAGACCCGATGCAAAAACCCTGCGCATTGCCGAAGTTGAACAGTACCACACATTTAATCTGGTTAATGGTCCCCGTACCATAACCATAAGCACCAGTGGAAGAAATGTAACGACAGCCTTGTCGAATGCGGTTAATGCCGCAATCGCACGTTACAATGCCGAAAATTTGGGCATTACCTTTACTCGGGTTCCCAGCAATGGCAATATCAATATCAGCGTGGTGAATACCGGTCAATACATCGCCTCTGCCGGTTTTCCGAGCAACGGCAATCCTTATCCAACAATCAGCTATGCCAGAACCTACACCAATTATAGCTTAGGTTTTATGACCACGGTTATTGCCCATGAAATAGGACATTGCATTGGTTTCCGCCACACCGACTATATGAACCGTGCTTACAGCTGCGGTACCGGTGGCAACGAAGGTCAGGCTACCACCGGTGTTGGTGCCGTACATATTCCCGGCACTCCAACCGGCCCTGATGCCGCTTCATGGATGCTGGCTTGCTTAAGCAGCACGACAGATCGTCCTTTTAATAACAATGACAAAACAGCTCTGAACTATCTGTATTGAGAGAATAGTTACTTAAAGAAAATGCCGGCAGCGTCCGGCATTTTTTATTTAACGACAATGAGTTTCTGAGTATCAACCTGGCCGTTCCTTCTGTAAATACGCAGCAGGTAAGATCCAGCGGGAAGTCCGGCCGTATCAATGGTTTTTTCAGGTCCGGAGTCAAGGACTTCACGCAATACCCGTCCGTTGAGATCCACTAATTGGATGCGTGCTTCTCCGTCATCGTCAATGACAATACTTACAGTTTCATTGCCGTACAGCGGATTAGGATAAACAAATACATTTGTTTCTGACACATAGGTGATGCGAACTTCATCACTAAAAACGGCAAGACCCGATTGTGTCTCCAGCTTAACGCGATACGGATACGTTCCTGTTAATGGTAATGGATCCTGCATCGTAAAGCGATTGCTTGTTACCGGCTGAAGTTTCCTGACAGGCAAAAAATCAACGCCATTCCAGCGTTCAAAGGTTGCTTCTTTCAGGTTATATACAGTGCCCAGCAACACATCCACCAACACCTCCGAATCGGTAACGTAGTGACGTGGAAGTACACTGATAAAATAGCATTCGGTACCCTGTAAATTATAATTTATTAACGATTCACGGTAGCCAGTGCTTTCACCAAACACCGGTGCAAAGGAAAAGTAATCAGACAACATCTCAGCTTTACTGACAATCAAAAATGTATCTGTGGTGATCATAAGCGGTTCGAGATATTTTTCACCTAATTGATAGACCGAATAATGAGTGGCTCCTTGCAATTTCCGCCACACCAACATGACGTCTTCATCGCAATTATAGCCTACCTTAAGCCGTTCCGGTTTTGTAATTGCTACCGGATCAGTATCGTAGTTATTTCCTGCCACCTTCATCCGGAACTGAATCAACCCTTGTTCTTCTGGTGCATTCCACTCAACGTAATTTTGCTTCACTGAAATATTTTCTCCAACCAATTGCCATTCAGCATCGGATTCCATCTTGTAAAAGATTGAACCAACCGCTTCTTTACCGGCCCATCGCCACCGCAAAATATTTTTCTCGTCTGAACGCAAAGCATCCGTATGTAAAGGGTATCGCCACTCAAAGCCTGTTGCCATGGTCTGATAAACAATATGAAATTTCTGCTGCACCGTTTTCATATTGTACCCACTCACCTTAATCTCGTATACACCGGCCTGCGGATCATCTATCGTAATTTGCTCGACATTATTCAATCGGTCTTTACCGCGTACGGCATCCTCCTTCAATGCAGTTACAGAAGGGGTTGGATTTAAGACCCAGGGTTCCCAGACTTCCTGCGAAGAAGTTTGCACAATGGTCAAATCGAGATCATTCACCAAAGCTTTATCGGATAGCGGATCGGCCGGAGGGTCAGCCCACACCAAAGTCACTTTTAACTGATGGTTGCCTTCGCTGACAACGATTGGAAAAATCAGTTCATCTCCCGGGCCTGCGATGCCGCTAAAGAAATTTCCGGCATTCACGGTTTTAAGCGCTTCCAACGCATCAGCATTACCAAAACCGGTTTCATAGTCGACATGCGGGCGGCCTGTATCCTGTGCACTGTTGATCAGAATGGCTTTTAGCAATGCGACATCCGGAAATGCATTAAACTTTTGCTCATACTGCTGCTGTATCAGCAAAGAAATTCCGGATACAATAGCCGCTGCTTCGGAAGAACCGGCATCACCGTAAGCGATCAACTCCGGCTTGATCCGCCCGTCATGAGCTGGTCCGCGTGAACTCAGGGGCACCACTTCTCCGAACCGGTCAGCGGATCCAACCGCTATGGTGTTTTTTGAAACCTTAAACTGCCCGGTAAGATTGGCAAAGCCGGTTACTCCGGCATAAGCTCCATCAGCAGGTGTGCTTGTACCACGATTACCTGAAGAAAACACATGCAGTATTTCAGGATACTCAATTCCCTGGCGGTCATAGGCAAACGATTCAACTCCGTAATAATTTTCAAGGCCAACACCATAGGAATGATTTTGCACAGACACATTAAGCAACGAGAGTTCATTACCATTATCGGGTAAGAGACGGTCGAAATCAGAAGTGGTTATTGATGCAGCCCAGGCAGCACCACGCGCATAGGGTGATGTGTTGCCGGCTCCTGCCGCAATAGTTGCCATAAAGGTTGCATGGGGCGTGGCCGGCTCATCAAACTGACTGTTTAAGATTATTCTTCCGCTTAAATCAAGGTCGCTGATATCAAAGGGTTTCTCTTTTACCGAAAGGGTGCGGTCCATTCCGTTAGTCCCAGGATAATGGGCAGCAACGCTCGTAACCGCATTGACGGTCTGATCAAAATTACCCAGTACAATTTCTTCCTGAGGTTTTCTCCCGGCCCTATCAACGGCCGAAACTCCCGGAATTCGTTTCAGTGTTTCTGATGACCAATTGGCTTCAGCCAGTATACGATAAATGCCCCTGCCTTCATAGATCCAGGGAACTACAACAGGCTGTTGATTTACCCAATGACGAAATGCTGTTGAGTCATTCGTCAGCAGATACAGGTCGGGAAGCCTGCTTTCCTGAAGCAACTGTGACTCAATACGCATTGGGGAATGGGGCTGCTGAGCCATACTATGAAAAGTAACAGCCAGCAGCAAGGTTGCAATCGTGAACAGATTCCGGTGAGTCATATAAGACCAACCGTAAATGTACATGATCACGGTGTAATCACTGATCTTAAGTCGGTTGAAGAGATTTTTTTTCGACTAACTCCCACTCCCTAACTTTACAGAGCCCGATCAGGGAACTTAACTTCATGCAAACAACTCATTTTCATATTCTCCTGCTGGCTGCCGGACTTTCATCCCGCATGGGCCAACCAAAACAATTTCTTACGATTCAGGGAAATTCGTTGTTGACACGCAGTGCCACTGCTGCAATAAAAAGTAAAGCTTTCCGGACCTGGGTCGTACTGGGTAATCAGGCTGAACGGGCAACTGAGTTATTGAAGTCCTTACCTGTTAGCCTTGTTATTAATGAACATTTTCAACTGGGTATGGGCAGTTCGTTGACCTATGGAGTAAAAAGTGTTCTGAATAGTGGAGATCCCGTTGACGGTATTTTGGTAATGGTTTGTGATCAGCCGCATGTAACTACTGCACACTTAAATAAACTGTTGCATACATGCATTGAATCAGGAGCACAACTGGTGGTTTCACAGTATGATAATAGTATTGGTGTACCGGCTGTTTTCGGTAAGTCGTACGTTGATCAATTACTCTTGTTAAATCCGGAACAGGGTGCCAAATCCATCATTCATCAGCACCTGTCTGAAGTCAAAACTGTTTCCCTGACCGGAGGAGAAATCGATCTCGATACACCGGAAGATCTTGCCCGGTTTCTGCAGGCTCGTAATAAAAAGTCGTAACAAACACGATTCGGATTACTGCCTCCCTCTATCTTTGTTGTTTATGAGGTATTTTTTAGTTGGGCTTTTCATCATGTTCGGCAACTTTTTAGGCCGTGCAGATAATTACTCCGTTTTTCAGGAAGGGGATAAATACGGCCTGAAAGACACGCAGGGAGAAATTGTTATTCCGGCTGAATATGATATGCTCGGCTGGAGCGAGGGTGAGTTCAAATTAATCAATAAAGTAATCGGTTACCGTAAAGACGATCAGTGGGGCCTTGTTACCATCGGCAATCAGGTCATTACACCGGCCGAATATTTTTCACTGGTGCCGGGAGGATCACAGTGGATTATCGCCTCTAAACGATCACCATTAACACTGCGGATTTCGTTCGGCTTGATGGATACTGCCGGCAAAACTATCATTCCGTTTAAGTACAACGGCCTGAAGCTGCATACCATGCAGGCCATCGTATGGGTGCTTGACGGCAATCAAATGAAATACGGATTGCTCGATCTTTCAAATAAGCTGATTCTTCCAGCTGTTTATCAGAACATCTACCCGCTCGGAAGCCTTCGGTATGCTGTTCAGAATTTCGACAACAAAACAGCGCTGATAAACGAAAGCGGAAAATTGGTTACACCATTTATCATCGACAGCATCGCTGCCATGGTTAACGACTACGCGGTGATTTACCAGGACGGAAATCAAGGGCTTATTGACCGTGAAGGAAAAATTATACACCAGGCTAATTACCGCGAAATTATTCGCAAGGACGGGAAATTCATGGCGCGCATGCCCAACGAATGGAACATTATCAACGGACAATATACCGTCATCCGAAAACTACAGGCAGACTCCATCATAGCTATTGCCCCGGATCGTTATAAAATGACTACCGCCAGCGGAACGCGGCTGATGGACAACAACCTCGCCCCGATTGGGAGCCAATCCTGTCAATGGATAGGATCCTTCCACGGAGACCTCACTGAAGTCAAGATCAATAATCGTTACGGTATTCTTAAAAAAGATGGTACCCTACTGATGCCGGCACTGTATGACCATATTCAGTTGTATGAAAACAACATCATCGCCTGCTCACAAACAGGAAGCAACCGTTCCTGCTTTCTCTTTGACAGTTACGGCAGACAATTGACCGATAGGAGCTACGATGCGATTACTCCGGCCAACGATGAATTATTTATCGTCAGCAAAAATGGATTTCAGGGCGGGATGAATAAGCAGGGGAAAGAATTTATAGCCTGCACTTACGACAGCGTGATGGAGATCAAAGAGCAACTGATGGTTGTCAAATTCAAAGGCCGTTACGGCATCATCAACCAACAGGAACACTGGCTGGTTACTCCCCAGCCTTACCGCCTGAAGTTGATTAACCAAGACCGATATTTTGAATACAACGGTTCGCTCACTTTTCTGAAATCCATCAACGGGAACACCTTGTATTTTACTACCAATCCCCTGCTTGTTGAGGGTGAGTTGCTGCGAGAACCTGTTGCTAATGGAGGGCAATGGACCCTCAATCTGAACGGTCAGATCATCCATCGTGAATATCCGGCAGCACAGGCCGCTGACAAAATCTTTGCTTCTTCCGAAGGCTACCGGAAAATCATCCGCAACGGGCGTGCAGGTTTCATTGATGAATTAAGCCGCCTCCGCATTGCGAACCGGTATGAAGACGCCATGAATTTTCAGGAAGGCATGGCAGCTGTGATGATTCTCGGTAAATGGGGATTCATCAGCAAAGAAGACAAAGTCGTGATCAACCCCATGTTTGAATCCGTTACTCCTTTTAATAACGGTTTAAGCGTGGTGAGACAATCCGGTAAATACGGAATCATTGACAACGAAGGCCGTGTCGTACTGGAATACCGGTTCGACCAGTTAAAACTACAGGACAATGACCGGATGCTGATTGCTTTGGGAAATAACTGGGGCCTTGCTGACAAGCAAGGCAACGTGCTGATTCAGCCGCGTTATGAGTCATTAACTGACCTGAACAATGGTAATGTGCTGGTAAAACAACAGGGCAAATACGGATTACTCACTCTGCAAGGCATCAATGTTATTCCCAGCATTTACGACAACTTGATTACGGTAACCGATACTGATCAATACCTGGGCATGATCAGCAAACCATTACAGGAATTATCCCTTAACTAAAATGAAAAAGGGGCTCGATGGCCCCTTTTATTTTTTCCTGCTACCCGATTAATCTTTCTTCGGTGCATTTTGTCCTTTTCCGGAATCAGAAATCGACTGGCGCATGCCGGTGTCTGCCTGAATGTTTTGCATGCGGTAATAATCCATTACACCCAGGTTGCCTGCACGGAATGAATCGGCAATGGCTTTCGGAATTTCTGCTTCAGCCTGAATTACATTAGCGCGCGCTTCCTGCGCCTTCGCCTTCATTTCCTGCTCCGTAGCAACGGCCATCGCCCTGCGTTCTTCAGCTTTTGCTTCGGCCACTTTAAGGTCGGCAGAGGCCTGATCGATTTGCAGTTTGGCACCAATGTTCACACCCACATCCACATCAGCAATATCAATCGACAAAATCTGGAAAGCCGTACCAGAGTCGAGACCCCGCGACAACACGAGCTTGGAAATCTTATCCGGATTTTCGAGTACTTCCTTATGCGATTTAGCCGAACCAATGGCAGATACAATACCCTCACCCACACGGGCTAGAATGGTATCTTCACCGGCACCACCCACCAGCTGCTGGATATTAGCACGAACAGTGATACGGGCCACGGCAATCAGCTGGATTCCATCCGCGGCTACCGCTGCCACCTTGGGAGTGGTAATCACCTTCGGGTTCACGGAAATCTGAACGGCCTGAAAAACATCGCGTCCGGCCAGGTCAATGGCGGTGGCCTGCTTGAAATCCGTATGAATATTGGCTTTCTCTGCAGAAATGAGTGCTCGGATAACATTGGGTACATTTCCTCCTGCCAGGTAGTGTGTTTCCAGTTCTGCCGAGGTGAGTTTCAATCCGGCCTTGGTTGCTGTGATTAATGATTCAACTATAACCCGGGGTGGCACCTTCCGGATTCGCATGAACACCAATTCAAACAACCCTACCTTAACGCCACTGAAGATGGCAGTAATCCAGAGGTTGATGGGTACGAAGTACAGAAAAATAAAAAACAGGATAATTCCTGCGAAAACCATAAAGAGCAACATAGCGCCTTCCATTTCCATAGTATTTTGATGGTTAATTACACGGTTCGACAACAATCATATTCGGTTCAGCACGCAAAATCTTTACGCGAGAGCCTGGTGCAAGATAATCTCCCAAGGTTGTAACTTCAATCAACTTGCCATTGAATTCAGCCGTACCCATCGGGCGGAGCGCTGACGTAGTTATACCCTCCATGCCAACTTCAACACCCTTAAGCATATCTTCATTCACCTTACTTTCAATAGAAGTTGATAGTGAAAACTTCTTCCAGGCTCCTTTTCGGAAACTCAGGTAAATGGCAATCAATGCAAATACACTGGTGGCCACAGTTACATAATTACCGGTGGTACTGCCAAAATGGTTATAGCTGAACACGATGCCGGCCAGCACAAAAGCCAGCCCGATGATTCCAATGACAGTAGTACCTGGCACAAAAATCACTTCAACAATCAGTAACACGATGCCGGCCAGAATCAGCAGTGCAATAGCAATACCCATGATGATGTTTTACGAAAGCTGTCAAAAGTACGAAACCGGACGTGCCCAACGGAGGTAATCCATTTATATTTTCAATTAATATGCTCGGGCAAACAATACCCGTCTGGCGGACGGCTTTCCACTGTAGATACATGGACCGGCTTCCTCAGCGGCATCCAATGGAATGCAGCGGATGGTGGCTTTGGTCTCTTCCTTTATGGCTGCCTCTGTTTCTATGGTGCCATCCCAATGTGCGGCAACAAACCCCCCTTTTTCATCAAGCACCTTTTTGAAGGTATCGTATGTATCAACCTGGGTAATGTGTTCACTTTGGAATTTCAACGCCCGCTGATAAATATTGCGTTGGATATCATCGAGTAAATCAGGAACGGTTGTAGGCACCGCTTCAAAACGCAGTACCTGTTTTTCACGGGTATCCCTTCGTGCAAGTTCAATGGTTCCGTTATCGAGGTCACGCGGGCCAATGGCAAGGCGAACGGGCACGCCCTTCAGCTCCCACTCAGCAAACTTGAAACCGGGTTTATGGGTATCACGCTTGTCGAATTTCACGGATAAGCCCTTTGCCTTCAGCGCTGGAATGAGTGAGTTTACTTTTTCTTCGATACGCTTCAACTCATCGTCATTTCTAAAAATGGGTACAATCACCACATGAATGGGAGCCAGCTTCGGTGGAAGCACAAGTCCGTCATCATCCGAATGGGCCATAATCAGCGCCCCCATCAGGCGCGTGCTAGCACCCCATGAAGTACCCCAGACATAATCCAGCTTGCCATCTTTCCCGGCAAATTGTACATCGAAGGCTTTTGCAAAATTCTGTCCCAGGAAATGGGAAGTTCCGGCCTGCAGCGCTTTCCCATCCTGCATCATGGCTTCAATACAATAGGTATCCAGTGCGCCTGGAAATTTCTCTCCCTCTGTTTTTCTTCCTTTGATGACCGGCATCGCCATGAATTGCTCGGCAAAAGCAGCATACACATCCAGCATCTGTAAAGTTTCCGCTATAGCTTCTTCGCGTGTTGAATGTGCAGTGTGTCCCTCCTGCCAAAGAAATTCTGCTGTACGCAGAAAAAGTCGGGTGCGCATTTCCCAACGCACTACGTTCGCCCACTGGTTTACCAGGATGGGCAGGTCACGGTAAGACTGAATCCATTTTTTATACGTGTTCCAGATAATGGCTTCACTGGTTGGGCGAACCACCAGTTCTTCTTCCAGCTTCGCTTCGGAATCAACAATCAATTTACCCTTCTGAGAAGGGTCGTTTTTCAGGCGGTAATGGGTAACAATAGCACATTCTTTCGCAAATCCTTCAGCATTCTGTTCCTCCGCTTCAAACATGCTTTTGGGTACAAAGAGCGGAAAGTATGCGTTTACGTGACCGGTTTCCTTGAACATGGCATCCAGCGCCTGTTGCATTTTTTCCCAAATGCTGTATCCATAAGGCTTGATGACCATACAGCCCCGTACATCCGAGTGTTCGGCAAGGTCTGCCTTCTTTACTAACTCATTGTACCACAGTGAATAATCTTCAGAACGGCTAGGTATTTCTTTGCCCATGACTGGTATAGTTATTGCGCAATTATATCGAGCGGCAAAGATAAAGGAGTAAATGAGCAGAAAACGCTGGTGTTCGCCTTTTTTACCGGGTTTACGCCAACTTTTCAGGCTTTTTATGAATACTTTAATAGATTTAAACGTTAATAATGGAAAGTGTGTCTAACCGTAAAATGAATACCCCTATGAAAACGATAATTGTGACCGGCCTGACTTTATTAGTAAGTGCAAGTGCATTTTCACAGGAGTTAGACGATATGTATTTCCGCTCCAAAGACCGTGAAAAAGTCGCAATGGTGAACAATACTGCCCAAAATCAAGTGGTTTCCAGCAGTTACGACACTTTCAAGAAAAAGAATTTCAGCGATCCGACCATGTTGGATGAATACACTAATCCAACTGACAGCTATTCGGCACGAAATGTAAATCCTGAGTTTATTGCCCGTTCGAACTCCGCTCAGGCCGCTGAGGATGAGATGAATTATTTTACCGAAAGCTATAACGGTATTCCTACTGCCTCTACTTTCTCCAACGCCAATTTGCGCAATAGCTGGAACAGCAATGCGTGGAATAATCCGATGTATTCGCCAGGCTGGTTTGGTCCATCCTGGAACAATTCTTTTTATAGTCCCTACTGGGGATGGAACAACCCTTGGGCAAATCCCTACTGGTGCGGAACCGGTTTCAATCCCGGATGGTCGATGAGTATGAGTTATTTCTGGGGAAACTCCTGGAATCCGGGCTGGAGTATGGGTATAGGTTATACCTGGGGTAATCCATTTATGGGCAGCATGTGGGGGCCTTCGTGGGGAGGAATGTGGGGTCCTTCCTGGGGCATGATGAATCCGTGGTTCAATCGACCGGTTGTCATCGTCAGTGACGCAGCCCGCCCGAATTATGGTAAGCGGCCGACTACCAGCAATGCAGGTGTCAACAACATAACATCACGTCCGGTTAATGCCCGGCCAACAACACCTACCATAAGCGACTCGTCTAACCCGTTAGGTCGTCAGCGAACAACGACCAGTGATGAATATTATGTGCGTCCTTCACGCAGAATGTATTCTGAGTCAGGTTCATTCAGTACGCCAAATCCAACCAATAGCGGAAACAATTCACGCGTAGGTTCAACCGGAAGCACAGGGACCAGAACTTATAACAGCACTCCGAGCCGTAGTTTTGATACCAACCGGTCATCCGGTAGTTACTCGTCACCGTCAAGAAGTATGGGTAGCAGCAGCGGAAGCTTCAGTACACCTTCGCGCTCGTCTTCAGGTTCTTCCGGTTCATCCGGAGTTCGCAGGGGTAATAACTAATCCCCCGCAGGCCTTTCGTATGCAATTCAGGGTTTTTATTCAACTCGCGGGATTACTCTTGCTTGTTGCGACCGGGGTGCGGGCACAAAGTTTTATTGACAATGCGCTGGATTTCAGCCGCACCAACCCGGGAGGCAGCGCCCGAATTCAAGGGATCGGAGGCGCGCAGGTAGCGCTGGGAGGTGACTTCAGCTCGGCATTATCTAATCCTGCCGGCTTGGGCATGTACAACCGGAGTGAGTTTACTATTACGCCCGCATTGAATTTTTACAGCACGGAATCGACCTATAACGGTAATCAGGAAAGTGATTCCCGCACCAAGTTTACCTTGCCAGGTCTTAGCTATGTGAGCCATTCCCCGAAAAACAATAATGGTTTTATGGGCGGCTCCTTTGGCATAACCATGACCCGTACAAATGATTTCAATAACTCGTTTCGTTATGGAGGAAATGATAATGTTTCATCCATTGTTGATTTCTTCCTGCAACAGGCGACCGGTATACCTTCAAACAATCTAAACTTTGATCTGCCAACGGGTTTGGCCTACAATAATTACCTCATTGATGATTCCACATTCTGGGGCGGAAGCCAAGGACAGTATTTCTCTGTCATAGGCCTGTACGATGACCCCAATGATATACGCAGTCTTTACCGGGAAGGAACGGTTAAAACGAACGGTGCACAGTATCAATGGTCTTTTGCCTACGGAGCCAATTTCAATGATAAAATTTTTGTTGGGGCCACTGTGGGTATTGCTACCCTCCGGTATAAATTCAGCGCACTATACCGGGAATCGGATTTCTTTTTTGAACTGGACCCTGACTTCAACCCGCTAAACTATCTCGAACTGGAGGAAACCATTGATATCCAGGGCACCGGTGTTAACCTGACGCTTGGGTTGATTTACCGGCCACTCGACTATCTTCAACTGGGTATTTCTTATGTCACACCAACTTCATATCAATCAACCGATTCGTACACTGCACGGGTAAATACGCAATGGAATAATTTTAACTACCTGGGCACGGGAACAATATTGAGTGCCATCACCGATGAATCACAACAACCACTGATCGCAGAATATAATCTGCGTACGCCCATGCGGTTGAACCTGGGTGCGGCATTTTTTATAGGCTCAAGCGGATTCATCAGTGGTGATGTGGAGTTTGTAAACTACAGCCAGGCCCGGTATCAATCAGACATCAGCGGAATTTCCTTTGATCAGGAAAACCAGGTCATCAGCCAACTCTATGAGAATACAGTAAACTTCCGCATCGGGGGAGAGTATCGACTTAATGCGTTTCGATTTCGTGGAGGTTACCAGGTGCTTTCCAATCCTTACAATCAATCCATCAACATAAACCGAAGCATCAACACGTTAAGTGCGGGTGCAGGTTATCGGGCTCGCAGATTTTTTACCGACATAACCTGGTTAAATACGCAACGGGATAGCAGTTATGCACCGTATGTTTTTGATGATACCCTGGGGCCTGTGACGAGTATCAGGAATATGAGAAACACACTGATGCTGACTTTTGGCCTCACTTTTTAGACTGTATTAATTCAAGAGCAGCCAGGATATCCTCAACCCGCAATGCATTTCCTGATAACCGTATTTTCGATTGGCCGTAATAGACATGCCGTTGATCGTGCAGGCTCTTCAAACGAATTATCAAATCTTCAACCGTTTGGGAATTCAATAAGGGACGCCCAGCAATTTCTGATTCCTTCATCCGGCTCGCTATTGTTGCCACATCCACATCCAGGTATACTGTAACTCCCTGTGAGTTCATGAATGAAATACCCTCATAAAAACAAGACGTACCTCCTCCGGTTGCCATTACAAAATTTTCATTTGCTGATGTTTCGCGAAGCAAGGATGCTTCTAATTCCCGGAAATAGGTTTCACCCTGTTGCTGAAACAATTCAGGAATAGTTAGACCTGCCCGGGCGGTTATTGCTTCATCCAAATCAATAAACGTAAGATTTAACACGGATGCCAGTTGCTTGCCCAGTGTACTCTTACCCGAGCCAGGTAGTCCTATCAGGTAGATTTTCACGTTAGATTACAACAAGGCTTTTACCTCATCCGCTGTGGGCACATCATTGAAATGCCACATACCCCTTACTGTGCCGTTGACCCACAAGGTAATTCCGGGGTTGGCACGGATAATCGTTTTCAGTACCGTGGCATCAGCAAATGCATACGGTGCTGCCCACTGGTGTTCATGTCGCCACGCTTCCATGTCGGCAGGAGTTGAAGCCGTAAGGATCAATGGTTCGGCATAACCTTCGAGCGCATCAATCAACGTACTGATCTTGTCGGCATTCCGTGCAGAGGAATATTTAACATTGTACAGCACCAGTAAGAGGCGCGCACCCTGAAATGTTTCCTGCGTGATATCCACACCATCAACATCCGTGACGCGATAGTCTACAATTTTCGGCAAGTCGCCTTTTCGCACCACTTTATCAACACGATCAACAAAAGAGTATGTCGAATCAATCTGGCTCAGTTGGTTCATGGTGAACTCCACACGCTCACCGGCACGTTCATAGATAAACGTCATCACCACACTGTCGCGCTTGGCGCCCGGAGGCAGTTGCATTTGTTCAGGTATGTTGTTACCGATTTTATACGCCCTGAAATCAATAAAGGGCAAATGACGGATTGCATATATACCGAGGTAGAAACTGATCAGTGTGGCCGCAATAATTACCGCATGCCCGTCACGGCTGCGTAATACCGGTTCAAAATAATTCCGGTACCAGAATAAATGCAGGATAAAAACAATCAGAATTAAATCCTTATAGAAAGATTCCCAGGGGGTTAGTTTAATGGCATCCCCAAAACAACCACAGTCTGTAACCTTATTGAAAATGGCCGAGTAACCGGTAAGGAAGGTAAAGAAGATGATAAGCAACAACAGCGTCCATGTGGTTTCTTTCATCCGGTAGTTGATCAGCAATGCAATACCCAGAACGATCTCCAGCACAATCATGATAAGGCCCAACTCCAGTGAATAGGGAATAAACCCATGAAAAATCGGACTGAAATCAGCAGCGAAAACCTCGAAGTATTCTTCCAGCTTGATCTCCGTACCGATCGGGTCGTTGAGTTTGATCAGTCCGGAAAAAATGAACAAGCCGCCCACAAAAAAGCGCGAAAACAAATCAATGTACTTTCTCCAGTTGGTAAGCATAGTTTATTGATCGTTCAGTTTGATTAGACAAAACACTGCATAATTGATCATATCCTGATAATTAGCCTTTACCCCTTCACTGACCAGTGTCTTGCCGGCATTATCTTCAATTTGCTTCACGCGCAACAGTTTCATCAGAATAATATCCGTCATCGACTCCACACGCATATCGCGCCATGCTTCTCCGTAATCGTGATTCTTATTTTGTTGAAGTGCGTACGTTTCTTCAATCACCCGGTCATACAGCGGCTCAATTTCCTGTGCGGAAAATTCTGTTTGATCAGAGCTTTCCAGTTGAATTTGCATCAGGGCGATCGCACAGTAATTAATAATACCTGTAAACTCATCCGCTATCGGATCGTCTATACGCTGAACACCTTTTTCCTGGATGCTCCGGATACGCTGTGCCTTGATAAAAATCTGATCGGTAATGGAGGGTAGACGAAGAATACGCCAGGCCGTTCCATAATCCCGCGTCTTCTTCAGAAACAAGTTTTTGCAGGCATTGATCACCTGTTTATATTCGGTGGCAGTTTTCTCGTGAATCATGATTTCAGCGCGGCAAAATACAGCATTTTCAACAAACAATACACTCACCTTAAGAGGCCAACTGGTAACGCTCAGTAGCCCATTGGTAATGGGAATCCTGAACATAACCCCGGATAGCTTTTATGCCGGCAGCAGGCATGCCAGCCTGCCGGAGATCATCAAAAAGGCAACTTCCATGGTTCAGGATGGAGCACACATTCTTGATATTGGCGGGTACTCGACCCGGCCCGGTGCTGATGACATTCCCCAGGAACTGGAATCCCAGCGAATTCTTCCGGTGATTCAGGCCATTAGAAAGGTTATACCCGAAGTTTATATTTCAGTGGATACGTTCCGAAGCGCTGTTGCCCGTCAGGCGGTGGAAGCCGGTGCAGACATTGTCAATGATGTATCCGGTGGCGAACTGGATCCGCTGATGTTTCAGACCGTGGCTGACCTGCACGTACCCTACATCTGCATGCACATGCGCGGCACTCCGCAGACAATGACCTCACTTTCTGGTTATGAAAATCTGTTGTATGAAATCATCAACTATTTCCACAAGAAAGTGGATCGTCTTCACCAGTCAGGTGTCAAGGATATCATTATTGATCCCGGTTTTGGTTTCGCCAAAACCATTGAACAGAGTTTTGAACTGCTCCGGCATCTGGATCATATGCGAATCATTGGCAAGCCAATTCTAGTTGGTTTATCGCGAAAATCCATGATCTGGAAAACGCTGAACATATCAGCCGATGAGGCACTCAACGGAACCACGGCCTTGAACATGGCGGCCTTGCAGCAGGGTGCATCAATCGTGCGGGTCCACGATGTGCGCGAAGCCGTGCAGACGGTTAAACTTTTCGGCAAGCTGGCATTCCCTGCCGCGGGAGTTTAGTACCTTTACGCGATGATATGGCTCTTCAAGATCGGCTTTCTCGATGTCACCTGGGTTGACCTGGTAGATATCGTATTGGTCAGTGTATTGCTGTATCAAGTCTACAAACTGATCCGCGGAAGTATTGCTGTAAACATTTTCTTAGGAGTGCTCGCCTTGTACCTGATCTACCTGATCGTGAAGGCAGCGCAGATGGAATTGCTGGCCACCATTCTAGGGCAGTTCATGGGTGTTGGTGTACTTGCCATGATCATTCTCTTTCAACCGGAGATACGAAAATTTCTTCTTGTTATCGGAGGCACAGAATTTCGCGACAACTTTCTTAAAACGCTGGCCAACTGGCGCGGTGAAACCAATGACGAAACAGATGTCCATCAGATTCTGGAAGCTGCCAAATCACTGAAGGCTACCCGCACCGGTGCACTGATTGTTTTTACACGCGACACGGAACTGAAATTCTATGCCGAAACCGGTGAGCCCCTCGATTCAGAAATCAGCAAAGGACTGCTAATCTCCATCTTCAATAAATTCAGTCCCCTTCATGATGGAGCTGTGATTATCCACAAGGGAAGGATAAAAGCTGCACGTTGTGTACTGCCTGTGACTGAGAACGATCATTTGCCGGCACACTTCGGCCTGCGGCATCGTGCCGCAGTGGGTATGTCGGAAAGCACTGATACCCTGGTGATGGCCATTTCTGAAGAAACCGGACGGTTGATCCTGGCTCGAAACGGAAAATTTCTGCGTTCACTGAAGATGAAACAGGTGGAACGAAAAATTCTCGACTACCTCCATAATACCGAACCGGTTAAATGGGAAGAAATCGAACCGGAACCTGCCGAAACAGAACTGGTGAGAAGTTCTTCGCGCTGATCGGCCCTGCTAAGTCTTACCCGTAACTACTGTTTCCACAGTGCCCCAATACCGGCATCCCACATCAGTTTGTTGATGCGGGGTATATCTTCACTGATCAGTTGGTTGCTCCGCTGCTGCAGTTGCTGCCACTGTGCTGTAAGCTCGCTCAGGCGTTTTTGTGAAGGTTGATTGACTCGGGGGATGTCGCTTTCTGTATGATTAATCAGAAACAGATAATTGGCCGTGAACTTGTTTTCAAAATTCTCCACATCATCATACGCTTTTGATTTACGCTGCACCATGTCTTCATCCCATGCCTTCAGATTCTGAATCAGTTCACCCCCTTGCTTCTTTAACGCAGCATACTTTGGATCAGCCGGAAGCGACTTGAGCAATTCATCCAACTGCGTCTGTATGCGATACAGTTTGTTCACTGTTTCGTGCATGCCCGTCAATTCTTTCTCCATCTGATGCATCACTTCGTGATACTCCCGGTAGGTAGCCTCTGTTATTGCATACAGCGGATTGGGAAGAATACTAAAATCGACTGAGGAAGACTGGCTGCCCGCTTTTAATGTTGCCTTATAATTGCCGGGTATAGCCTTATGCCCGCGGAAACTGCTTTCGATGTAAACTCCGGGCACACCGGGCATCGTGGGGTATCGCATGTTCCAGACCATCCGGTTCAGCCCTTTGGCATTGCCCAGCACCGGTTCGGCAGCAGGGCCACCATCGTATGTCTTGAACAGGCTGTCTTTCACCGATGTATACGATCGAACCAGGTTGCCTTTGGCATCCGTAATCTCCAGGGTGACCACCTGCTTTTCAGGCAACTCCGGTAAGTTGTAATAGAATACAACACCGGTTGAGGGATTGACGCCATAGTAAGGATGTGAGCCGTCAAATTCAGGATCACTGCTGTCAAGATCACTGGATCCGTTGACTATTACCGCATCGGCTGCCCGGAAGAGTTTGAATGCCGTGTTATCATTTGATTGGAAGTTTCGTAACAATGCCAGATCATCCAAAATCCAAAAAGAACGCCCGGAAGTTGAAGCAATCAGGTTGCCCTGGTGCACACATAAATCTGTGATCGGTGTAACGGGCAGGTTAAGCTGGAATTTATGCCACTGGTTTCCTCCGTCCCATGATAAAAATACACCTGATTCCGTTCCTGCAAACAACAGGTCTTTACGCACCTGGTCTTCGCGCACTACACGGGTAAATGCTCCTGGCGGAATTCCCCGACTGATGCTAACCCACGTCTTTCCGTAATCAGTGGTCTTGTAAAGAGCCGGAGTATGATCGTTGAACTTATAACGGGTGGTGGCGATATAGGCCGTTGCCGGATGATGGGGTGAAACTTCAATGGCATTGATCAGGCACTCTGCTAATCCGGCTGGCGTAACATTGCTCCAGGTTTTTCCGCCATCACGTGTGAGGTGTACCAGGCCGTCATCGCTGCCCACCCAGATTACGCCCTTCTCTTGCGGAGACTCCATCACATAACTGATGGTACCGTAATTCTCGGCACCAACTGCCTCGTTCGTATAGGGGCCACCGCCCTTCCCTTGTTTGGACTTTTCATTGCGTGTCAGGTCGGGTGATGCCTCGCTCCAGGTTTTACCCATATCCGTTGTCTTCAGCAGGTACTGTGCTGCGTGATAATAGGTGTTGGGCTCATGTCTCGACCAGATGATGGGCGCATTCCAGTTGAAGCGGTATTTCATGTCTTTGGTTTCGCGGGCGAGGTACTGAATGGGCGCGGCCATAATATTGGTAGTAGCCCGTGCGCGCGTATCCAGAATATCGATGGTGCCCAGGTAGCTTCCACCCAGGACAAAGCGCGGGTCATCCGGATTGAATGCGAGGAAAGCACTCTCACCACCGGCTGAAGGCTCCCAACTGGCTTCGGTGATATAGCGGCTGCTGAGCTCACGGCTGCCGATCACCACAGATGTATTATCCTGCTGACCGGCATAAATACGGTAAGGAAACTGATTGTCCACACTGATGCGATACAATTGGGCGGTAGGCATGTTGTTCTGGTGCGTCCAGGTCTTTCCGTAGTTGAAGGTGATGGAAGCACCTCCGTCATCAGCGATGACCATGTTTTTATTATCGAGGGGATTAATCCACAAATCATGGTGATCTCCATGATGCGTGGGCAGCAGTTCCCAGGTAACACCTCCATCAATTGACCGTAAGGCAGGTGCGCTGAGCACGTAGACGGTCAGTTCATCCACCGGGTCAATATAAAGTTCAATGTAATACCAGGCGCGTTGCAACAGCCGGTTGTCACCGGAAATGCGCGACCAGCTCTTGCCGCCATTATCCGAAACAAATAAACCTCCTTTTGCCTTTTCTGAGTCACTCTCGATCAAGGCATAGACTTTATTTGGATTGGAGCGGCTCACCGCGATGCTCATCTTGCCAAGTTCTTTCGGCAATCCTTCATGAATTTTCTGCCAGGTATCCCCTCCGTCAACGGATTTATACAAACCGCTCCCTTCCCCACCACTGATAACTTTCCACGGAAGCCGGCCATGCTCCCACATCGCAGCATACAAGACCATCGGATTGGAAAAATCGAGAGACAATTCTGCAGCACCGGTTTTGTCATTCACGTACAAGACCTTCTTCCAGGTTTTACCGCCATCAATGCTTTTATAAATGCCGCGATCTGCTGACGGCCCGAACAAAGCGCCCTGTGCTGCTACCCAAACGATTTCCGGGTTTTTCGGATGAACGATGATGCGTGCAATATGCTGCGTCTTCTCCAGTCCGATGCGTTGCCAGGTCTTACCGGCATCGAATGATTTATACATTCCGTCACCATGATGCGTCATCACACCGCGTATGGCATGTTCGCCCATACCGGCATAAATAACATTCGGATCACTTTCTGATACCGCAATGGCACCTACTGAGCCCGATTGAAAATATCCGTCAGAAATATTCCTCCATGTTGTACCGGCATCTTCTGTCTTCCAGATTCCACCACCTGTAGTGCCCATGTAGTAGGTAATCTTATCGCCAACCACACCACTCACCGCATTGGAACGCCCGCCTCGGAACGGACCAATGCTTCGCCATTTCATGGCACTGAAATAAGCATTAAAGTCGATAGCCGGAACAGGAGCTGGAACCGGTGCCGCCTGCTGTCGGCTACGCTGTGCAACCGTAAACTGACTTAGTAAAAGTAGGAGCGATACGATGACGATATGATTTTTCATACAGCAGAATTTGAGACTCAAAAGTTAACCGAAAATCAGCTTGAATTGACAGGATTGGTGAAATAGAAATAAAGACCAGTCATCCTGCATAAAGGCATCAACTAAGAAGGCCGGACATCACTGCCCGGCCTTCGCTTATCTAATAATCCTATCCTGCTATTTCAACACCCCAAGTTCTTTACCCACTTTGGTAAATGCAAGGATGGCTTTGTCGAGGTGATGCCGTTCGTGTGCAGCCGATAATTGCACGCGTATCCGGGCCTGTCCTTTAGGCACTACCGGGAAGAAGAAGCCGATCACATAGATGCCTTCATCCAGCAACTTCTCGGCAAACTGTTGAGCCAATGGCGCATCGTATAACATGATGGGCACAATGGGATGCTCACCAGGCTTGAGGTCGAAACCGGCAGCTGTCATGGCCGCACGGAAGTATTTTGTGTTCTCTTCCAGCTTATCGCGAAGCGCAGTTGTTTCTGAAAGCATATTGAATACTTCAATGGAAGCGCCTACAATGGAGGGAGCTAATGTATTGGAGAAAAGGTAAGGCCTTGAGCGCTGGCGAAGCATTTCAATAATTTCTTTTCGGGCCGATGTAAAGCCACCAGAAGCGCCCCCGAGCGCCTTGCCCAGTGTACCTGTAATAATATCCACGCGATCCATCACCCCGCGGTATTCAGGCACACCGCGGCCGGTCTTTCCCAAAAAACCGGTTGCGTGGCATTCATCAGTCATCACCAGGGCTTCAAACTGATCAGCGAGGTCACAGATCTTATCGAGCTTGGCGATAGTGCCGTCCATGGAAAAAGCGCCATCGGTTACGATGAGTATTTGTTTTGCGCCCGCTGCCCGTGCATCGCGCAGCTGCCTTTCCAGGTCATCCATGTCGTTATGCCTATAACGGTAACGCATGGCTTTGCACAAACGAACACCATCAATAATTGAAGCATGATTCAACTCATCCGAAATAATCGCATCCTCTGCGCCCAGCAGGGGTTCAAACACGCCACCATTGGCATCGAACGCAGCCGCATAAAGAATTGTATCTTCCATGCGCAGGAAGTCGGAGATCTTTTGCTCCAGTTCTTTGTGGATATCCTGCGTGCCGCAGATAAACCGCACGGATGACATTCCAAAACCATGCGTATCAATGGCGCGCTTGGCAGCCTCAATTACCCGGGGATGCGAAGACAAGCCCAAATAGTTATTTGCGCAGAAATTTATGACCTGCTTGCCGCCCTCCACCATGATGTCTGCTCCTTGCGGAGAAGTGATGATGCGCTCGCGCTTGAACAATCCTGCCGCGCGAATGGCTTGCAGTTCTTTTTCCAAAACCGGTTGAAATGTTTTGTACATAATTAGGGTAAAGAGTTAATAGTCAGAATTATCAGCTAAACCACATCGGTTTATCCGCGGCCAAAATTAAACCCTTCCTGTAAATGTCTTCCTAAGCGAAGGGCGTAAAAGTCAAAATTCTTTAACTTTCCCGGATAATCGAAAGTGATGAAAAAGCATAAGATTCTGATTATCGGTGCAGGGGGGCAACTGGGCACGGAACTGACCCAGGGTTTGTGGAATTTGTACGGCAAGGAAAATGTAATCGCCACCGACATTAAAGATCCGCAAGGCATCCTGTCGCAAGGAAATTTTGAAATACTCGATGCCCTGAAGCAGAAACAGCTTTTCGATTTCATTAAAAAGAACAGCATCACCCAGATTTATCATCTTGCTGCCGTGCTTTCGGCTACCGGTGAAAAGAACCCCAAGTTTGCGTGGAACCTGAATATGGACAGCCTGATCCATGTATTGGATGCTGCTGTAGAATTCAAGCTTGACCGCGTTTACTGGCCCAGTTCCATCGCGGCCTTCGGACCTACAACACCGAAACTCAATACACCACAACACACGGTCATGGACCCTACCACCATTTATGGTATCAGCAAATTTGCCGGTGAACGCTGGTGCGACTGGTATTTCCGGAATAAGGGTGTGGATGTGCGCAGTTTACGCTATCCGGGTTTGATCGGCTATAAATCAAAGCCTGGCGGTGGCACCACTGACTATGCCGTGGACATCTACTTCAAGGCCATCACCGACAAAAAATACGAGTGCTTTCTGAAAGAAGACACCTATCTGCCCATGATGTACATGGACGATGCCGTGAAGGCAACGCTGGATATCATGGAAGCCCCAAAGGAAAAAGTAAAAGTGCGCTCGAGTTATAATATTGCCGCGATGAGTTTCTGCCCGGCTGAAATTGCCGCTGAGATTCGCAAGCATATTCCCGAGTTCACCATCTCCTACAATCCGGATTTCAGACAAAGTATTGCCGACAGCTGGCCCAAATCCATTGATGACAGTGCAGCACGCAAAGACTGGGGCTGGCAACCGGCCTTTGCCTTGGCCTCCATGACGGAAGACATCCTGCAGAACCTGCCTGCTCTGCTGGCGGATGAGGTGGAAAAATAAAATCAGGTTAAAACTAAGGCAGGTTACTTCAGCACGATAAAGCGTGCGGAGAGCACTTCACCCGAACCGGAGTAACGAAGCACATAAGCGCCCGGCTTGAGAGCCTCCTGGAAATAAACCGTACCGGTATGCACCACGGCCGGAAGATCAGCAATCAATGTTCCCAGCTGATTATAAACCTGAACGCGGTCGGATTCATTAGGTGTGAAATTGATTTCGTACTGAACTTTATCCGATGCAGCCGGGTTCGGGAAAACCCATAAGGCCTGCTCACCACGGAAGCGTTCACCAATCGGGCCGAAATATTCAAACGTACCATCCAGATCAACGGCCTTCAGGCGGTAATAATTGAAACCAAGTTTTGGCACTTTATGGGTATAGGAATATTCAATAATGTCTTCGGTGTTGTAACCGGCACCGGGAATTTCTGTAATCTCATCAAAGTCAACACCGTTCACGGCATGCTCTACAACAAAGTGACTGAAGTTTTCTTCTTTAGAAGTAGCCCAAAGTAGAACAATTGAAACTCCGCTGCTTTCTGATTTAAAGTAGATTAATTCTACAGGTAAAAACCCACCCTCGCCAAAACCCCCACCTGGTGTTGTAGAATCAAATCCCCCAGGAGGCCAAGCGATAGTACCGGGAGGGGGTCCAGGCTGGCTGGTAACAATTGTATTTCCACAAATAATTAAACGGTCATTTGCACCCGGACCAGTAGGCCTGATCAGAATGCCTGAACCAAATATTCTAAGTGTGAAACCACATCCTGGTGTTGAACCTAAATTAAGTTGATTATCCAATATTAGAGTTCCATAGACTTCAACATTCGCATTCCAGGTTAAATTGTTTGTTATCGTAACTGTAATGCCCGCAGGGATGATTATTGTGCCAGAAAAAGTATTCGGATTACCACAACTCCATGTGGCCGTTGGAGGACCTCCTCCGCTCCAATTTCCACTAGTCAATGCCGTACAGGTCTGCGAAAAACCTTCTACGACATATAAGACGAACAAAAATGCAAGTATTTGCTTCAAAATGAATGGAATAGGTTACACAAATTTACAAATAGTTGCCCATTAATATAATGCTGCTTGGAAATGAATACCATTTATTTATTGTAAGTAAACTTTAACTCCCCGCAAAAAATTTGCTGATTAGTGGCCGTTTTCATTTTTAAAATTTTGAGTATCCTTCGAAAACTTGCCGGCCAAACGATCATCTACGGAGCCAGTTCCATCCTGGGGCGGCTGCTCAACTACCTCCTGGTACCCTATTATACCTATATATTTGCAGCGGGAGAGTACGGCACCATTACTGAATTTTATGCCTACGCGGCCTTTTTGAATGTGCTGTTTACTTACGGCATGGAAACCGCCTATTTCCGGTTTGCTACGGCACAAAAAGACAATGCCGGCAGTGTGTTCAACCAGGCCACCAGTGCCTTGCTCCTTTCAAGCATCCTGCTCTCGGGAATCTTGTTTGTTATCGCCACACCGCTGACCGAATACCTTCACTACCCCGGCAAAGAACATTACATCCGCTGGTTTGCCGGCATCCTGGCTATCGATGCCATAGTAGCCATACCCTTTGCACGGCTTCGCCTGGAAAACAGACCAGTCTATTTCGCCATCACCAAACTGGTCAACATCGGGTTGAACATCGGGTTGAATATTTTCTTCTTATCTGTTTGCCCGGCTGTGTTGCGCGGAGATTACCCGGCCTTTCTGAAACCTTTAGCTGAAACCGTTTATCAGCCGGGTTATTCAATCGAATATGTCTTTCTGTCGAACCTGCTGGCCAACGCTGCTTTATTGCTTTTGTTGATGCCGGTGTTTTCATCGTTTCGTTTTTCATTCCAGTGGACTTCCTTAAGACCCATGCTTACCTATGCGTATCCAATTTTATTTGCTGGTCTCGCCTGGGTGACGAATGAAATGCTATCGCGATGGGCGCTGCGTTTCTGGCTGCCGGAAAATTTTTATCCCGGCTTATCCAACGAAGCTGCCTTAGGTGTGTTTGGTGCTGTCTATAAATTTTCCGTGTTCATGACGCTGACTGTTCAGGCATTTCGATACGCAGCTGAGCCTTTCTTTTTCTCCCGGGCAGCAGATAAAAATTCACCAGAGCTTTTCAGTAAAGTTTCGCATGCTTTCATTGTTTTTGGTTGCTTTGTCGTGCTGGTAATCAGCACGAACCTTGACGTGTTGCAATACATTCTTCAGCAGGAAGTTTACCGGCAAGGCATGCATGTGGTACCAGTATTATTGTTTGCCAATCTTTTTCTGGGCATCTATTACAATGTTTCCATCTGGTATAAAATCACCGATAAAACATACTTCAGCACCTGGATTACCGGCAGTGCTGCCCTCTTCACCATCCTGTTAAACTACTTGTTGATTCCGGTTGCCGGGTATGAAGGAAGTTCATGGGTAACCCTCCTGGTTTACTTCGGTATGGCTGCATCCTGCTACTGGTTGGGGCAACGTTATTATCCGATACCCTACCCGCTGGTGCGTGATTCATTCTATATCATACTCACTGTTTTGGGTATCTGGCTGATCAACCAGCTAAACTTCTTCAGCATGTCTTTACTTTTAAGTGTGAGGATAATGATTTACGTTTTGCTCGGTTTTCTTATTTACCGTCTTGAAAGAAACCGGATGCAGATTCTGTAGCTGCTTCATCAAGTGTTATCTCTGCCCCACCAGTTACAGCACTTGCGCCAGCAGGATAACCATGGCAGTAGAGAATTTTGATTACTTTTGAGGCTATTTCCAACGCATAAACGGTTGTCCATCCGAAGTTTACATATCGTCCTGCTGGTTTTACTGCAGATTCTTCCGGCAAGCTTGCAGGCTCAGAAAAAAAAGAAGCCCGAAACGGGTTCTCCCGCAGCAGGATCACTCAAATCGCGCGAGGCTGAGTTCTACTTCACCGAAGCCGAAAAATATTTCATGGTGGAAGACTTCGCTAAAGCGCTCGTCTATTACCAACGTGCCCTCGACATCATGCCTGAGAACGCTACTATCCATTACAAGATGGCGGAAGTGTATACGCGCAGTGAAAAACAGGAAGACCTTCTTAAGGCCTCGCTTAGCATTGAACAGGCGCTTCAATTCGAGAAAAAAAATAAATACTTCTACCTGCTGGGTGCCGGTATCTATTCCAACCTGACACGATTCGATCGGGCTGCGCAACTCTATGAAACCATGTTTCGTGAGGTGCCCGATACGCAAGAATACCTTTTTGAAGCTGCGTTGATCTACCAGTTCTCCGGTAAAACGCTGGAAGCCATCAAGACGTACGATCGTGCCGAGACATACTTCGGTGTTAATGAGACCTCGTCCATGCAAAAACTCAGGCTTTATGCCGAGATGGGAAAATTGAATGAAGCTGTCCAGGAAGGCGAAAAACTATTACGTGCTTTTCCGGATGAGGAACCATATGCTGTGGCCATGGCTGAATTCCTTTCGGAAAACAATCAGCTGGATAAAGCCATTCAGGTGCTGGAACATTTTTCTGTTGAGAACGAATCATCGCCTAATGCCAGCATTCTGCTGGCCGGTTTATACCGTGACAAAGGGCAGGAAAGCAAGGCGCGTACATTAATTCTTCAGGCTTTCAACAATCCCGAAGTTGATCTGAACAGCAAGCTCATTGTATTGAGTACCTATAATGCTGAACTAAACAACAAACGGGCAGCCAACCAGAACGATACCGGCACCGAAAACTTTACGTTGGAATTGTTTACTCTGCTGGTGAAAGAATATCCGCAGGAAGTGAACATAATGGTGATTGGCGGTGACATGTATTTATCGATGGGGCGCTACGAAGAAGCTGAGGACTACTACCGCAAAGCCGTTGACCAGGGTGAGGTAAATTTTGAGGTTTGGCAAAACCTGTTGTATCTCTGCGCTCAGCGCGGGGATTATAACGGAGTACTTAATTATGCTGAACGTGCGCTGGAGTATTATCCCAATCAAAGCATGCTGTATTACTTCAGCGGCATGGCCCACCTTCGAAAGAATCGTTTCCGTGAGGCGGCTTTCATGCTTGAAACCGGCAAGCGCCTGGCAGCCTCTGATCCGGCCATGACCAGCGAACTGAATGCCATGCTTGGCGATTCGTATAACGGCACCAAAGAGTATGATAAATCTGATAAAGCCTATGAAGAGGCATTGGCCTACAACCCGGACAATAGCGTAGTACTGAACAACTACGCTTATTACCTGGCCCTTCGCAAGGCAACGTTGGAAAAAGCAGAACAAATGTCTGCACGCCTTATTAAAAATAACCCTGATAATGCGACCTTTTTAGACACACATGCGTGGGTGCTGTATGCTCGCCAGAAATACAAGGAGGCACGCAAGGTTATGGAGAAAGCCCTTGCCACCGGGCAAGCCAACGCCACACATTATGAACACTATGGCGATATCCTGTTCAAGCTCGGTGAAGTTGATCAAGCTGTACAACAGTGGGAGAAGGCTAAACAACTATCGGCCAGTCCGAGTGACCAACTCAATAAAAAAATTGCCAACCGAAAACTCTATGAATAAGTACACGGCTTCATTTTTATTTCTAATGGTACTGGTGATATCTGCCTGCAGCAGGAAAACCACCCCTACCGTTGATACCCGTGAACCGGAAGAATTACTCGCCATTCAAGAGATTGACTTTGATTATTTCCAGGGTCGCGCCCGGATGATTCTCAAAGATGCCAGTAAAGAACGCGATGTGAAAGCCGTGATCCGCGTGCGAAGAGACAGTGTTATCTGGATGAACTTCACCGTGGTTGGCGTGCAGGGTGGCCGTGCACTCATCAACCAGGATTCCATCACGATTATCAACAACGTGGATAAGGAGTATTATGTATTCGACTTTAAGGAACTGTCTAAACGCTATAATTTCGAAGTAAACTATAACGTTATTCAGTCGGCCTTGCTGGGCAATCTGTTGATGCCGAGAAAAAATTCTGATGATGTTGACCTTAAAGAATTGACATTTCTTTTAAAGCAGAATTCAGGAACTGTTGATGTGCTGAACTACATCAGCGCAACCACACAGAAAATCCAGAAAGTGGAATTGCGCGAGAACGACACCCATAATTCCATGTCCATCAACTACGGAAACTTTCAGCCGGTGGGTGAGAAATTGTTTCCGTACACCGGCACCATATCACTGCTGTACAAATCTCCATCAGGCCTGATTAACACAACCGTTACCTTTGAATACAACAAGGCCGAAGTCGGTGATAAGGAACTGAAGTTTCCATTCAACATTCCGAAAAAATATGTGGGCCGGTAAACGGATTGGAATTGGTTTTCTGTGCCTCTTACTAGCTTTTGCCGCTGCCGCGCAACAGAAAACGAAAGCGCAGCTTCAAAAAGAGCGGCAGGAGAATCTCCAGAAAATAAAGGAGGTTGAGAAAATTCTTGACGAAACCAATGTTCAGAAAAAAAGCACACTGGGCGAACTTAACGCATTAAACCAGCGCATCAGCATTCAGGAGAAACTCATTCAATCCTTCAGGTCCGAGCTGGCTCTGCTCGATCGTGAAATTGCCACCAACAACGGCTTTATCCTGGCCCTGCAGGAAGACCTGAATAAACTACGCGAAGAATATGCTTCCATGCTGTTTGCAGCACAGAAAGCCAATAACAGCGCCACCCGCCTCGCCTTTCTGTTCTCGGCCGATTCGTTTGATCAGCTGCTCATGCGTCTTCGGTATATGCGGCAATACGCTAAAATGCGCAAGATACAAGTCAACGCCATTCAGCAGGTCCAGGCTGAGCTGGGCGTTCAGGTGAAGCAGATTGAGGCCAGGCGCTCAGAAAAAAATGTCTTGCTCACCCAGGAACTTGATGAAAACAACAACCTGAACGAGCTCCGTAAAAAGCAGAATACCGTGGTTAAGAATCTTGAGAAGCAAGAGAAGTCTCTTCGCACTGACCTCGAAAACACCAAAAAGGCACTGGCTGTGCTGGACAAGCGCATCAATGACATCATCCGCGAGGAGATGGAACGCACCGCGCGCGAAACCAACCGCGACCGCACTACGGTAACCACTGCGCTTTCAAATTCATTCGAAGAAAATAAATCGAAGTTTCCCTGGCCCGTATCCGGTTTTGTTTCACAGAAGTTTGGCCGGCAGAACCATCCGGTGCTGAAAGGAATCATCATCCAGAATGACGGAGTAAACATTCAGACCAAGGAGAACGAAAAAGTAAAATCCATCTTTGAAGGAGAAGTGCGCTACATCGCAGTTATACCCCCCTTTGGTAACTCCGTGATTATCAGCCATGGGGAGTATTTTACCGTTTATGCCGGTCTGAAAGAGGTGTACGTTAAAAAAGGACAGCAGGTAAAAACCAACCAGGAAATTGGCCAGGTGCTATCCAATGCCGATGGAATATCTGAATTGCGGTTCCAAATCCGGAAAAGCACCACCGCGCTCGATCCCCAGCTTTGGCTTCGGAATTAACCGCTAAACACCATTTTCTTAGGACGGGGGCACCGATTTGTCTATTTTTCGGTTCTTTTCTTAAACGCTATCTTTACACGCTAATTATCATCCTTATGAATACCCTATTATTGTTCGGCATGCCTGGCGGAAGTGAGTGGATTATCATTGCTCTTGCCGTACTCATTTTCTTTGGTGCCAAAAAAATTCCTGAATTCGCAAAGGGTCTTGGCCGCGGTATACGCGAGTTTAAAGACGCGGTAAAAGACGTGAAGAAGGAAGTTGAAGAGGCTGAAAAAGAAGTGCCTAAAAAATTAGAAGACTAACGGATTGAGGGAATACAACACATTCCAGGAAATTCGATCTTCTCTCCTTACCGGTCAACGCTCCTGCTCAGCGTTGGTAGAATCTTGTTTAAAAGCTATTCATTCACAAGTTCATCTCAACGCTTTTTTGGAAGTGTATGACGATGAGGCTCTGCAGCGTGCGATTGAAATCGATAAAAAAATTGCCAATGGCAACGCGGGCAGACTGGCTGGTATGGTTATCGGCCTTAAAGATGTACTCTCCCATAAGGATCATCACCTGCAGGCCGGCAGTAAAATCCTGCGTGGATTCACTGCCCAATTTAATGCCACGGCTGTTCAGCGCGAAAACTCTGCTTACGGACCGGTATTCAATGCAGCTGACATAACACGTGTACCGGGTGGTTCCTCCGGTGGATCGGCAGTAGCCGTGCAGGCAGGCATGTGCCACATTTCTATTGGATCTGATACTGGTGGCTCCGTAAGGCAACCCGCTGCTTTTTGCGGATTAGTCGGATTAAAGCCTACCTATTCGCGGATTTCTCGCTACGGGCTGGTGGCCTACGCCTCCTCGTTTGATTGTATCGGCATCCTCGGCAATCATGTAGCTGACGTTGGGCTGGTATTGGAAATCATTGCCGGTGCCGATGACTATGACAGCACAGTGTCTCATCAACCGGTGCCTGCTTACAGCCAGGAATTAACGGCTGGGGAAGAAAAATACCGTATCGCCTATTTGCGGGATACGCTTTTCGATGAGTCGATACAACTCGAAATCAGAGAGGCTCTTGCCGGCAAGTTGGAGCAGTTAAAAAAGGCTGGTCACTATACGGAAGCCATCGATTTTCCCTTACTGGAATACAGCCTGCCAACCTATTATATACTTGCCACAGCCGAAGCCAGCTCTAACCTTTCGCGTTTTGATGGCGTGCGATACGGCTATCGCAGTGCGGAAGCTCACGACCTGGCCGCATTGTATAAGAAAACAAGAAGTGAAGCGTTTGGCAAAGAAGTGCAGCGAAGGATATTACTGGGAACCTTTGTCTTAAGCGCACGCTACCACGATGCTTTTTATACCAAGGCACAGCAATTGCGCAGGATGATCCGCAACCATACGCGCGAAGTTTTTAAGCAGTTTGATTTCCTGCTGATGCCCGTGGCACCCACCACCGCATTCAAACTGGGCGAACATACAGTAAACCCGCTGGAGATGTACCTGGCCGACCTTTTTTCGGTAACGGCCAATGTGGCGGGTATTCCCGGGATTTCCGTACCTTGCGGTAAGGATAATGATGATCTTCCGGTAGGTTTACAACTTCTGGCTGATGATTTCGAAGAATTGAAGTTGCTGCGTTTTGCTGACCAGATGATGAAAATGAGTTGATATGCGGAGAACACTTTTTGCGACACTACTATTCGTTACAGCTAATCTTTTCGCCCAGAAGGAACCGGTAGCCGATTCACTCGATGTGGCCCTCGTAGAGGAAGAATTGTCGTACCTGGAAGATTCCGCCAGCCTGAATTTTTATTACCTCACTTCCGATGTGGAGTTCATCCCTGGTGATGACAGCCCGGAACTGATTGAAGCAAGGCTTCAACAGATTCAAAAATCAATCCCATTGCATTACAACGAACGTATTCATGCGTTCATTAACTACTTCACCGTACGCGACCGGGAATACACCCGCATGATCATCCGCAGGAAAAATGTATACTTCCCGCTGTTCGAAAAATACCTGGCCAAATACGGCTTACCCGATGAGTTAAAATACCTTTCTATCATTGAATCAGGCCTTAACCCAAAAGCTGTTTCGCGTGCACGCGCTGTAGGCCTATGGCAATTTATGGCCCCAACAGGAAGACTTTACGGACTGCATGCCGACTGGTATACCGATGACCGGATGGATCCGGACAAATCCACCGAAGCCGCCTGCCGTTACCTGCGTGATCTATACAACATGTTCAATGACTGGGAACTGGCGCTGGCTTCGTACAATGCCGGTCCGGGTAACGTCAAGAAGGCCATCCGCAGGTCGGGGTATAAGAAAACATTCTGGGAAGTATATCCGCAGCTGCCACGGGAAACACGCTCCTATGTACCCCAATTCGTGGCAATGATTTATACCATGAATTACCTGGAAGAACATAATTTCATTGACGGAGAACATGAAGTTGTAATGCCTTATGATACTATGCATGTCAACACCTTTGTTCATCTGGAAACGTTGGCACAACTCACCGGCTCCTGCCTGGAAGACTTTCAGCGGCTTAACCCGTCTATCCTGAGAAATGCCATTCCTGACAATAACCGGAAATACACCATACGCATTCCTGAATTTGCTAAAGCAGCATTGGATCAAAACCGCCTCGCTATTCTGGATTCAGCTTCAAAAGTTGGCCGCAAAGAACTGGAACTACTGGCCCGAAATACAGATGTGAGCACCTACGGCCGCGACCGCATTGTCTATCGTGTTAAGAGTGGGGATAACCTCGGAGCGATTGCTGCGCGACATAATGTAACCGTTGCCAGCCTGAAAGAATGGAACCGGCTAAACAGTACAACTATTCATCCGGGCCAGCAACTGACGATCTGGATCAAACAACCTGCTGCCGGAACTACTGTTGTTGCTGCTGCACAACCCAAACCAGCGACTACTGTAGCACCTGCTCCATTAACTGCTTCAAAGACCTACATCGTTCAACCTGGCGATACCCTGTGGAGCATCTCCCGCAAATATGAAGGGCTGACCATCGAAAAAATAAAAGAGCTGAACAACCTGAGCTCAACCAACATTAAGCCGGGTCAGCAATTGATACTCTCGCTGTAATTGCAGACAAGCAAGTCAACAAATTATTTGTGACGATCAGCCCCATGAATGCATTATGGTGTAAACTTGCAGCATGATAGTCCGGTTAATTCTTTTTCTTGGCCTGATCACCCTGATGGCCTGTACGCCCTCCGAAGAAAAGCGAACAGAGATGCTTCCAACAGCCACCGGCAAACCTGGTGACATGATCATCATCATGGACTCCGTTCAATGGAATGGAGAACTGGGGCGGGAAGTCAGAAAAATCTTCAAGCAGGAAGTACCCGGCCTGCCCCGCGAAGAGCCCTTGTTCAATATCATTTACGTCTATCCCAGAAAAGGATACACGCTGCTCACACAGATCAGAAACCTCGTATTTGTTTTTACTCTCGATCAGAATTCTGCGGGTTCGCAAATCATGAAGGAATCATTCACGCAGGAGACCCTGGATAAAATACGATCTGACTCTTCGTTCTACCTTGTCACACGCAGGGATGAATACTCCCGCGGACAGGAAGTGATGTACCTGTTCAGTGCAACGCAGGACGACCTGATCAATCGTCTACGGAAAAACAGCCGTCAGATTCAGGATTACTTCAATAATGTAGAACGAAGGAGACTGCTTTCCTCACTGACCAAGACAAACACCACCAAAGCCGTAACCGATTTCCTGCGCAAAGACAATGATGTGGAAATACGCGTGCCCTTCGGATTCAAACTGGCCGACAAACAACCAGACTTTGTCTGGTTGCGGCAGATGGATGCACGCGCTGACAAATCCGTCTTCATTTCCTGGAAACCCTATGAAAGCGAATATCAGTTATTACCCGACAGCCTGGTGGCCTGGCGAAACAGCATTGCTAAAAAATACCTCTTTGAAGACCCGGATGAACCCAACAGTTACCTGGTTACTGAGTTGAGTGTGCCATACATACCACTAAGAGCAACGCAGGTCAATTTCAACAAACGCTTTGCCATGGAACTGCGCGGCCTGTGGAAAACAAACACAAACACCATGGGCGGACCGTTCATCAGCTACAGCATGGTAGATCAAAAGAAACAGTTGCTTTATTACATTGAGGGCTTTTGTTTCAGCCCCGGAAAAGATCAGCGGGAAACCATCCGCGAACTGGAAGCCATTTTATGGACTTTTAAATCGGCACAAGACCTGGGTACACTGACCGAAAAATAAACCGGAATACACTGGTTGAAGAACAAGTAGCCGTTTACCAGAAGTAACATCTATCTTTGATTACTAATCTTTTTTCATGGCCTTTAGCGCTGGCCTATTCACCCGGTGTGGCCGAGCCGTGCAAAGAAATTGCCGCCAATACCGATGATGTTTACAAGTACACCGCCAAAGGAAATCTGGTGGCAGTGATTTCCAACGGCACAGCTGTACTCGGCCTGGGCAATATCGGACCGGAAGCGGCCAAGCCGGTGATGGAAGGAAAAGGCGTACTCTTTAAAAAATTTGCCGGCATCGATGTGTTTGATATTGAAATCAATGAACAGGATCCGGATAAATTTATCGACATCGTTAAAGCGCTGGAACCAACATTTGGCGGAGTTAACCTGGAGGATATTAAAGCACCGGAGTGCTTCAAGATTGAAGAAGAACTCCGAAAGAAAATGCATATACCTATCATGCATGACGATCAGCATGGAACTGCCATAATTTCTGCTGCGGCCCTGCTGAATGCATTGGAACTGATCGGAAAAAAAATCGGAGATATCCGCCTTGTGATGAATGGTGCCGGAGCTGCTGCTGTGAGTTGTTCAAAAATTTATTTTGAGCTCGGACTTAAACGCGAGAACCTGATCATGTGCGACAGCAAAGGCGTTATCCACTATGAGCGTACCGATCTCGATGCCATCAAATCATCGTTTGCTACTCACCTGCCTGTACGAACGCTGCAGGAAGCCATGAAAGGTGCCGATGTATTTGTTGGTCTTTCCAAAGCCGATGTGCTATCCCCGGAAGATATCCTTGCCATGTCGAAAAATCCGATTGTTTTCGCTCTGGCCAACCCCAACCCGGAAATCGCCTACGACCTCGCCATGCGCACACGCACTGACCTGATTATGGCAACGGGGCGTTCGGATCATCCGAACCAGGTGAACAACGTACTGGGATTCCCCTACATCTTCCGCGGAGCGCTCGATGTTCGGGCTACAGAAATCAATGAGCCAATGAAACTGGCGGCAGTACATGCCATTGCTGCGCTGGCGAAAGAATCGGTACCTGAGCTTGTGGTGAAAGCATACGGTACCGATAAAATTTCGTTCGGCCGTGAGTACCTGATACCCAAGCCGCTTGATCCGCGCCTGATCACAACCATCTCACCGGCTGTTGCTCGTGCTGCTATAGAATCCGGTGTTGCCCGTCATCCGATTTCCGACTGGAATGAATACAACCAGCAATTGCTCAACCGCATCGGTATCGATCAAAAACTGATCAACCGAATCATCGACCGTGCAAAACAGAAACCAAAGCGGGTTGTGTTTGCTGAAGCCCATCACCTCAAAATTCTGAAGGCCGCCCAAATCGTTAAGGAAGAAGGCATTGCGAATCCAATCTTGCTGGGAGACAAAGAAGAAATCGATCGTCTTATTGCAGAGCATAAACTTGAACTGGATTGTCCTATCATTTTTCCACAGAACGAAAAGGAAAAAATCCATACGTATGCGGAAATTCTTTTCATGAAACGACAGCGCAAAGGGCTTACTTACCGCGATTGTGTAAACCTGCTGCGCGACCGGAATTACTTTGCCGCCATGATGGTAGAGACCGGTGATGCCGATGCCCTGGTATCCGGGCTAACCAAAGATTACCCGAAGACCATCCTTCCATCCCTGCAAATCATCGGCATGGCCGAAGGGGTTAACCGGGTGGCCGGCATGTACATCATGCTCAACAAAAAAGGTACGTTCTTCTTTTCTGACACCACGGTAAATGCCAACCCCAATGCACAAGAACTGGTCGACATCATTGCCCTTACAGCCTCGGGCGTTCGCTTCTTTGACATAGAGCCACGCATAGCAGTGTTGTCGTATTCCAACTTTGGTTCATCCAAAGGCGAAGTGCCTCAAAAAACACGTGAAGCAGTACGGCTTGCTAAAACAAAATATCCCGACCTGATCATTGACGGAGATATCCAGGCAAACGTGGCGCTGAACATGGAAATACAGCGAGAAAACTATCCGTTCAGCAACCTGGCTGATGAAGGTGCCAACACGCTGATTTTTCCGAACCTGGCCTCAGGCAACATCGCTTATAAACTGTTGATGGAACTGGGCGGTGCAGAAGCCATCGGGCCGATCCTGCTGGGCATGAAAAAACCAGTTCATATTCTTCAGTTAGGAAGTTCTGTACGCGAAATTGTCAACATGACGGCCATTGCGGTAGTTGATGCCCAGCGCATGGAGGGCTGATGCGTCTTTTCAGCATTACACCGCACTTGCCGGGTGTCCGGAAACATTGTTTTTATTCAAAGAAACATCAATCTTGCTGCTGCAAGTCGTGATGCCATTTTTTAATCTGTAACTATGATATCTTTTCTTAAGGGCAGGCTTTACCAGAAGGATCCAACACATGTGGTGATTGATGTAAACGGAGTCGGCTATCACCTCCATATTTCCTTACAGACCTTCGCAGAAATCAAGGAACAGGAAAATGCTTTTTTATTTACCCATCTCGCCATACGTGAAGACGCCCATGTACTCTATGGCTTCAGCAAGGATTCCGAGCGAAAACTTTTTCAGCAGCTCATTGCCGTGAATGGCGTTGGCCCGAGTACGGCTATTGTCATGTTATCCTACATGAACGCTGATGAACTCCGGACAGCCATTGTGCAGGAAGATGCGGCTGCCCTTCAACGCATCAAAGGCATTGGCGGAAAAACCGCACAGCGCGTTATTATTGAACTAAAAGATAAACTCAGAAAAGACTGCACGGATGAGCCTTCTGCGGCATTTCCCGGCATCCGGCACAATACCCTGCGCAACGAAGCGTTATCAGCATTAATCACCTTAGGTATCACTAAAAGTGCTGCCGAGAAAAGTGTGGATACTGTCCAGAAAAAATCAGGAAATACCGTTACTTTAGAAGATTTGGTTAAACAAGCTTTGAAAAACGCCTAAGCCTCTTCGCTTGTCGCTGAGAAGATTTAAGTTGGTAACCGCTGCGATTACTCTGCTCACAGCAGGACAATGCTTTATGCCTTTCCGGGCCGCAGCATTATTTCAGCAGCAGGATACCCTTCGAACAACAGCACAGGACACTACACGAACAGGACCCTACCGCCCCTCGCGCAGACCGACATACCGGTTCAGTGACCGCTACGGGGATCCGTTTTCCAACCGAACCACAACGTCCCCCCTCTCACTGAAAGATCCGACTAAAATTGATTACGAGATCGAGCTGGACACTACGCTCAACTATACGATTTATGAGCGGGTCGGCAATATGTACTACCGGCCGCTGACGACTATGTCGTTCAACGAGTTCAAGGAATATCAACAGCGTGAAATGATGCGCAGTTACTGGCAGGGAAAATCAAAAAGCCTGGATGGTGAGAGCCCCCTGAGCACCCGCGGGCTAACCCCGAAGATTTATGTGAGCCCTGTACTCGACAGAATTTTCGGTGGCAGCTATGTTGAACTGATTCCACGTGGTTTTGTAACGCTGGATTTTGGTGTTGCCTACCAGCGCATTGACAACCCCAGCATCCCCATCCGCCAGCAGCGTAACGGGGGCTTTGAATTCGACCAGCAAATCAACATGAGTGTGATCGGTAAGGTGGGAGAAAAACTGGCTGTTAGCGCAAACTTCGACAATAACAACTCCTTCGATTTTCAGAACAACATGAAAGTGGAGTACACGGGCTTTAAAGAAGATATTTTAAAACGACTTGAAATCGGTAACGTAAGCCTGCCGCTGAACAACACCTTGATACAGGGTGTTCAGAATCTTTTTGGTGTAAAGGCCCAAATGCAGTTTGGAAAACTATTTGTCACCACGGTAGCATCAACCCAACGCGGTAAAGTTGCCTCCATTGATATACCGGGAGGAAGCAGCGGGCAGGGAAGACCCTTTGAAATTATTGCCTCTTCCTATGATGAGAACCGTAACTTCTTCCTGGGACATTTCTTCCGCGACAATTATGAACGTTGGCTGAGCAATCCTCCTCAGATATTTTCGGGCGTAAACATCACCCGGGTTGAAGTATACATCCTTAACCGCAATAACGATACCCGAACGCTGCGCAATGTGGTGGGCCTTATGGATCTGGCGGAACCCAGCCGAATTTATAACAGCTCGGTTATTTCGGCAGGCGGCAACCTGCCGAACACCAACGAAGCCAACAATCTTTTCGGTGAACTGCGCAACGTCAACCGGAATGCTGATGAAATCAGCTTGATTCTGGATAATTTCTTTGCCGGTGATGTGAACAACGGCACCGATTATGAACGAATCACCGGTGCCAGGATGCTCAGCCCAACCGAATTTACATTTCATCGGCAGCTGGGGTACATTACCCTGACACGAAAACTGCAAAATGATGAAGCCATTGCCGTGGCCTATGAATATACTTTTAACGGTCGCAGTTATAAAGTAGGCGAATTATCTGAAGACTATGCAAGCCGCCCCGACAGTGAGGTGATTTTTCTGAAGATGCTAAGACCGCGCAAGGTGAGCATCCGCGATCAGAACCGGGTCATCATACCCACCTGGGACTTGATGATGAAAAACATTTACGCATTGAATGTGAGCCAGCTGACCCGCGAAGGGTTTCAACTTCGGATTATTTATCGTGATGACAAAACCGGTATTGATAACCCGCAACTTCAAGAAGGAGTTAATGCCCGCACGCGTCAGCTCATTGAGATTTTCGGTCTCGACCGGCTAAACCCAGTGAATGACCCGCAGCGTGACGGTAACTTCGACTTTGTTGAAGGACTCACTATCAATTCGCAAAACGGTCTGATTATCTTTCCCTTCCTCGAACCATTCAATACAGCACTTCGAAATGCCTTTCGGGGTGACCCTGACGAAGACTTCCTCGTAAAAAAGTATGTGTTCGATACCTTGTATCGCACCACCCGCGCTGATGCGGAACTCGTTGCCACAAAAAACAAATTCTTTCTGAAAGGCACTTATACCGCAGGCTCCTCCAAAGAAATCATGATTCCCGGTTTTGGTGTTTCTCCCGGATCAGTTCGCGTCCTTGCCGGTGGAACACCATTAATGGAAGGGATTGACTACACCGTAGACTACACCTTCGGCCGCGTAACCATTCTTAGCGATGCCATTCTTAACTCCGGAAAAAGCATCAGCGTGCAATATGAACAGGCTGACCCTTTTGCTTTTCAAACCCGATCCTTACTCGGTACCCGATTTGATTATCAGCTGAATGATGATATCAGCCTAGGTTCTACATTACTTTATTATAACGAACGTCCCTTAATTACGCGTAACCCCATTGGCACGGAACCGGCTCGCAACCTGCAGTATGGTTTAGATTTCAATGCACGGAAGAACAGCCGCCTGCTCACCAAGATCATCGATGCCATACCCGGCATTCAAACTAAGGAAGTTTCCAGCATTAATTGGAGTGGTGAATTTGCACAGTTGCTGCCTGGAACCTCTAACATTGTGGATGGTGAAGGCACCGGCTACATCGATGATTTCGAAAACACAGCAACACCGTTCTCGCTGATTAATCCTGCCAGCTGGAAACTGGCGGCCACACCACGCACAGCCGACAATCGCTATGATCCCAGCAACGGTGCCATCAATGATGTTCGTGCCGGATATAAACGCGGTAAGCTGGCATGGTATATTGTCGATAACCAGTTCTATCGCGAAGGTGGCCGTTTCAGACCCAGCAATATTAGCAGTGAAGACCTCTCGAATCATTATGTGCGGGCGGTCAGTCCTACAGAGATTTTTCCCAATTTCAATCCGCCTCAAGGCGCCTTCTTTGAAAGCATACTCGACCTGGCCTATTATCCATACGAACGTGGGCCTTACAATTACAACCCTTCACTAACTACCGATGCTTTTCTTTCCGAACCGCGTTCCAACTGGGCAGGCATCACCACGGCCATCCGTACTGAGGTTGACTTCGACAAAGCCAATATCGAATTCATTGAATTCTGGTTACTCGATCCCTTTATTAACGCCTCGGATCGCGGAAAAATTATTGACGGCACCTTCAACGATTTTAATACGACTGGTGGCAAGCTGATCTTTCAGTTAGGAAGTATTTCGGAAGATGTGATTCGCGATGGACGGCATGCCTTTGAAAACGGATTACCACCAGACGGAGATCTTTCAACTGCTGTAGAAAATAATTGGGGCTTTGTAACAAGCCGGCAATATGTCACCAATGCTTTTGATAACTCACCCCAGGCACGTGCCAACCAGGATGTAGGCTGGGATGGTATTAACTCTGCGAATGAAACCAACAAATTTCAGGACTTTCTGAATCAGCTTAATCCAACGGCACGTAACATCGTTCTCAACGATCCGTCAGCGGATGACTTTGGTTTTTTTCTGGGCAGTGAACTGGATGCAAAAAATGCCAAGATCCTGGAACGGTATAAAAACTTCAACGGGCAGGAAAACAATACACCCATCAGCAGCGGTTCTGATATACCGCGATCCAACGGCTTCCTTCCCGACAATGAAGACCTGAATGCCGACAATACCCTTAGTGAGTTGGAAGAGTATTACGAATATGAAATCGACCTTCGCCCCGGCCAACTGGATATCGGTAAAAAATACATCGTTGATAAAATTGTACCCACCGAAAATAATCCTGATCAGGTAACGTGGTATCTGTTCCGCATACCGGTGCGTAATTTTGACGGACGCTTCGGTAATATCGATGACTTCAAATCGATTCGTTATGTGCGCATGGTGCTTACTGATTTTCAACAACCGGTGGTGTTGCGACTGGCAAAATTCAGAATGATTGGAAGCCGGTGGAGAAGGTACCTGGAAAGTCTTCAGGAAGCTGGATTGGTGCCTGACCCGGAACCGGATTTTGACAACTTCACCTTATCGGTCGTCAACATTGAAGAAAATTCATTTTCCCCTCCGGGCAGTTCGAAATCCGGTTATGTTGTACCACCTGGATTTATTCGCGATCGTGACAACACCTCTTCCGTGCCAAGGCAACTTAACGAGCAATCCGTTCAGGTCTGTGCCGAAAACCTGAGGGATGGCGATGCCCGCGCCATTTTCAAGAATGTTGACATGGACTTTTTCAACTATGGCCGTATCAAAATGTTTGTGCATGCCAGCAGCCAGAATGCCAAAGATGATGACCTGGTAGTATTCATGCGGCTGGGTACTGACTTCGACCAGAACTTTTATGAAGTGGAAATTCCGTTGAAGATTACACCCGGTGGATCCACTGATCCAAATGTGATCTGGCCGAAGGACAATGAATTTGACTTTGTTTTAAGAGACCTGTATGGTTTGAAGGCTAGGCGCGACCGCGAACAATACCCGCTGGATCAACTGTACCCGCGGGAAGGTCCGCAACCATCCGGTAAACACGGTGTGCGTTTACTGGGCAGACCTGACCTGAGCAGTGTGCGCCTGATGATGATTGGCGTCAGAAATCCGCGCAGTCCGGATGGGCAGTCCTATTCTGTTTGCATTTGGGCCAACGAGCTACGGCTCACTGATTTCGACCGCACAGCCGGCTACGCTTTAAACACCACCCTTAATGCAAAGTTAGCCGACTTGGGTACGGTATCCGGCTCACTTCGCTACAGCACATTCGGCTACGGCAGTGTGAGTTCGAAAATCAGCGAGCGTACCCGGGAAGAGACTTTATCCTACGATATTCTTGGCAACTTCAACGTGGATAAATTTTTACCCGGCAATCACGGTATTAAGATCCCCATGCTGGTCAGCTATCAGAAGCGCACCATGAATCCGAATTATGACCCGGCCAACCCGGATCAACGACTTGATGCTGCCCTTGCCAGCTTCCGAACGCAGGAAGAAAAAGATGCTTACATAAAACTTATTCGCGACACAGAAGTGGGCCGCAGCCTGAACTTCACCAATGTGCGAAAAACCAAAGTAAAACCGGATGCACGCGCTCATCTCTGGGATATTGAAAACATTGCGCTGAGTTATCGCTTCAGCGACAACGTGCGCCAGAACTTCACCACCACCGAAGCTTTTCGCAGAGACCAGGGTGCCTCACTGGCCTATAACTTCTCGCCCAAAGGGGCAGGTATCGAACCCTTTAAAAATTCGGAGGGATTGAAAGCTCCCTACCTGCAATTCATCAAAGACTTTAACCTGAGCCTGCTGCCAACCTCCATCATGGTGCGTGGCGACCTTGACCGGTCATTTTCAAGGATCATTTACCGGAACAATCTATCCGATTCCGAACCCAACTACCTGAAGTATTTTACTTTCAACCGAACGTATAATGTTCAGTGGAACCTCTCCAAAAACCTGTCGTTTACCTATGCGGCCCGAGCGAACGCCCTCATTGATGAACCGGAAGGTTCAATTAATACGCGGGAGAAACGAGACAGTGTGATGGCCAACCTCAAGCGCTTCGGACGGATGAGAAATTTCGACCAGAGCGTAACGGCCAACTACATCATTCCGCTGGATAAATTTCCGGTCACCAACTGGATCAATGCCGAGTACCGTTACCAGGCTAATTACGGCTGGCGTACAGGCCCATTTAACCGCCCTGATGATCCGTTAAATCCTGATCCGCTGGATCTGCCCGATAGCCTCGATTTCAAGCATACCATTCAGAACAATCGCGATCAGAATATTTCCGGAAGGCTGGATATGGTTAAACTATATAATAAGGTTGGCTTCCTTAATAAGATCAATGCGCCACCGCGGCCAACTGTACCGGGACGACCTCAATCCAATCAGGCACCTGCAGATACTGTCCGCGATATTCCGGGCCCGCTGAAATCCTTATTCCGACTGTTGATGTCGGTCCGCTCGATTAACGGAACATACACACTCACAGAAGGAACCTTGTTACCCGGATTTACACAGACACCCAATCTGTTCGGCATGGATAAGAGATTCAATGCACCGGGATGGGATTTCATTTTCGGTAGCCAGGATCCGAACATCCGGTTCAAAGCCGCAGAAAATAACTGGCTGGTGAAGACAACAGCGTTAACAACACCCTTCACTCAAACGGCCACACGGTCGCTTTCGGCCCGGGCCAATGTTGAACCCGCCAACGATCTGAAGATTCAACTCGATATCAAAAAAGACATTACCGATGGATACCAGGAAATTTTCCGTTTTGATGATGTGGCCAACGGTTACGTCTCGCTCAATCCAAACCGGTACGGAAGTTACCGTATTTCAACCATTGCCATCGGAACCACATTCCGTCCGGATAACAATAATCTAACGTCTTCCTTATTTAATGAATTTGAGAGAAACCTGCTGCCGGTGCAGCAACGATTTGCCCGTGTTAACCCGGGCTTTGAATACGACTCTATCGGACAGGATGTGCTGATCCCTGCATTCATAGCCACCTATACCGGCAAGGGTGTTGAAAAAACCAGTCTGAGTCCATTCCCAAAAACTCCGCTGCCGGGCTGGCGTCTCGATTATAATGGCCTGACCAAAATCGAATCATTCAAAAAGGTATTTCAGTCAATTACCATTTCACACGGCTATAATGCCACCTATTCTGTGCTGAACTTTTCCAACTCACTGCAATACTCTTCAACCGATGATCTTGGCATGAATGTGCCCCTCAACTTGTATAACAACGGCATATTTTCCTCGGTGGTGAACGATGACGGAAGGCCTGTGCCCATTTTTGTCTTGAGTCAGGTTCTTATTACTGAACAGTTTGCCCCGCTCATTGGCGTTAACCTGCGCACCAAGAGCCGGCTTACCGCACGCGCAGAATACAAAACCAAACGGGAACTAGCGCTGAATGTATCCAATGCACAGATTACAGAAGTGAACAGCAAAGATGTGTCCATGGAAATGGGCTATACCAAGAACAACATAAAACTGCCGATTAAATCGGAAGGAAGAACTATCGTCCTGAAAAACGATGTCACGTTCCGTTTGAATTTGACGGTAAGTGACCAGTCGACTATCCAGCGGAAAATTGAAGAACTGAATGTGCTGACCAACGGCAACATCAACTTCCAGCTTCGGCCCAACATCAGCTATGTGGTGAACCAGAAGCTGAATGTGCAGGCTTATTTTGAACGCACCATCAATGACCCGAAAGTGTCGAATTCATTCCGCAGGGCAACTACCCGTTTCGGATTCCAGGTGCGCTTCAGCCTGGCGCAATAAAGCCGGAATCCTCTGTGATCTTACGGGAAAGCCCTGCCCGTTATGAAGCGGTATTATTCAAAACAGTCTTCTTGAAACTTGGCATATCTTCTCTATTTTTGGGCACATTTAAATCCACTGCTATGAACATTCCTGCTGACCTGAAGTACACCAAAGACCACGAATGGATACGCCTTGAAGGCACTACTGCCACCATCGGCATCACCGATTTTGCCCAGGGCGAATTGGGTGATATCGTTTATGTGGACATCTCCACCGTGGGCCAGGACCTGAGTCAGCACGATACATTCGGTACGGTAGAAGCCGTTAAGACCGTATCGGATCTGTTTATGCCGGTAAGCGGTAAAGTACTGGAAGTCAATGCCGCGTTAGACGGCAGCCCGGAAACGGTCAACAGCGATCCGTACGGTGCCGGCTGGATGGTGAAGGTAGAAATATCCAGCACGGCTGAAGTCGATGCCCTGCTTTCGGCTGATCAGTACAAGGAACTTATCGGACAGTAAGCTGTTTAAAGAAACAGAATCAACGTTATGATCGAATTACCCACCGTTTCCCCGGAACAGGTTCGTCTGCGCAAGCCCAACTGGCTTCGCGTGAAGCTGCCTGTCGGTCCTGAATATGCCAAAGTGCGCAGGCTGGTGGACGATCATAAACTACACACCATTTGTGAAAGCGGCAATTGCCCCAACATGGGCGAATGCTGGGGTGCCGGCACAGCCACGTTCATGATTCTCGGCAATGTCTGCACAAGAAGTTGTACGTTCTGTGCTGTAGCTACCGGAAGACCAAACGAGTACGACACCGATGAACCCAGGCGAGTGGCGGAAGCCATTCAGCTGATGGGTGTAAAGCATGCCGTAATCACCTCCGTGAACCGTGATGAACTGAAAGACCGCGGTGCTGAAATCTGGTATCAGACGGTGGTGATGACCAAACAACTGAATCCTCAAACCACCATTGAAACACTGATTCCCGATACCAAAGGAAACTGGGATGCCCTTTACCGCATGATTGAAGGCGGACAGGAAGTGGTGAGCCACAACATGGAAACAGTAGGCAGGTTGTATCGCATGGTGCGCCCGCAGGCCAGGTATGAGCGCAGCCTGGAACAGATCAAACGCACACGCGAAGCCGGCAAACGAACTAAGTCAGGCATTATGCTCGGCCTGGGCGAAACAAAAGAGGAGGTTTTCAAAGCAATGGATGACCTGGTAGAAAACGGACTGATGATTCTCACCCTCGGCCAGTATCTGCAGCCCACCAAAATGCACCTTGAAGTAGCTGAATACATCCATCCGGAAACCTTCGACATGTATCGCGAAGAAGGTCTTACGCGCGGATTAAAATATGTGGAAGCAGGTCCGCTGGTGCGTTCCTCCTACCATGCCGAACGGCACGTGAATGTGCCATTCGATTAAACGACAACGATCACTTAACCTTTTTGGCCGGCATTTCACGCCCGCCCTGAAACAAGGTCAGGCTGTTCACATTTCCTGTTTCATCGGAATTGAACCGGACCTGTGCATCAACCACTTTTAAAAAAAACTGGGTTTCACTTTCCGGAAAAATCGGCAAGGGAGCCTGACCAGTAGCCTGTGTCATAAACCGTTCGCCTTCGCGCCAGATTTTAAGGATGAACCCTGGCGCCAGTTCATACTCACCCACGTACCGGTCGAAGATGGCCGCATCCAGCTTGATCTCTGTTCGCTCCTGCGGAATGGCTTTGTTCGTTTTCTTCGCTTCCGCATTTACCCAGCTCCGGTTGATAACTTCCATGCTGCTCACACGACCTTCGGCATCACGCCTAAAATTGATTCGCGAGGAACTTTCTTCAAACATGAACTGATCGGTGGTTACCGGAAAAATAGCCTGCATATTCCCACCGGTGCGCTGAGAGTACAATTTCCCATCCTTCAGCCGGATGACACGCTCCTCACGCGGATTCACCTGATAAACACCTATGTATTCCCGCAAGGCTTTTTCATCCATGACCATCGCAGCCGGTTTTTGACCGGATACACCAGCCACACGCTCGGCCAGGGTATAGGCAATTTCTTCGGTGTTAACACCCACCGTATTCACCAGAATACACACGTAGATCTGCTGTGCAGGAACAAAAACTTCAAACGTCACAAATCCGTCAATGCCTCCGCCATGCCCGATGGCCTTCTGCTCACCGATACGCCCCAACTGCCAGCCGTAACCGTAACTTTCCAGTGCTCCTGAATTCAATTTCGTGGGAGTCCACGCAACTTCCATCAACGCCTTGTTCACCAGCTTGAAACTGAATACAGCCTGGTTCCATTTGTACAGATCATCAACCGTTGAGAAGATTGAGCCGGCTGCATAGGGTATGGTTGGATGTACATAATCCGCTACGGCAAATTCGTTCGCTGCGATACGGGTATAACCGGTGGCTATTTTACTGATGGGCTGTGCATCATCCACAAAAGAAGACTTCATCCCCAGCGGTTTGAAAAAATTATCAGTGATATACTGCTTATATGTCTTGCCGCTGACCTTCTCGATGATGGCGCCAAGCAGGTAATAACCGGAGTTGTTGTACAGCCATTGCTCACCGGGGGCAAAATCGGTTTGCTGTTTCTGGATGAACGAAACCATATCAGCAACGGCTACATTTTCCTTCTTTGATTCGGTGTTCATTTTCTCCGGTATGCTCGTGTAGCTCTTGATGCCGGAGGTGTGATTAAGCAGCTGCTCTACGGTAACCGGAAGCGGTGTCTTGAAATCTGGCAGGTAATTCGTGATCGGATCTTTTAGGTTGATTTTCCCTTCCTGTACCAACTTCAGTATAGCCGTGGATGTAAACTGTTTGGTGATGGAGCCTATGCGAAACACCATGTCGGGTTGAATGGGTGCCTTTGTTTCGAGGTTCGCAGCACCATATCCCTTCCGAAGAACGGGCTTGCCCTTGTGCATTACCAGTACCGCAGCCCCGGGTTCAATGGCAGACGGAAAGCGTTCCGCCAGAATTTTATCAAGATCGGAAGTGAGTGTTGACGGTTGAGCCTGTGCTGAAAGCGTAAAGCCAATCAGCAGCAGGAGCAGGCGGAATATTTTCATGCGGATCAAGTTTGCTTTAAGACGCATTTCGTTGCGAACAGGTTTCATTCGGTGACCTGACGTTGCTGCGGCCGTAACACAATTCCGTTGCGAACACCGGTGTGAACACCTCGTTCTGCAGTTACAGCACCATTGACGATCACATAAGCAAATCCCTGTGAATAGGCATGGGGTTTTTCAAACGTTGCCCGGTCGCCTACAGTGTGCTCATCGAAGACAACGATATCCGCAGCCATCCCTTCGCGCAACAGGCCGCGGTCGCGCAAGTTGAATTTCGTAGCGGGTAAGGAGGTCATCCTGCGCACCGCTTCTTCCAATCGGATGATTTTCTGTTCACGCACATAATTTCCCAGTACACGCGCATTGGTTCCATAAGCCCTTGGATGCGGCATGCCGGTACCGTAGCGGTTGATGCCTGCATCGGAAGCGAACATGTTAAACGGATATTGAAGAATTCTGCGTAAGTCAGTTTCATCCATGCTGAAGTACACCATCTGCACGCGCTCAGTTGAGCCTACCAGTTCGAGAATGGTCTCCGCTTCCTGCTGGGGTTTTGTTTTACGGCCCCGAAGCTTGTTCACTTCACTGATGGTTTTGCCGTTGTATGAACTGTCGGGTGCGTAACGGGCGATCATGGCATAACTGTAGTCCTTCAGTTTCTTCCTTTTCAGATCATCCGCCATTTCCTGTTTGATACGACTGCGTGTGCGCGCATCATTCAACCGCCATTGCAGGGAATCCCATCCGCCAGAGAAAACCCAGCTGGGAACCTGGGTACTTAATGTGGTGCTGCTGGCTACATATGGATACTGGTCGATCGTTACCTCGATTCCCCGTAGACGAGCCTGTTCCACTTGCTGTAACGTATGTACTGATCTTCCCCAGTTCGGTTTATAGGTAACCTTGAAATGCGATATCTGCACCGGCATCTTTGCCTGCTCGCCAATGGCTATTGCTTCATCAACCGCTTCCGTAACGTGATCTCCCTCGTTACGGATATGCGAGGCATATACTCCACCGTGTTTTGCCGAAGCACGGGCCAGTCCAACAACTTCTTCAGTATTTGCATAGGTGCCCGGTACATAGATCAGCCCCGTGGAAATTCCCACGGCACCATCTCGCATACCCTGTTCAACCAGCGCTTCCATACGTTGTTGCTCCTCCGCTGTCGGCTCGCGCTGACTCTCCCCCATCACCGCCCTGCGCACAGAATTATGACCGATCAGCGTAGCGATGTTCAGCGAAACCTTAACGCTGTCAATCTTCCGGAAATAGTCAGCGATATCGGTGTTTGAGCTGCCGCAGTTTCCGGTTACCACTGAAGTTACTCCATCCAGAATAAAATTACCGGCCGTTGGTAGTCGTACTTCATTGCCTTCGATGTGCGTATGCACATCAATAAAGCCTGGTGCCACAATCAGCCCTTTGGCATCTATATCACGAGATGCTTTTTCACTGCTCAGGTTGCCAATAAATAAGATCTTCCCTTCCTTCACACCAACATCGGCATAATACCACGGGTTGCCTGTGCCATCCACCACGCGCCCGTTACGGATTATCATATCATAGGATTGTGCCTGTGCACCATATGCCATCAGGCTGACGAGAAATACAGAAAGAAAAGTTAATCGCATTGCAACTGATTACTGTTAGTTGGTATCGGGGGTGATGCGTGCATCGCGGTTCGCGATTTCCCAGGCGGTGTAAAATATGCACTGGGCGCGCAAGGCCATCAGCTCAAATTCAATTTTATCCACTTCATCGCTGGGCTTGTGGTAGTCTTCGTGGATGCCGTCAAAGTAGAAGATGATGGGAATGCTCTTCTTGGCAAAGTTCCAGTGATCCGACCGGTAATACAGCCGCTCCGGATGGTTCGGATCATTGTAGGTATAATCAAATACCAGGTTCGTATACTTCTTGTTCACCGATTCACTGAGACGGTGCAGCTCAGAAGACAGCTTATCGGAGCCGATGACATAGACATACGGATCGCTGCCATTGTGCTGCGGATCACGCCTTCCGATCATATCAATATTCAAATTGACAACAGTCTGCTGCAACGGAAGGATCGGGTTTCTATCGGCATAATACTCGGAACCAAGTAACCCGATTTCTTCGGCTGTGACCGTCATAAACAGTATACTTCTTCGCGGACCTTTGCCATCCTTTTTCGCCTGGGCAAACGCTTTGGCCAGAGCCATGACGGCTGATGTTCCGGAGCCATCGTCATCGGCACCGTTGTTAATGAGATCGCCTTCCCCGCTGCTGCGCCTGCCGATGTGATCGTAGTGGGCTGTGATCACCAGCACTTCATCCTTTTTATCGGTTCCCTCCAGGAAGCCGAGAACATTTTCTGTTTTAATTTCCCGTACCTGGGATGTTACGGTGTATCCGGCTGTAACGGGCTTCATTTTGGAAAAGCTCTTTTCCGCAGCGGCCTTCAGCAATTTTTCCGGTGAGGTTTTGAAGAGCTGCGCAGCGGCACCCGGTGTCAGCAGGAATAAACCCGTGCCGGATGTGCCGGAAGGCCGGTTCAGTGACATTCTTCCCCCGGCAAACATCCTCATTTGATTAACTGTCGTCCGGAAATCCTCCTCCTTTTCCATGACCGCAAACACCATGGTCGCGCCCGCATTGCGTACGTTACTGATCTGTGCATTATTGCGCAAGGAGGCATTGCTTTCCAGCAGGACAACAGCCGCCTTACCTTTCACATCAACAGCCCTCAGATCCGTCTCCGTGCCTTTGCCGGCATAAATCAAGCTGCTTTGTACCAGGCCACCGGTATCCATCGAGCCGAAGAAGAAGAAATCTTCTCCCTCCTTCAGGGGTGTTCCGGCCACCGACAGGGAACTTGACGGATTGCCCGCGGAATACAACGTAATCGGCTGGTAATAACTTCCGTTAACCGGACCGGTCAGGCCCTGGGATTCGAAATGATGGGCAATGAATGCTGCCGCCATTTTCTGACCACGGGTACCGGTTCCACGGCCTTCCAGCGCATCCGAGGCAAGGATGGTGAGGTAATCCTTTAGTTCTGCTGGTGAAACCATTTTTCCGTATTGAATCACGGAGGCATCCTGCGCGCACAGAAAAAACACGACTAACAGCGCCTGGGCTGTCAGGATAATTCGCTTCATATACCGATTGGTTTGATGATGGTCAAATATAGCGATACAGCCTGTACTGCATTTTTCAATGGCCGCAGTTAAACAAATAATTACAGGGGCGGTTTAGTGATCAAGATCAGGTATCAGAATAACAAATTGCCTGTCATTTGTCTGACTACTCAATTACCTTTGTGCCCGCTGAACAGAACCAGCTTTTACTCCAGATCATTAGCTCATGACACACGTAAATCCACTGTACACCGAAAAATTTGAAAACCGGCATAACGCGCCCAGCGCTTCGGAAATTGAAGCGATGCTGAAGGTGGTGAAAGCCGGATCTGTTGATGAACTCATCGACCAGACAGTACCGGCCAACATCCGGTTAAAAAAGCCACTGAATTTGCCCTCCGCACAAACGGAGCAACAATTTTTGAAATCCTTTAAAGGCATTGTTTCAAAAAACAAACTGTTCAAGTCGTATATCGGTATGGGCTATTACAGCACCTATACACCCGGTGTGATCCTGCGCAATATTTTGGAAAATCCGGGGTGGTATACAGCCTATACACCTTACCAGGCAGAGATTGCCCAGGGAAGACTGGAGGCGCTGATCAACTACCAGACCATGGTCATCGACCTCACCGGTATGGAGATCGCCAATGCTTCCTTGCTGGATGAAGCCACCGCAGCCGCGGAAGCCCTTCATTTACTGCACGCCTCGCTGAAGCCGGCTAAAAAGAATGCGAATAAATTCTTTGTCGATGAAAATACGTTTCCGCAAACTATCGATGTGCTGAAAACCCGTTCAGCACCGTTAGGTGTTGAGCTCGTGATCGGTGATGTGACGAAGCTGGACATCACCGATTCTGATCTATTTGCTGTCTTTCTTCAATATCCCGATAGCAACGGAAGCATTAAAGACCACGCGGCCTTCATTCAGGCAGCCCATGAGAACAATGTTTATGTGGCCATGGCCACCGACCTGCTGGCGTTAACCCTGCTGAAGTCACCCGGAGAAATGGGTGCCGATGTGGTGGTGGGTTCCAGTCAACGTTTCGGCATACCAAAAGGCTTTGGCGGTCCGCATGCAGCCTTCTTTGCGACCAAAGAAGAATTCAAGCGCCAGATGCCCGGTCGTATCATTGGTGCCTCCATCGATGCACAGGGAAAACCTGCTTTCCGTATGGCGCTTCAAACCCGAGAACAGCATATCCGCAGGGAGAAAGCAACGTCTAACATCTGCACCGCACAGGTATTACTGGCCGTAATGGCTGGTATGTATGGTGTGTATCACGGACCGGAAGGCCTGAAGAATATTGCCGGACGAGTTCATGGGCTGGCAAGAACACTTGAAGCAGGACTAAAACAACTTGGCATCCAGCAGTTAAACGAATATTACTTTGATACGCTGAAGCTGAGGGTGGCGGATGCAGAAGCCATCCGCAAGACCGCGGAAAAACACCAGGTTAACTTCCGTTATTTTGATAATAATCATGTCGGCATTTCGCTGGATGAAACCACATCACCAGAAGATGTAAATACCATCCTGGAAATTTTTGGCGGAGCAAAACAATCAGCAACAACGGTGGCTATTAACTGGCCGGCTTCCCTGCAACGTACAACAGCGTTCATGACACACCCGGTTTTCAATTCCTACCATGCCGAGCACGAGATGCTGCGCTACATCAAGCGGTTGGAAACCAAAGACCTTTCGATGGTACACTCCATGATCTCGCTGGGATCATGCACCATGAAACTGAATGCCACTACCGAAATGATTCCGGTAACATGGCCAGAACTCGGTTCCATCCACCCCTTTGCCCCGGCCAACCAAACAGAAGGCTACCAGGAAATGCTCAGCAACTTGGAAAGCTGGCTAGCCGAAGTAACCGGCTTTACCGGTGTTTCCCTGCAGCCAAACAGCGGTGCGCAAGGAGAATATGCCGGACTCATGGTTATCCGCGCTTACCATCAGCACCGCGGTGATCATCATCGCAACGTAGCCCTCATCCCTTCTTCTGCTCACGGCACCAATCCCGCCAGTGCGGTGATGGCCGGTATGGAAGTGGTGATTATTAAATCCGATGCCGAAGGCAAAATTGATGTGGCCGACCTGAAGGCAAAAGCCGAACAATACAAAGACCGGCTTTCATCGCTGATGGTTACTTACCCGTCAACCCATGGCGTGTTTGAAGAAGCCATCACCGAAATCTGTGATACCATCCATCAATGCGGTGGCCTGGTGTATATGGATGGCGCCAACATGAATGCTCAGGTGGGTCTTACCTCACCGGCTAACATTGGCGCAGATGTGTGTCACCTCAATCTCCATAAAACATTCTGCATCCCGCACGGTGGCGGTGGCCCCGGCATGGGCCCTATCTGTGTTAACGATAAACTGAAACCTTTCCTTCCCGGACATGCCGTGGTGAAGACAGGTGGAGATCATGCCATTAATGCAGTGTCGGCTGCTCCGTGGGGAAGCGCCAGCATCCTTGCCATTTCCTATGCCTACATTGCCATGATGGGTGGCGAAGGATTAACCAATGCTACCAAACTGGCCATCCTTAATGCCAACTACATTAAAGACCGTTTGGAAGGTCATTACAAAATTCTGTATACCGGCACCAATGGCCGTTGTGCCCACGAGATGATTGTCGACTGCCGCGACTTCAAAAAGGCCGGCATTGAAGTAGAAGACATTGCCAAACGTTTGATGGATTACGGATTCCATGCACCTACTGTATCTTTCCCTGTAGCAGGAACAGTGATGATCGAACCGACAGAAAGCGAAACCAAAGAAGAACTCGACCGCTTCTGCGATGCCCTGATCGAAATCCGCAATGAAATCCGCGAGGTAGAAGAAGGTAAAGCCGATAAGGAGAATAATGTACTGAAACATGCACCGCATACGGCTTTCGTTATTACCGCAGATGAATGGAACAAGCCTTACAGTCGCCAGAAAGCGGCCTACCCGCTTGCCTATGTGCGGGACAACAAATTCTGGCCCAGCGTAAGCCGTATTGACAATGCCTATGGTGACCGAAACCTCGTTTGCAGTTGCCTGCCCATAGAAGAATATGCACAGCAGTCTGTCCAGGCATAAGCCTGGTTTTTACCGCAATTAAGCTTCGAAAACCCCTCGCCATAAAGCGAGGGGTTTTTCTTTTGGAAAAAGTATCTTTATGAACTCCAAGAAATACATTACCGCTCTTACGTGAAGAAATCAGGCGACAACTATCAGTCATTACCATGGTGGACTCTGCTCATCAGTGCTGCTATCTTGCAGGGCGCCATATACTTTTCGTTAATCTTTAAGTACGACCAGGGTGTCAGTAGTTTTTATTTACCTACTGCTTTTGCGATTGTTTTAATCCATTGGTGGGGGCCCAAACGAGTCTTACCACTCTATTATCTGCTCGCCACCCTGAATACCTTTTTCTGGGGTGTGGAAAACTGGCTGCTGTGGCCTTTATATGCCGTTCCCGAAGTACTTGCTGCCTACTTGTCCTATTTCTTGTTCTGTAAGCTGGCAAAAGGAAAATACTGGTTACCCAATACGCGTCAATTCCTGCTGTTTACGGTTTTGGGTATTTTATTGCCAATCACAGTTGAATTGATCCTGTTACAAACCATCTTCACCATTACCGGGCAATATGAAGCCGATACATATTTAGTGAATTTCATTCGCAACTGGCTGGGCGAATTCATGGCCTGCTTTGGTATTACCGTTACGCTGCTGTTCGTTTTCACACCCTATCTCCAGCGAAAGAATTTACTGGCCAAGTCTCCGGCTAAAAATTTGCCCTTACCAAAGACAGCAAAGACAACCAGCTTGATTGAAATTGGTATCGTGTATGCCATGTTGTTACTGCTTTCTGTCGTTACTCCGTTTGATAAATTCTGGTTTGCGTACGGAGTTTTTTCACTCTACATCGCGATACGCTTCGGTTTCCGGGCGGCTATTTACTGTAACCTGTATGTCTTTTTCATCACATACGTGCTACCCGTTTTCTATGGTGATACAGAAAACAACCTGTTTACCTCGGTTGCTCCATTATATACCGTCTTTCTGGGAAATATTCTGTTATCATTTTTTGTAGCACTCACCGGTCGTGTAATCTCCGACCTGCGGATCATTGAAAAACGTCTGAGCAAAAAGAATGAGGAACTGGAAACAGCCAACAATGAACTCGACCGCTTTGTCTACAGTGCATCACATGATCTGAGTGCCCCGCTCAAATCCATCCTCGGTTTGGTGACCATAAGCAAAATGGACACATCACCGGATGCGTCAAAACTTTACCTGAATGAAATTGAAAGGAGCGTAGTCAAACTCGATACGTTCATTGCCGAAATACTGGACTACTCCCGAAATAAACGCTCGGAGGTTGTGCCCGAACAAATCAAACTGCATGAGCTTTGCCAGGAAATTTTGGATAACCTGCGCTATATGGAAGGCTATGACCGCATACAATTTGACATGAATGGGTTGCAGGATCAGCACATCCGTCAGGATAAAACACGTTTGAAAATTATACTTAACAATCTGCTGTCTAATGCCATTAAATTTCAACGGTATTCAAATGGTCATGAACCTCGTGTCACCATCTCATCCAGACGAAAAAATTCAAGACATGAAATCAGCATTGCTGATAATGGTGAAGGCATTCGTCCGGAATACCGTGACAAGGTGTTCAATATGTTTTACCGTGCGAGTGAAAACGCCAAGGGCTCCGGTCTCGGACTTTATATTGCCCGCGAATCGGTGATGAAAATCGGAGGCAAAATCAACCTCGAAACAGAATTCGGAAAAGGTTCTGTATTTACGATTGAACTTCCGGAGCTGACATGAGAATTTTTGCCGCCCTGCTTATCACTGTATCACTGCCGGCCATGGGTCAGCAGAAAACCTATACCGGTTTTCCTTCTGTTGTCTGGCCGAAACTCTACGCTATTGCGTATGTGAAATCACAAGACCGTTACGGTGATTACGAAAAGCCGGTATTCACTGAAACCGTAAAACAACTCGACAACCAAACTATCGTGCTGCCCGGTTATATGGTACCCTTTGAAAACGGCAACACAGGAAATCGTTTTATGCTTACTTCATTGCCGTTGAATGCATGTTACTTCTGCGGTGTTGGCGGACCGGAAACAGTGGTTGAAGTATTTCTGAAAAATGTCATCAGCTACACAGATAAACCCGTGGAAGTTCGCGGCATCCTTAAACTTAATGATACCGATCCTGACCAGATGATCTACCGGCTGGAGCAAGCCGAGTTTCTTGGTGTCATTGATTTTTAAGGCTTACTTCAATCCGTACTGATCAATCAGGTAAATCAGTGCGGCCATTGAGGCTGCGCCCAGTTCAAGTTCACGCTTATCTACGGTATCGAAATTATCTGCCGGTGTATGATGAAAACTGAAGTAGCGTTGCGAATCAGGCAGGTAGCCCATTAACGGTACTCCCTGCGGTGCCAGCGGACTGATATCGGCACCACCCCCTTCCTGCGAAAAATCGTGCAGGCCGTATGGCTCCAGTAACGGTTTCCAGCTTCTGATTTTTTCTTTCGCGCGTGCATCGGCAGGTAACGTGTAACCACGCGGTGTAAAGCCTCCGCGATCGGATTCCATTGCAGCAATGTGCAGTTCATTTTTCAGCTTAGCCTGGTTGGCATATTCAATACCTCCGCGCAAGCCGTTCTCTTCATTCATAAACATCACGGCCCGTATGGTGCGCTGCGGTTTATAGCCCATCGCCTTAAAGATGCGAAGCACTTCAATGGACTGCACACAGCCCGCTCCATCATCATGCGCACCCTGCCCGAGATCCCAGCTGTCGAGATGTCCGCCAACAACAATGATTTCTTTTGGATACTTTGTGCCGCGCAATTCACCGATCACATTGAACGATGGTGCATCCGGCAATGTCTGGCAATTCATCTCCATGTAGAATCGAAGGTCCTTATCATCACTCAACAAACCGCTGAGCAATTCGGCATGACGTGTGGAAATAGCCAATGCCGGAATCTTCGGAATGTTGGGCGCATAGCGGAGCGATCCGGTGTGGGGATAGTCTTCCAGGTTCGCGCTCATGGATCGTACGATAACACCAACAGCACCATACTTAGCCGCTTCAGAAGCGCCATTGGCGCGCTGATCTACTGCACCGCCATAGGAAGCAAACATCTGCAGCAGTTTCGGATCCATCGGACGATTGAAGAAAACGATTTTTCCTTTCACTCCCTTTTCTCCCAGTGTTTTAAGTTCATCCCAGCTTTTTACTTCCACTAAATTCGCCAGAACACCACCGGGCCCAGTACCAACCGATCCGCCAAGAGCGGCCACACTCATCTCCATAGAGCCCGCTTTCTTCGAGTTAACCACACGTCCTATCTCCTTATTGCCGCGTACCCAGTGCGGCACCATCACCGGTTGCAGCCACACGCTGTCAAAACCATAAGCCTGCATCACCTGACGGCTCCACTCCACCGCAGCAGCGGCACCGGGAGAACCACTAAGCCGCGCCCCGATTTTTGTACACAGGTGTTCCAGCATCTCATACGACTGCCCGCGGGCCAGGGCCTCATCATAGATTTTACGGATCATGCCTTCGTCATTGGACTGTGCCAACAGCGAAGAGACTATCAGCTGAAGGATAATGATTAAACGGGTTGACATCATCGTTTATGGTGTAGGTAAAAGTTAATCGAGAATGCGGGCATCTTTTAAAATGTACATGTGATGATCGGGGTCCGAATCATTCAGCAGGAGCGTTCCTTCCATGGTAATCTGCCTGGTAACAAATCGGATGGATTGACTGGTCTGCAACTCCACGATTGTCTCAGGACCGGCACCGCCACAGAAATAGCACTGGTTGAACGGCAATGCTGATAGCATGTATTGATTTTTCCCTCCGGATTCTGTTAAGGGCACCAGGTAGCCTTTAATGCGGACCTTCTTATTTTGATAACTGAGCAGCCGCTTACTGAATTTAGGCGTATCGATTTCATAACCCTTCTCCCGGCTGGGGTGCGTTTCAAAACCCACTTCCGACAAGACCTGCCACATATCCGGTTCTTGCACGGGTATGATAATCCAAAATGACAGCAGGAGTAGGTAACTTTTCAGCATCGGTATAACTTGCGGAAAGATAATGGCTTTCGATAATTCTGATGATTGAAAATTTATTGCTGGCAGCAGCCGGGCTGACCGGTGGCTTTATTGCCGGACTTACGGGTATTGGTACCGGCTTTATTATGCTGGCTGTAATACCCCTGGCATTGCCTTTGTTTGGTGTGCCCGAAAGTTACTTTGTTCCTGTCACGATAGCCAACGCCATCTTTGCCACCTTTGTCTCCTCACTGGCTAATATGCTCACGACTATCCGGCAAAAATCGTTCTACCTCCGGGAAACACTGTGGGTGGCGCTGGGCGCGGTAATCACATCCTTTTTGGTATTCGAAACTATTGCCAAAAGTTCCTTCTATTCACGAAACTTCTTTAACAGTGTGGTTGTGTTTTTCATGTTTATCATCATCATTCAGACGTTTAAGAAGCTCCGGCTTTCCAATCCGCAGGATGAGCAGGTAACCCGTAACCGCTTGCTCATTACCGGGTGTACTGCTGGAACGGCAGCTGCCTTAACCGGTCTTGGCGGAGGAACATTGATCATACCTCTGCTTAATCTGTGGCAAAAAGTGGATATCCTGAAAGCCAAGTCGATATCGTTCGGTACCATCTTCGCTATTGCCTTGTGGCTTTCCGTGAACAATCTCTTCTTTGAGCCTTCCAATGCAATACCCAATACACAAGGATTAATTGTATGGCCACTGGTACTGCCCATTTCACTGGGTGTGTTAATCGGTTCTCCCCTCGGTGTGATCTTCAGCAAGAACATTTCATCCCGCACAGTGACCATTCTCTTCCTGATTGTCAACAGCCTGGTAGCGCTTCAGAAAATAGCGGAATTGACTGGCATTGTTTAGATGATGGAATAAGTCGTAATTCGGTAAACCAAATCAGCAGTCAGTTATGGCCTTTTTATTTGATTCATTCGCGAACTGGAAAACCTATGCGGGAGAAAAAAAACTCACGCTGGTGCAGGTAGTTCTGGAATACGAACAAACTCAAAAGAATCGCACCGAAGCGGAAATCTGGAATGGCTTGCACACAGCCTGGCAGGTGATGAAAGAGGCTGTACACACTGGGCTTACGGAAGAAATGACTTCGCGTTCGGGCATGGTAAACAACGGAGCGAAGAAAGTGTACAACTACCCCAAAGCGGTATTATCTAAAGAATTTCAAAACCTCATATCGCGTGCGCTGGCGGCTAAGGAAGTCAACTCCTGCATGGGCAGAATCGTTGCCGCGCCCACGGCAGGAGCCAGTGGTATTATGCCAGGTGTTTTATTTACGCTTCAGGAGATTCATCATATTGATGATCAGCAAATCCTGGAAGCCATGTTACTGGCTGCCGGTGTTGCGCTGATCATGGAACAGAAGGCCAGTATTGCCGGTGCCGTAGGCGGATGCCAGGCCGAAACCGGCACTGCCGCAGCGATGGGCTCAGCCGCTATTGTGTTTTGCCTGGGTGGCAACACCGATCAAATTTTCAATGCCGTTGCCATTACCGTTCAGTGTATGCTGGGATTGGTTTGCGATCCGGTTGCCGGACTGGTGGAAGTACCCTGTATTGTACGCAATGCCAGCGCAGCCGCGATTGCCAACAGCTCCGCGCAGATTGCCCTGGCCAATGTGAGCAGTGTAATACCGGTGGACGAAGTGATTGAAGCTATGGGTGAAATTGGCGCCAGCATGGAAACACGTTATAAAGAAACTGCGTTAGGCGGTCTGGCCGCAACCAAAACCGGGCAGGCCATTGCCAAGCGGGTACTGATACATGATATTGAGGTGTTGCCGGATCAACCTGAAATGTAAGGACTGCTCATTTTCATTTGTCTACAAATTGATTATTGATGCTATTGAAAGGCACCAATAACACAAATTTATAATCACCTGATGATGACTGCGGAGACTTCACCAACGCTGTGCCATCAGCAACTTTCACTTTCTTGATTTTTTTATAGACATCCACTCCACCCTGCCTGAAATAATCTGTGGTACTCATCAGGATGGTTGCGTCTCCTGAATCATCCAGCACATCCCAAGTCAGCCTGATCTTCTTCCCTTCCTGCTGTGTGCGAAGGTTGGCCACTGAAACACGGCCTATAAAGGGCACGCCATCGAGTTCGCGCTCAAGATCTTCCGGTAACGGTATTTGCATGAAGCGGAGAATCGATGGCATGATGTCAATAGAAGCCGTGCCGTTGCCAAAACGTTTGTTCAGCTTATTCAAATTGGTGCTGATCCACACGGTGCGCTCGCGGTCGCTTTGACCGCCATGATCTTTTCCAGTTGCGGCATCACGGCCGTGATCGGTCGTTACTACAATCATCCACTCTTCTCCGGTTTGCTGCATGCGCTGCTGTATGGCGCGCCAGATTCTTCCCACCTGCACATCGGCCAGCTGTATAGCTTCCGTATACTCCGGACTGTCACCAAACCGGTGCCCCATATCATCGGTGTATTCCAGGTACACCCAACTTAAATCAGGGCCGTGCTCCAACAGGTAGCGTGCTGCTTCTTTCGAAACATGTTCATCAATGTCGAAGATGTAACGCTTGTCGGCATCATGAGGAAACTTTTCCTCATCAAGTTCAAAGCCATCGAAGGCGTAATCAATTCTGATGTTGCCCGCCTGGGACAAGCCATCCCCGATCAGTTTGGTTCGGTTATCCAGCCAGGTGGAGAAGATGGCTGTCTTCAGGTTCGGGTTATGCTCCTCGGCAATGCGAAAGATGTTGCGGTAGTTATAGTTGGGCTCACGGATGTCGTTATCCCATACGTTGTGCTTATTCGACCAGGTACCGGTTAGTATATGATTGTAACCGGGCGCTGAAATAGTGGGCGATTCATTATAAGATCCTTTAACGCCACCCGTGTTAGCCCTTGTGTATCCACCGGCTGCAGCAATTTCATCGATGAAGGGTGTATTCGTTTTTTCCAGTGCATCGGCAGAAATACCATCGAGGATAATGAATACGGCTTTGCGCTGTGCCCATGTAACTTGCATGAAGAACAGCATCCATAGTATGCAAAGCGACCTCATTGCAGCATCAGATTACTTGAAAGATAATTTCTAATCAGGCCTTAAAAATTCCGGCAAAACCGTTTCACCGAAAGTGTACAACAGTATCGAAAACAAGAATGCAAAAAACACACTGCTCGCGAACATGTAAACTAAGATTCGTTCTTTTGGAGCGCCAAAGCTGACTGCCGCAATGGTTGAACCGATGGGTGTGAGCAAAAGCGGACCCAGCAACGCCAACCCGGCCAGGCCGAATTTCTTCCAGACCATCACCATTCTGCGTTTGCGCGGTGTGAATTTCTTCTGACGCCTGAGCCAATACTTAAGTAAATTAGTCCGAATCCAGTTTCCAAAGTAGGCGAATGCGATAACCCCCGTCATCGAAGCAGTCACCGTCATGATAACCGTTGTCAGAAAATTTAGCCCTGCCCGGTAACCGGCAAGCGGACCGATAACAAACTTGAATATGGTCGGTACAAAAATGGCCAGTGCTTTCAGCAATTCATCCGTCATACGCCACGTTCTTCAAATAATGATATTGATGCCCGACCATTCGCGATCACTTGATAATCTCTGCACATTACAATTTTTCCCCGTAACACAAGTCACCGGCATCACCCAATCCCGGAACGATATAGGCATGTTCATTTAAGCCTTCATCAAGCGCACACGTCCAGATTTTAAAAGGATGCACCTCGCGACCTTCAACCGAAGGCGTTGCTACATAATTCAGGTTAATGCGGATATCTCCACTTCCTTCTTCACGCCATGCACCAATAAAGCCACTGTCAGCCTGATCAAAGACATACTGAAAACCGTGGAAGAACGGCAGGCCCGCTCGGAGCACGGTGATGAGCAGTGGTTGCTGGTTAATTACGAATACAGAAGTTTGGCCCAGTGGGGTCTCTACCACTTCTTCGTGATACGACAACGACTTTGAAATTTCATATGCCAGGATGGAGCCCAGCCGTTCGACATTATGCCGGAACCGCATCGGGTCGCGCTGCATCGCCCGGTCGCGAAGTTCGCGCAGCATGTGGTTCGCGATTGAATGATGCTGATTCAGGATAAAAGTCATTGGTGCGATTCTCTTTTTTACATTGAAAAATAGGTTAAAGTTGCATTCATGAAGCGATCAACCGGAAATAAAAAACAGCCTGCAAAGGCAGCAACTGATCTGGATGTGGCCCTGCTCAAGCGGCTTTGCCAGGTGCATGCACCCTCGGGTGAAGAACATGCCATGAAAGAATTCTTACTGGGCTACATCCGCAAGGCGAGTAAAAACTGGCTGGTGAAGCCGGAGATTATTTCAGGAGACGAATTTCAGGATTGTCTTATTCTTAAGTTCGGCCAACCCCGAACGGCCATCTTCGCACACATGGACAGCATCGGGTTTACCGTGCGCTACTTCAACCAGTTGCTGCCTATCGGCAGTCCGGATGCTGAAATGGGCACCCGCCTGGTTGGTCATGACAGTAAAGGCCCTATCGACTGCGAGCTGGAATTCGACAAGGAGAATCATGCCTTTTACCGCTTCGGCCGGCCTATCGACCGCGGCACATCCCTCACGTATAAAATCGATTTCCGGGAATCAAAGCAGTACATACAATCCGCTTACCTCGATAACCGCCTTGGCGTTTATGTTGCCCTGAAAGTAGCCGAGGCGTTACGTGATGGCGTGATTGTTTTCAGCTGCTGGGAAGAACATGGCGGAGGCTCGGTGCCCTACCTGGCTAAATACATTGCCGAACTATGGGGTGTGAAGCAGGCGTTGGTGGCAGACATCACCTGGGTTTCCGATGGTGTGGAGCCGGGCAAGGGTGTGGCTATATCCATGCGCGACCGGAATCTGCCGCGTAAAAAATTTGTACAGCGCATTATATGTATTGCTGATCATCATAAACTGGATTATCAGCTTGAAGTAGAAGGTATGGGCTCCAGCGATGGGCGTGAGTTGCAAACATCACCCTATCCGTTCGACTGGTGCTTCGTAGGCGCACCGGAACAAAATCCGCACACACCGAATGAAAAAGTGCATAAGCACGATATTAAAAGTATGATTACTTTGTACAG
>JALOMI010000277.1 GCA_025455465.1 Cyclobacteriaceae bacterium | reverse complement strand
ATATTGCGGGTAAGCCAGGTTTTTAATCAGGGCATAGATTACCTCAGTATTGTTTCTCTTTACTGCTGATTTAATTGCTGTAATCCGAACGCGGCTATCGGCATCATGCAATAGTTCAACCAGGTAATGCAATCCATCTTCATGGGATGAATGCAGGATGAGTTCAGCCCCATATTGACGGTCTGTCGGGTTGGTTGAACGGCACAGCCGATGCAGGCGTGTCCTGGGAAAATCCCCTCCGGTTTCCAGTAATTGATTGATGTCTTGTGGGCTGATCTTTATCCGATCGGTTATGGATGATTTATCCTTGATTCGGATCACATACTTATCCGATACCGAAAGCCCCTTCAATTCATTCATTTTCTCCTGGGCGTAATACCGTACTGAGTTATCACGATTTTTGATCAGGGTATTAATCCAGTTTGCAACGAGGTTGACATTTAATTTTTCAAGGAATCTGAATGAAAAGACTGCCTTTCCGGAATCCGTAAACGTCAGCATTTCTTCCAGTTGCGTGGTAATCTTGGCATACCCCTTTTCGATCTTGTCCTGATTGAATTCTGAACTCTCCAGTTTTTCTTGAATTTTTTTCCGGTAACCGTTGTATAACCGGTTTACAACAACCATGTATACCACCGAAATAATCAGCAGGAAAATGGAAATATGGATAACTTCAAAAGACGGAATAAAAGCCAGACCGAAAATCAGCAGACCAGCAATAAACCGCGATGATTCGTTAACCAACCCCTCCACCTTTGCCTGAACATTAAACCGGATGCGGCTATCCAAAGGAATAAAGAATAGTTTGAACACCGGATTCTCCAGTGAATCGCGTAATGTCCAGTTGAAGAGACGGCTGGAGGCAACAAACAAAAAGAAGTAGATAAATCCGGCCGGAGATGATGTTTTGTCGAAACCAAATGAATAGCCGGCAATAATAGACCCGAGCGACAAAACTCCGAGAATAACCGGTAATAAGAATAGGGAAATGCGCAATCCGTAATTGCCGATGATCCGGTTGTTCACAAAAGTTTGCATGAGCAAGCTCAGTGCATACACGGTTCCCGTAAAGAAGGCATTAAAGTTAGTCAGTTCGCGCTGGTTTGGATACTGTACGCGGATCAATTCCTGGAAAGAAAACTGGTTTAAAATAAACGCTGTCATGGACACCAGGAGCAGCATCGACATCAGCACGATATAGGGATTACGGAAAATCCGAATAAGGCTGGATTCCCGTCTGACAGTCGCTTCCACTTCACGCGGATTATCCTTCACCAGGTTGAAATTATTTGAAATAATAAAGAGAAGAATTCCAACCATCAGAATACTTCCCGCACATACCATCAGGTAATCGGTTGTATCCGGAACCAAAGCGGCTGTAATCGGTATAATGAATGAGGCTGCAATAGCTGCAATCAGCTGGCCTGTATCAATCCAGCCAATGATTCGTTTTGATTGCCGAAAATTGAAGAGCCGGCCAAAAGTACCCCAGTACGTCAGCAGCAGTAATGCGATGATTGGCCCTGTTGAACAAAACATAGCAAATACCAATGGCTTTTGCCAATCTGCATTTCCAGTGTGTAAGAGAATGTACACACCGAGTGTAAAGATCAGTACACCGGAAGCCACGATTAAGGCAAGGCGTGAAAACCGGATGTAATTCTGCAGTACAGAAAAAATACCGGTGGATATAATACCAAGGAATCCTGTTATCAGAAATGCCTTGTCCAGGTATTCACCTAACAAATTAAGGAACAGGGAATCCGCTGTTACCTGGTAGGTGGCAATAAACACCCCCATGAAGAAACCTGTAGCCAGCATGTAGGCAACCTGACGCTGCTCGGTAGTTCGCTGCCGTAACGAACCGGTTAAACTGCTCCGCTTTGTATTCCTCATTCAAACCGCTGATGATATCATTTGTGATATCAAGAGCAGCTTCACCATACAAGATGTCGCTGGTTGGATCGAACTTGAATACAACGTGAAGTCCTTTTTCCTTTCCGTACTTTTTCAGATAGGCAGTAATCCGGTCATAGAGATCTTTGTTCAGTTTAGCCTGGTCATTCATCAGCTCCTGGGTAGCACTCTCCTCATAAAGCTGAAGGTTCTGCCGCTTTTTGGTGAGGTCCTCTTCCACAGCGCGTACCTGCCCAACAGTCATATTGTTCATATTTCGCTGATAGGCAGCAATTTCATTCTGAAGGCTCTGAGCCCTGTTCATATAATCCTGCTCAACCTTCTGCTTTTTGGCTTCCAGAATTTCACCGCGGGATTTAAGGAATTCGTAATGCTTCAGTACGGAATCTGAATTAATAAAGGCAACACGCAAGTCACCAATAATTCCGGGGCCCCCAGCTGATGACGTGTCTTCGGTATTTGCCGGTTTAACCTGTAAGAACGCAAGGACCAGCACGGCCAGCAGTGAGATGATGCTTAGAATAAGCGAAAGATTCTTCATGAGTATAAATTTAGCGCGCAAATATAATGGAAACACTCACGGATGCCAATGAGGCCTTGGTAAATTGAAATTCAGGCGTCAAAGTCCTATTTTTCAGGCTTCTTCACCGGTAGTCTGAAATGAATAAAGGGTGGGATCCAGATTCAAGGAGTCGTTATTGAAATCGTGGATGAACTTTTCAATGATGGCCGGGGTAATTTCATCTTCATAAAGACCAACATCCAGCGCAATGCCAAAATCCACATGAATATCCATATCAACATGCTCCTTAACCTTCACATGTTCATCCTCCTCAAGCTCCATAATAACCTCAGCCATAAATAATCCGATTTCCTCTTCGCGGTCATCCAGTGCCTCCAGGTTACCGTTCTCATCTTCATCGTAGGATATCTTCTTGTAATCCGGAAAGTGCTGGGCGGCCCGGTGCTCAGCAATCTCAAATAACTCACTTTCATGCTGAAGCCGCAGTGTATAAATAACGGCATCATAGATCACTTCCCGGCCTTCATGCAGGCCGATGAAATAGATATGAGCATATTCATCCGATTGTTCATCCTGATGATCATATATAAAACTTTTTCCCGCTGCCTTAATTCTGGCACGGTAGTCATTAATGACAGCTTCTTCAAATCCACGGTTTTGCAGAGACATGGCGTTATCGTTAATCATTCGTTAAATCAAATAAAAAAATCTCCTGGGAAAATTACCATGACAAAGGTCAGTTAATAAGGCCTGTTCTGCCATGATTACGATGATCGTTGTTAGCCCTTCTCTTTAAACCACTCCGCATACATGGGGTAGTTGCGGGCTGTACGATCAATCACGCCCAGCATGTTATCCCCGATGTCTTTAACCCGTTTGGCAGGAATCCCGGCATAAATGCTGCCCGGTTCAACGCGAGTACCCGGCAACACCACAGCCCCGGCAGCGATGACCGAATTGGCTCCGATAACTGCATCATCCAGAATGATGGCCCCGATACCAATAAGCACATTATTTTCAATGGTACATCCGTGTACAACGGCATTATGAGCAATGGAGACATTGTTACCGATAACCAGGCGAGCTTTCTGATAGGTGCAGTGCAATACCGCCCCATCCTGGATATTTGTGTTATTACCAATAGTGATGGAGTGCACATCCCCACGAACAACGGCATTGAACCAAACCGTGCAGTTATCCCCCATGGTTACTTCACCTACAATGATGGCCCCATCGGCCAGAAAACAATTATTACCGAACTTCGGGGTAAAACCCCTCACCGATCGAATAGTCGCCATTGATTCCCTTCTTGAATTGGTTCAAAAATCAATTTTAAGGATTTAACCGGACAACCAAATGAATCTGACAAGATGTCACTTTGATGATTTAATTGTATTTTTGCTGCCTTGATTTTTTAACATGGAATCGTTGATTGAAGATTTATCGGTATTGGATGGTTCTGAACAATGCGAAACCATTAAGGTAACGCAGGATCAGCACACCGGGAAAAAACGAAAACTGTATATTGAGAGTTATGGATGCCAGATGAACTTCTCTGATAGTGAGATAGTTGCATCCATTCTCCACAAGGAAGGCTTTGACACCACATCGGATATTGCGCTAGCGGATGTCGTGTTTCTGAACACCTGTTCTATCCGGGAAAAAGCGGAACAGACCGTGCGTAAACGACTGGCTCAAATCAATACCCATAAAAAGCAAAGGCCTGAAATGCTGGTTGGAGTGCTCGGCTGCATGGCAGAGCGTCTGAAGACCAAATTGCTGGAAGAAGAAAAAATCGTTGACCTGGTGGCAGGACCCGATGCCTACCGTGACTTACCGGCCCTGATCGCCCAGGTAGATGAAGGGCAGAAGGCAGTCAACACATTTTTGTCGCGGGAAGAAACCTATGCCGATATCTCACCAGTTCGGTTGAACTCCAACGGGGTAACGGCCTTTATTTCCATCATGCGGGGTTGTGATAACATGTGCACCTTTTGTGTGGTACCGTTCACCCGTGGCCGTGAACGCAGCCGTGACCCCCACTCCATTGTTGCTGAAGCGGTTGATCTCTTTAATCACGGTTACCGGGAAGTAACGCTGCTTGGTCAGAATGTTGATTCATATAAGTGGAGCGAAGAGGAGAACAACAAAGCCTACCTCGAACGAAAGGGTATTGAAAACGTGGTGAATTTTGCCGGCCTTCTGGAGATGGTTGCCCAGGTAAGTCCGTTGTTACGGGTTCGGTTTTCTACCTCCCACCCGAAAGACATTACCGATGAGGTCTTGCATACGATGGCCCGGCACGAAAACATCTGCAAGAATATCCACCTACCCGTTCAAAGCGGAAACAGCCGCATCCTTGACATGATGGGGCGTGGTTATACGCGTGAATGGTACCTGCAGCGCGTGCAACGTATACGCGAAATCCTGGGGGAAGATTGCGGCATTACTTCCGATATGATTACGGGGTTCTGTACAGAAACCGATGAAGAGCATCGCGAAACCTTGTCGCTGATGGAGTATGTGAAATACGACTTTGCCTTCATGTTCTTTTACAGTGAACGGCCGGGAACGCTGGCTGCTAAAAAATTCGTGGATGATATTCCGGAAGAAATTAAAAAACGCAGACTACAGGAAATTATTCAGTTACAGACGGAGCTTTCCTTGAAACGAAACCAGCGGGATGTCGGTAAAGTGCATCAGGTGCTGATCGAGGGATATTCCAGAAAATCAGAAGATTTCCTGCAAGGACGAAACACGGCTAACAAAGTGGTCGTATTTCCCAAGGAGAATTTTGAGAAAGGTCAATATATAAATGTACTGGTGCACGACTGCACCGCAGCAACATTACTTGGAAAAGCGGTGAACAATTAATATGACGATTACAGAAGCAGATGTTCAAAGCGTTAAACAGCGGTTCGGCATAATCGGTAATTCCCCCATGCTGAACAACGCTGTCCGGGTTGCCATGCAGGTGGCCCCGACTGATATGTCGGTACTGATTACCGGTGAAAGCGGAAGCGGAAAGGAATCCTTTTCCAAGATTATCCATAATTTGAGCCATAGAAAACATGGTCAATTCATTGCTATTAATTGCGGTTCGATACCCGAAGGCACGATTGATTCCGAATTATTCGGTCATGAAAAAGGCTCCTTCACGGGCGCCCACGAATCGCGCAAGGGATATTTTGAAGTAACCAATGGCGGAACGATTTTCCTCGATGAAATCGGTGAAATGCCGCTGGGTACACAAGCCCGGCTACTTCGTGTATTGGAAAATGGGGAGTTCATTAAAGTGGGCTCTTCAAAGGTACAGAAGACTGATGTGCGGGTGGTGGCTGCCACCAACATCAACCTGCATCAGCGTGTGGATGAAAGAAAATTCCGGGAAGATCTTTATTACCGGTTAAGCACGGTGCCGATTTATGTTCCGCCCCTTCGCGAGCGTGGACGTGATGTAGAACTGCTGTTCCGGAAATTTGCCACCGACTTTGCCGAGAAATACAGAGTTAAACCGATATCATTGACGGAAGAAGCCAAAGAAGTTTTGCTGAAGTATCGCTTTCCAGGTAATATTCGTCAGCTTAAAAACCTTGTTGAGCAGATTTCGGTCCTTTCAACAGACACAAAAGAAATCAATGCCGAACGCCTATT
>JALOMI010000276.1 GCA_025455465.1 Cyclobacteriaceae bacterium | reverse complement strand
CACGCGTGGTGCGAGGGTAAAACGGGCTACCCCATTGTGGATGCCGGCATGCGTGAACTGAACACCACGGGCTTTATGCATAACCGTGTGCGGATGATCGTGGCCAGCTTTCTTACCAAACATTTACTGATCGACTGGCGCTGGGGTGAAGCCTACTTTGCCAAAAAACTATTGGACTATGACATGGCGGCCAACAACGGTGGCTGGCAATGGGCAGCCGGATCAGGATGTGATGCCGCACCGTACTTCCGCGTATTTAATCCGTACCTGCAAACAGAGAAATTTGATCCGGAGTTAAAGTACATCAAAAAGTGGGTGTCCGAATACGGAACGCCAGCTTACCCGAAACCGATTGTCGACCACGCCTTTGCCCGTAACCGGGTACTGAAGGTTTACAAAGAAGCCCTGGGCGCCTGATTAATTCAAATGCGCGGAATCAAAAAATTCAACCTGCCACAGAAGATTTGTCCGGTTTGCCAGCGACCTTTTACCTGGCGTAAAAAATGGGAGAAGGTGTGGGATGAGGTGAAATATTGCAGCAATGCTTGCCGCAAACGGAAACCCTCAGCACAATCCTAAAAATATTTTCAGCTGATTATTTTCTTTACGCTTCGTTTGAAAAACATACCAGACCAAGCGGTGTTTTAATTTACATGGAGGCTGTTTTAATCTTTCCTCATCAGCTTTTTTCAAAGCACCCGGCACTGAAAGCTGAACGGGTGGTTTTCTTGATTGAGGATGATTTATTCTTCGGGCAGTATCCGTTTCATCAACAGAAACTGGTCTTGCACCGGGCTTCGATGAAACACTACGAAGCAAACCTGAAAAGCAAAGGGCATTTCGTTCAGTATGTGGATCATGCCAAGACTCTATACACCGCAACGCTTTTTAAAATCCTTCAGAAGCAAAAGATCAGCAGCATTCATTATGCAGATACGGTGGACTACCTGCTCGAACGCAGGCTTAAACGGGAGAGTCGAAAGAGTGGGATCGAACTCATTCACTATGATTCCCCCAACTTCATCTGTTCAACCGAATTCATTGATCAGTTCTTTCAAAAGAAAAAGCGCTATTTCCAGACCGAGTTTTATATCGAGCTGCGCAAGCAAAAAAACATCCTGCTGGAATCGGATAATCCGGTTGGCGGATCGTGGACGTATGATGTAATGAACCGGGCGCGCCTTCCGAAAGGCGTGCAGCCTCCTGCCCTGCCGAAAAGTAAAACAGACACGATCACAGAAGAATCCATCCGGTATGTAGAAAAGAACTTTGCAAACAATCCGGGTAAAGCAGACTTATTTAACTATCCCGTTACCGTGAGGCAGGCGGAAAAGATGCTGGATGATTTCCTGAAACACCGCTTCCATCATTACGGTGAATATCAGGATGCCATTGTTCCGAGTCAATCGTTCTTATTTCATTCCGTATTAACACCGGCATTGAACATCGGCTTGCTTTCACCGGAAGAAATTATTCGTAAAGCGGAAACGTACTTCCACCAGTATGATATCCCGGTAAATTCAGCGGAAGGCTTTATCCGCCAGGTGCTGGGTTGGCGTGAATATATCCGCGCAGTGTACACCCGCGAAGGCGTGAAGGAACGTACCATGAACTACTGGAAGCATTCACGAAAAATACCTTCCTCCTTTTACACCGGCACCACCGGCATTGAACCGGTTGATCAAGTGATTAAACGACTGCTGAAAACCGGTTATTCCAATCACATCGAACGATTGATGGTACTCGGAAACTTCATGCTTCTCTGTGAGTTTGATCCTGATGATGTGTACCGCTGGTTTATGGAACTGTACATTGATGCGTACGACTGGGTGATGGTACCGAATGTGTACGGCATGAGCCAGTTTGCCGATGGCGGACTGATGGCTACCAAGCCGTATATCAGTTCTTCCAACTATATCCTGAAGATGAGTCATTACCCAAAAGGCGACTGGTGCAAAGTGTGGGATGGTTTGTACTGGCGATTTATCGACAAGCATCAAAAAACTTTCATCAAAAATCCGCGCATGAGCATGATGGTAAAGCAACTGGAGAAAATGGATCCAGAAAAGAAGACCATGCTGTTCAGGACCGCTGAAAATTTTCTGCAATCACTTCAATGACAGCCCTCAAAAAGAAACCCTGGAACCGGGTGGACCAGCCGGTGTACAGCATCGCGAGTGCAGCAGGCGATCGCAGTAATATGAATATCTGTTCCTATGTTACACCAGTATCGATGCACCCCAAAAGGTATATGGTGGCGATTTACAAAAACACCTTTACCCTGGAGCTTGTGAAAGAAAACCCCCAGTTTGTGCTGCAGTTCCTTGATCAGTCACACAGCAAACTGGTTAACCTGTTGGGAAAGAAAAGCGGAAAGAAAACCGACAAACTAAAACGCCTGGCGAATGACATGAATTTTCTCGGTCCGTTTCCCTACCTGAAATCCGCCCTGGCTATTGTACACCTGGATGTTGTTCACTGGCTCGATGGCGGAGACCACTGGTGCGTCCTGTGCGATGTCATCACAAGCAAAAATCTGAATGACGGTATTCCACTTACGCTGAACTACCTAAAAGAAAAGAAAATCATTCTGTCATGAGCACTTTTCCCGTGACACTGGAAGCTATTAACCAACGGATTGATGCGCTGGATGTAACTGCCTATGCACACACCCGTAATTACCTGAACGGCTCTGTATCGAGACTATCACCCTACCTGAGTCGTGGTGTTGTCAGTCTGCCGTACGTGATGAACCGAATTCTGCAACGAGCTTCTGTAAACGATGCACAGAAATTCATTTATGAATTATGCTGGCGTGAATACTTTCAGCGAATCTGGTTTGAACAAGGCAATAGAATATTCTCGGATTTCAATAATGCACAACAACCGGTTAAACACCACCAGATGATTAAGTCTGTTGCCGATGCTACAACCGGTATTGAAGCAATTGATCAGGGCATTCAGGAACTTTACAGCACCGGTTATATGCACAACCACGTGCGAATGTATGTTGCCAGCATCGTGACCAATGTTGGACAAGTACACTGGCATAATCCTTCGAAATGGATGTATTATCATCTGCTCGATGGTGATCTGGCCAGCAATTCCCTCAGCTGGCAGTGGGTGGCGGGCACGTTCAGTTCGAAAAAATATTTCTGCAACCAGGACAACATTAATACTTATGGCAACACAACTCAGCGCGACACGTTTCTTGATCAATCGTACGAAGCGGTAATGAGAATGAATGTTCCGGAAGTGCTCCAGCCGGTTATTTCACCTGATCTCACAACAATATTACCGGTAGTAAATTCACCTCTATTTGACTACAACCTTCCGCTATTACTGTACAACTCCTGCAACCTTGATCCGCTGTGGCGGAATGAAGAACCAGCAAACCGTTTGCTCATCCTTGAACCCTCCTACTTCAATCACTATCCGGTTTCAGCGAATGTGATGGATTTTATTCTCTCCTTAGCGTATCAAATCAACGGACTCCAGATTTATATTGGAGAAGTAAATGATATTCCAGCATTGGCAGCGTTCCCGGAAATCCTCAGCAAAGAACATCCGGCTTTCCGGCATTATCCTGGAATAAAAGACGAACCCGAGTGGTTGTTCCCTTCCGTTAACCGTGTGAAGGGTTCATTTACAAGTTTCTGGAAAGCCTGTGAGAAAAACCTCATGCAAAAGCATACCCCATGAAACCGCAAACCATATTATTAACCGGGTCAACCGGTTACATAGGCCGCAGGTTGCTGCCTGTTTTGCTGGAGCAGGGGCACCAGATCGTTTGCCTTGTGCGCGACAAGCGCAGGTTCGATTATGAAGATTTTACTGAGGAGCAACTCAATCGGATTTCTGTCTATGAAGCTGATCTGACCAATCCTGCTTCACTTGAAAAGCTTCCACTGCATATTGACTTTGCTTACTACCTGGTTCATTCCATGAGTACCGCTGAAGACTTTGCCGCCATGGAACAGGAATCGGCCGGGAACTTTGTGAACTATATAAACCGTACCAACGCGCAGCAAATCATTTATCTCGGAGGCATCGTCAATGACCCTTCATTATCCGTTCACCTCAGTTCCCGGAAGAATGTGGAAGATATATTGGCGCAATGCACTGCCGCATTAACGGTATTGCGTGCAGCCATCATCATCGGCTCGGGCAGTGCCTCATTTGAAATCATTCGTGACCTGGTGGAGAAACTGCCGGTGATGATTGCAC
>JALOMI010000275.1 GCA_025455465.1 Cyclobacteriaceae bacterium | reverse complement strand
CAGGAACCAGTTCTTTGGTGACATCCCCACCATCAAATTCGAAGGGCCGAAATCGAAAAATCCGTTTGCCTTCAAGTACTACGATCCGAAACGCAAAGTGGGCAAGAAGACCATGGCCGAGCACCTGCGCTTTGCCGTAGCCTACTGGCATACGTTCTGCGGCACCGGTGGTGATCCGTTCGGACCGGGCACCAAGAACTTTCCGTGGAACCGTGATCCCGATCCGGTGCAGCGTGCACTAGACAAGATGGATGCGGCATTTGAGCTGATGCAAAAACTCAGCATCGGCTTTTACTGCTTTCACGATTACGATCTCGTGGATGAAGCGCCCACACTGAAAGAATCGGAAGAGCGCCTGCATAAGCTGGTGGCGTATGCGAAACTGAAGCAAAAGCAAACGGGCATCAAATTACTGTGGGGAACTGCCAACCTCTTCAGCCATCCGCGCTACATGAATGGCGCGGCTACCAACCCGGATTATCAGGTGGTAAACTGGGCCGGTGCGCAGGTGAAGAATGCCATCGATGCCACCATCGAGCTGGGCGGATCCAATTATGTTTTCTGGGGCGGGCGCGAAGGGTATATGTCGCTGCTGAATACGGATATGAAGCGGGAACAGGAGCACATGGCGCGCTTCCTCCACATGGCGCGCGATTACGGACGTAAGAATGGATTCAAAGGTACGTTCCTGATTGAACCGAAGCCCATGGAGCCTTCCAAGCATCAATATGATTTCGATGCGGCCACGGTGATTGCCTTCCTGCGCGAGTTTGATCTGATGGATGATTTCAAACTCAACATTGAAGTGAACCATGCCACATTAGCCAACCATACCTTTCAGCATGAACTGCAGGTGGCCGCCAATGCCGGTTTGCTGGGCAGCATTGATGCCAACCGCGGGGATTATCAGAACGGATGGGATACCGATCAGTTCCCGAATAACCTGTATGAGCTGACAGAGGCCATGCTGGTGATTCTCAAAGCCGGGGGCTTCAAAACCGGAGGCATCAACTTCGATGCAAAGACACGCAGAAACTCCACCGACCTTCAGGATATTTTCTATGCACACATCGGAGGCATGGATGCTTTTGCACGCGCGCTTCTGATTGCGCAAGCCATCCTCGATAACGGAGAACTGGGCAACCTGATAAGGGCACGCTACGCTTCCTTCGACAAAGGAAAAGGTAAACAGTTTGAAAACGGAAAACTCAGCCTGGAAGACCTGCACCGCGATGCACTGCGCAATGGTGAACCGTTGCAGATCAGCGGCAGGCAGGAGTATATCGAAAACCTGCTGAGCCGGTTTATGTAAAGCCGATAGGCAGCGGTTAATCTGGGATGTTCAAGTTTGATTAGCACTTTCGGAATACCGGCACGCGTCCTGAAGTTAATGGTTGTGAAACCAGATTGCACCTGCATTTTTGTGTCCTGATGAACTTTTCTTTCACTCCGGTCATTTAGAATGACACCATGACGATGAATACTTCACCCGGAAAGCACCTGGATGAATTACCTTTTACCGGGCACCGGATGCCCCTGTTGTTCATCGGGCACGGGTCGCCCATGAATGGCATTGAAGACAATGAGTTCTCTGTGCAATGGAAACAACTGGGACAGGAGATACCCATGCCTTCAGCCGTGCTGGTGATCAGTGCGCACTGGCTGACACGGGGCACGCACATCACGGCTATGGATTTCCCGAAGACCATCCATGATTTCGGTGGCTTCCCGAAAGCGTTGTTTGATGTGGAGTATCCGGCACCGGGTAATCCGAAGCTGGCGGCCGAAGCGAAACGGTTGGTGACATCAACCGAAGTGGGCCTTGATCACGAGTGGGGCTTGGACCACGGCACCTGGACAGTCGTGCGGCATATGTATCCGGAGGCAAACATTCCGGTTTTGCAGCTGAGCATCGATTATCATCAGCCGGAACGGTATCACTACGAACTGGCGCGTGAACTGAGTGCGTTGCGAAACAAAGGTGTGCTGATTATCGGGAGTGGAAACATGGTACACAACCTGCGCATGATCGACTGGTCACGGGCGCATGAACCCGAATTCGGATTCGACTGGGCCGTGGAGATGAATGATCGGTTTAAGGAGTTGATTGCTTCGCATCAGCATGATCCGCTTATCCGGTATGATTCACTCGGAACAGCGGCACACTATGCCATACCCACACCGGATCATTATTTTCCGTTGCTCTACATCCTTGGCTTGCAGGCCAAGGACGAGCACGCCACCTTCTTCAACGACAAGGCGGTGATGGGTTCCATCACGATGACCGGGGTGAAAATCAGCCGCGGATAACGATTAAAAGTTTTCCTGCAGTATTTTTTTTGTGACTGCAGCACGCACTACATAATACAGTAATAATCCGGCTGGTCCGAACATGAAGGTGAAAAACAGGCAGGGGATAACATACAGATGACGGATGCCCAGCTTCCGGCTGTTGCTCACGATCCAGCTTCCGACAAACAGGTCGAAGGCGAGATAATGGATCCAGCCGGCTATAACGGCCTCCCGGTTTTGAAATAGTTGCATCACCCCATCCAGTGAACTGAAGTTGCCTTCGCTGTTGCCGAAGTAGAGCACAATCAGGGTGATGTAAGTGGCAGCGAGCGCAAGCATTAAAGCGCCCGATAAGACAAGAAACCGGGTGGCTGCAAAGCGCGGTGCAAAAATCATCAGCACCCAGCCCACCATGGCAGCGCTGTTGGCGATCGTAAAAAGTAAATCCATGATGTTAACAGGGTTTTCGTTCAGGTGAAATTAAGCAATGTTACCTTCAAAAACATTCAGCCCTTTCAGGGTTGTATTTCACTGTGGCCATTTACCCGCGACACGGTCTGGGACCAGGCTCATTCAAGCCCTTCGGGCTTGGAGTAGCCATCAATCAAGGTATACAAATCAATCCGTTCATTCAGGCTATTCAGGCAACAAGGGACCGGATCAAAAATCCAATCCGAAAACTTCAATCCACTATTGTAAATTGTTCATTGCTAATTGACAACGTTAAACCTAGAACCTTAAACCTTAAACCTTGCATTGAGTTCACGCCCCCTGCGCCACGGTAAGCTTTCGCGCCAGCCATAAGGAGGCAAGGCTAAAGAATACAGCCACCATGCCCACGTATTCATAATTCACCAGGGCGATCGCATCAGCGCTGAACGCGGAAGGTTTTTCGCTGATAATGGTGCCTGCGAGAAAGGAGGCAAAGCCGGAAGTGAGTTGCTGAACGGATGAACGTATGCTCATGTAACTTCCGCGGCTCTCCGGTACGATGACCGCGGTCTCCATAGTGGTGGATGGCACCATGCGCCCGTTGCTGAAAATGAAGAAGATGCCGGATACTATCAAGGCGGCCCAAAGCGGCATCGGAGGCATATTCGTGATGATGACAATGGGTATGATGACCAGGCTGCCGAAAATGGTGAAGATTTTTAACCGACCGTGCTTGTCCGCCATCTTACCCACCCAGGGTGAAAAGAAAATGGTGAGTGCACCACCAACCAGGTAGATATAGGATAGGTCGCTGTTCGAAAATCCCACATTGCCCACCATATAAGCAGCGATAAAAGGAATGATAGTGAAGTGGCCGAGCGAGAGTACTGCTGTGAAGGAAAGGCCGCGTAACGTGTTGCGTTGCAGAAAAATGCTTTTCAGGATTTCGGATGATTTTTTTCTTGGCGTATTGAGATGGGCGCGCAGCGGAGGAATAAAGAAAATCATCAGTCCGTAAAGAATGCCCGCGATGATGGCCAGGAAAAGAAAAGGTGCGTGCCAGGAGAACTTGCTGGCCAGAAATAATCCGAAGGGAACACCAAACACGGAGGCCACCGAGAAGGAGGCCATGATGATACCGATACCTTTCGCCCTGCGTTCGAGCGGCACGGTATCGCTTACGATGGAGAGAATCAGCGCACCCAGCACACCACCGAAGGCACCGGCCACGGAGCGGGCAATGAGCAGAAATAAAAAGGAAGGTGCGAGCGCACAGGCCAGGGTGCCGATGGTGAAGCCGGCATACATCACCAGCATCATGCGCTTGCGGTCGTGACGGTCGATTTGAAAAGCAGCCAGGAACCCGGAAACACCCGCTGTAATCGTATAGGAAGAAACCAGCAGGCTGAACTCCTGCGCGGTGATTTCGAAGATGCTCATCAGCGAGGGGCTCAGCGGCATGAAGATCATGAAATCCATGATGTGCGTGAACATCGCTGCGGCCAGCAGGAAG
>JALOMI010000002.1 GCA_025455465.1 Cyclobacteriaceae bacterium | reverse complement strand
CGACAAGGGTGTGGAGATTCAGAAATACAACACCACCTGCCCCTTTGTGGAGAAAGTCTGGAACCGGGCGGAGAAGCTGGGCAAAGATCAGTACACCATCATCATCCACGGCAAGCCTAAACATGAAGAAACACGGGCTACATTTTCGCATAGCGCGCATACCGGTTCCTCTGTTATCGTGCGTGATATGGCAGAATCCGTTAAGCTGGGCGCATATCTGCTCGGCCAAAAATCACGGGATGAATTTTATACGGAATTTGCCGGAAAGTATTCTCCGGGTTTTGATCCGGATGTGCATTTAAAGCGTGTAGGGGTGGTCAATCAAACTACTATGCTCGCCTCAGAAACACAGGGCATCGCTGATTATTTTCGCTCCCTGATGGTGCAGCAATACGGGGAAGGCAACATCCGATACCATTTTGCTGATACGCGCGGTCGGAGGTTACAACAGCTCGAATACCTCGCACATTGTGGAACTGTGTGAGCGAAAATTCCCCACCTATTTTATCAATGCCGAGAGTGAGATTAAATCCGCCACGGAATTGCATCACTTCGATTATCCGCGCAAGCAACACCTCATCAACAACCATTATCTGCCGAAAAAAGAGCCTTTAAAAATCATTCTTACCAGCGGAGCTTCCTGTCCGGATACGGTTGTCGATCGCGTTCTATTCCGGTTGCTGAGTTATTTCCCGGGGGCAAAATCTGTTGACGAAGTGATGGAGGAATTTTCCTGATTATTTCCGGTATAAAGGCATCAGGAGTTTCAGGTTCCCGTCTGTCTTTGGCGCTTTCAATCCCAGCAGGTGGGCAATGAAAGGATAGACATGCACATTCTCAATGGCCGTAACTGATAACCCTGCTTTGATATTAGGTCCGTTTGCATAGAAGATCCCGTTCATATCCGGTACACGATACGGATCGTAGCCGTGCACACCAAAAACCGGATAGCTGATGTTGCCAAAATTTTTATCAACTGTTGTAAAGTAATAATAGGGCTCAGCTACCAGCAGGATATCCCCAACGCGTTGGTGGCGGTAATGCCATGACTTCGGCAGTTCTGTTTTGCGGTATACCCTGAAGTTGACTGCCGATCTTTTCAATGCCTGATAAAGGGAATCCACGTTGGACGTGTACAGGTGCACCTGCGTGCCACCGTTGATGATGCGCACAGATGGAGATTTAACATGCATCAGCCGGGATAAGGTGATGTATGTTTTTTCCTGTTGCGCCAATTCAAGCATGCCGTGATCAGAAACAAGAATGACATTAACCGGAAGGCCGACACTTCGCAAAGCCTCCATCAAATAACCCAGAATAGCATCGGCTTCCATCAACGTCTCCTGTAATTTTTCTGATTGCGTGCCGGTGCTATGCCCTTCCGAATCAACCAGCGAAAAGTACAGTGTGATCAGATGAGGACGTTCTGCGGGCGGCAACTTCAGCCATTGAATCACCTGGTCGACACGGTCACGGTTAGGAACAGATTCTTCATAGCGGTAGTAATAGCTCGGGTATTGCCCCTGAACCGGTGCCTCCGAGCCTACCCAGAAATAAGAGGCTGATTTTAATCCTTGCTGCTGGGCAAGTTGCCAGAGTGGTATTCCCCCGTAAAAGGCAGCATCTTCCACCCGATCACGGTCGCGCATGCCATATTGTACGTTCAACTCACGGTCATAAAATGCATTGTCTACCAATCCGTGGTTGCCGGGGTACAATCCGGTAACGAGGGTATAATGGTTCGGAAATGTTTTGCTCGGGAAAGCGGGAATCAGTGCCTGAGCGGCAGCGCCTGTGCGAATGAATTCAGAAAAATTAGGAAGCTGGTATTTCTCCACATAATCGTGACGAAAACCATCAAAGGAAACCATCAGTACATAAGGGCGCTCCTGTTGTCTGGCAAAAGCAGAAAGGGAAAATGCCAGATAGAGTAAACTGAGTAATAAATATCTCACGCCACAGAATTTTGCGGCAAAGGTAATCCAGCAGAAAAAAGAAAGGGGCTTAGGCCCCTACTTTTGATTTCGAAGAACTTCTTTTTTTGGCTTCTTCTACGCGCTTGCCGTTGCGGTGTTCGCCCAGGATGGATACATCCTTGGTGATCTCGTACATGCGGGCGGCCTGCATCATAGCCTCGTACGTATCGCGAATGATTATCGTACCCGGTCCTTTGGTGCCTTTATTGCGAATTTCAATGTAGAATCCGTCTTTTTTCTTCTTCGGTAATACTGGTGGTCTACCCATTTTTATTGTTGTTTATGATGATTTTCCCCTTTGTTTAGGCCGATGGTATAACGACAGCCGGGGGCGTTTAGTTCAGCGGGGCGCAAGGTCGTCATTTTTTACCAATATCCCCTGAAAATCTTGTGTATTCGATTGAAATACAAGTTATTGGGCGTTTTACTGGGATATCTGGTGCATCGCCCTGCCACATTCTTTTTTTTATTGCTGACAATCCTGATGGTTCCGGGCTTTCCCTCCGCAGCCTGGGCACAGGAAACCAACGCTGCCGATACCACGCGCCAGCTGGAGGAGGTGGTCGTTCAGGCATACCAATACAAACGCCCGGTCTTTAAAACTCCGGCCTCGATCGGGGTCATCCGGGTAAACGAGCTGCAGCGCTTTAATGAGACTACCCTCGTTCCTGCTTTCAATACTGTGCCCGGGGTACGGCTGGAAGAACGATCACCGGGCAGCTATCGGTTGTCGGTGCGCGGCAGCACCATCCGCTCTCCGTTTGGCGTGCGTAACGTAAAAGTCTACTGGAATGACATCCCCTTAACCGACCCGGGCGGCAATACCTATCTCAACCAGCTCGACCCGGCCGTTATCGGCAGCGCTGAAATTGTAAAGGGACCGGGGTCCAGCCTGTACGGTGCCGGAACCGGAGGTGCATTGCTGCTGGCCAGTCCAACCATCACCACCGGTCATTTGCTCAAAGCCGGACTTCAGTTCGGTTCCTTTGGAAGTGGTTTGTGGAATCTGAGTTATGAAGAGGCCGGCAGGCAGTCATCCCACCAGGTGCAGTACCTTCATCAGCAGGCTGATGGCTACCGCGATCACACCCGGATGAGCCGCGATATGTTCAACAGTGTCTTCCGTTTTGAACTGGACGATAATCAACTTCTTGAGACATTTATTTTTTACAGCGACCTCTTCTATCAAACACCCGGAGGATTAAACCTGGCAGAATTTGAAAGCAACCCCCGGCAGGCGCGTCCGGCAACACCAACGTTGCCTGGTGCCGTAGAGCAGAACGCCTACGTTTCGCTCCGATCCTTCTACATGGGTGTTGCCCATGAGTACACCTTCAGCAAAAACCTTTCAAACCGAACCAGTGTGTACGGCAACCAGGTGAACTTTAAGAATGCTGCCATCCGCAATTATGACCATCGCAATGAACAAAGTCTGGGTGCCCGTTCAGTGACAACATTAAATTCTCAACTGGGTGAAGCTCGCTTAACGCTGTTGGGCGGAGGTGAATTTCAATGGGGCTTTCTACCGACCAAATCCTATCAAAATATAGGTGGTAAGGAAGGGGCTTTGCTCGCTGATGATGAATCTTCTGTTTTCATATACTCTTTATTCGGACAAGGAGAAATCAGCTGGAAACGATGGAGTGCAACCGGAGGACTCAGCTTTAACCGGCAGCATCTGAATTTTCAACGGCTATCCGATGTGAGCACTCCGGAAGAAGAAATTAACTATGACCCCGAGATTATGCCTCGACTGGCATTGCTGTGGAACGCATCAAACAGCCTGGTGATATTCTCCAGCTACAGCCGTGGTTTTTCTCCGCCTACATTGGCAGAAATCAATGCTTCCAACGGAGTGTTCAACAAAAACCTGCAACCGGAAACAGGCAATAATTATGAGCTGGGTTTGCGGAGCAGGCTGTTGAATAATCAGCTGACGGTTGAGTTGACCGGCTATGCTTTCCAACTGGAGGAAACCATTGTCATCAGGCGGGAGCCCGATGGCGGAGAGTATTTTGAAAATGCCGGCAACACCAATCAAAACGGACTGGAGGCTGCAATTACTTACAAGAAGGATTTCACACAAGGCAGCCTATTGAAATCAATCACAGTGTGGACGAGCTACGGCTATAATCATTACCGTTTCGGAAACTACATCAAAGGGCAGCAGGACTTTTCCGGCAATGAACTCACCGGTACACCGGCTCATATTTTCAGCGGAGGTGTCGATGTGCTTACCCGCCCTGGATTATACCTTCGTGCCACCTGCCTGTATACCGATAAGCTGCCGCTGAATGATGCCAACACCGTTTATGCCGATGCCTACCTGCTGCCCGGCTTTCGTATCGGTTATCAGCATCAGCGATTTGAAGTGTATGCCGGTGGAGAAAATCTGCTGGACCAGACCTACAGCCTGGGCAACGATCTCAATGCCGTTGGCGGTCGTTACTACAATGCCGCTGCCGGCCGAAGTTTTTATGGCGGCCTGAAAGTGAAACTTTCTTTTTGATGAAGTAGAATTCCAACTTCAGTTAACTTCTATCCGATAAAAATTTTGATCAACTTCACCGGATGACGAGCCTGCCGCAGCCGCTGAAGAAAACACTGGAAGAACTGCTGATGCAACGCATCACCGGTTTTTCACCGGCAACAGGCGGGTGCATCAATCATGGCGGTCAGCTTACCACCACGTCTTCATCGTACTTTCTCAAGTGGAACAATGCCCAGCGCTACCCGGATATGTTTGTCCTAGAAGCCCGGGGTTTGAACATACTGGCTGATGCCCGCTGCATCACCATTCCCGCGGTTCATCATGTCGGTGAAGCCGATGGCATGCAGTTTATAGTCATGGAGTTTATCCGTCCGGCACCTCGTAAGAAAAATTACTTTGAGTTACTCGGACAACGTCTGGCCGCCTTGCACAATCACAGCCAGTCACAATTTGGTTTAGATCACCACAACTACATCGGCTCATTGCCGCAACAAAATACTCCGGCTGATTCATGGGTTGAGTTCTTTGTTAAGCAGCGATTGAGACCACAACTGGAAATGGCTTTGCAGAGTTACCGACTCCATGCAGATGATGCCAAAAAATTTGATACACTATTTCTTCGGCTGAACGAATTGTTGCCTGAAGATAAACCATCCTTGCTTCATGGCGACTTGTGGAGCGGTAACCTGATGGTGGATGATCACGGGGAACCTTGCCTGATTGATCCGGCCGTTTATTACGGACACCGGGAAGCAGAAATCGCCTTCACCCAATTATTTGGAGGATTCGATGAGGCCTTTTACCAGGCCTATCAGGAAGCATTTCCGCTGTTGCCCGGCTTCGCTTCTCGCGTTGATATCTATAATCTCTATCCCCTGCTGGTGCATGTTAATCTCTTTGGCGGAGGGTACAGTCAAAGCGTAAGAAGTATTCTGAAAAGGCTTTCCTGAATAATTACCTTTTGTAGTTTTACCGCCTCCAAAACGCATGGCGATGAAACGAATTATTTTCCTCCTGATTTTCTTCCCGCTGACCTTGTCAGCGCAAAAGCAAATCACCATTGACGACTTCACCCTCCGCAACACCTTTGCCCAGCGATCGGTGTATGGCATTAACTGGATGAATGACGGGCAATTCTATACTTCGCAGGATGGCAATAAAATCATCCGGTATTCCATCACTTCCGGTCAGGCCGTGGAAACCGTGCTGGACGGTGACCTGCTTAACCCGGTCATTCCCATTCAGAGTTACGAATTCAGTGCGGATGAAAAACGCATCCTGCTGATGACCGGACGGGAAGGCATTTACCGCAGATCGTACAAAGCTGATTACTACATCTATGACGTTTCCGCGAAAACGGTTCGTCCGCTTTCAGCCAACGGTAAACAATCTTATGCCACGTTCTCACCCGATGGATCGGCTGTGGCGTTCGTTCGGAACAACAACCTGTTCTATGTTAACGTGGCAACCGGCAGCGAAATACAGGTAACCGATGACGGAAAATACAACCACATCATCAACGGCAGCACCGACTGGGTGTATGAAGAAGAATTCAGCTTTGCCAAAGCGTTCTACTGGTCACCTGACGGAAAGAAACTGGCCTACCACCGCTTTGACGAATCCGGTGTACGTGAGTACAACATGCAGAAATGGAACCGGGGCGCACTTTACCCGGAAGACTACCGCTTCAAATACCCGAAAGCCGGAGAAGATAACTCAGTCATTGAAATCTGGATTTATGATCTCGCTTCCGGAACTAAAGTAAAAGCCGATATCGGCTCAGAAAAAGACATCTACATACCGCGCGTACAGTGGACCAACGATGCCAACCTGCTTTCCATCAGGAGACTAAACCGGTTACAGAATGTGCTTGATGTTTTACATGCTGATGTTACCAACGGCAACACCCGCATTGTGCTTACTGAAAAAAATTCCCGTTATGTAGATATCGATTACTGCGATGACCTTAAGTACCTGAAAGACAGTAAGCATTTTATTTATTCCAGTGAACAGAGCGGTTATAAGCATCTCTACCTCTACAACATGGAGGGAAAACTGATCCGTCAGATCACGCAGGGAGAATGGGAGGTTATTCAACTGGTTGGTATTGATGAAAAAGCCAAATTGGCTTACTACATCTCCACCGAAGGCAACTACCTGAACCGCCAGCTGTACAGCATCGGGCTGGACGGAAAAAAGAAAACCGCGCTCACTTCGCTTCCGGGTGTACATACGATCAACATGAGCCCGGACCATGCCTATTACCTGGATTACTTCACCAATGCCTCCACACCAAATACTGTTCGGTTATATCAAACTGAAGGAAATAAGCAGCTCAAAGTGTTGGAAGATAATGCAGGCTTGCTGGCACGGGCTGAAGAATACGGCCTAGTAACCCGGGAGTTTTTCAAATACCCTTCTGCCGATGGAGTCACCCAACTCGATGCCTCCATTTTGAAACCACGCGACTTTGATCCGAATAAAAAGTATCCGGTGATGGTGTTTCAGTACAGCGGTCCGCGCTCACCCAGTGTGCGCAATGTGTACGGCCCGGATGGCTGGGCACAACTGCTTGTACAGAAAGGATACCTGGTTGTAACACTCGATACGCGCGGCACCGGTTACCGCGGGGAAGCCTTTACCAAACAGACCTACAAAGAAATGGGCAAGCTGGAACTGGACGATTTGCTGGCTGGCGGAAAATACCTCGCTTCCCTTCCTTATGTCGATGGAAATCGTCTCGGTATATATGGATGGAGCTATGGAGGTTTTATGGCTTCGCTTGTAATGACGAAAGGAGCAGGCGTTTACAAGCTCGGTATTGCCGGTGCACCGGTAACCAACTGGCGGTATTACGATAATATTTACACGGAACGCTTCATGCAACTGCCGAAAGATAATGCCAGCGGCTACGATGACAATTCGCCCATCAAGTATGCCGACCGGCTGCAGGGGCATTTCATGCTCATCCACGGCACCGGTGATGACAACGTGCATTTTCAAAACTCCGTGGCGTTGCAGGATGCCTTGATCAATGCCGGAAAACAGTTCCGTTCCTTCTATTATCCGGATGAGCCTCACGGCATTCGTGGCGGAAGAAAGCGTCATCACCTGCATACGATGATGACGGATTTTATTCTTGAAAATCTTTAGTGAATCATTTTAGAGGCCGGCAAAAAAGCCGGCCTCTCATTTTCTCTATCCCTTTAACTGATCAATCAGTTCTCCCAGTGTGTGACGAAGCAGGCTGCGCATTTTTTCAGCGCGCCCATGATGATAATACTTTTCCGCATCATCCATATAATTAACCTTGCTCATCTCCAGTTGGAGTGCATGCTGGTTTAATGAAGGTCGTCCGTAATGCCGGGTAATGTATCCTCCTTTAAAGGGATGGTTATGACTGAAGTCATAGCCGGCATTCTCCAGTTTTTTAATGGCGGCCTCAATAAGTCCTGGTGAGGCGCTGGTGCCATCGGCATCGCCAAGGATGAGGTCAGGAAATCTTTCAGGCCGGATGGTAGGCACATGCTGCCGGATGGAGTGGCAATCCCATACCAATGCAATACCGAATGCCTCTTTTGCTTTGCCAATCAGTGATGATAATGCGGTATGATAAGGCTCATAGTATAGCTTCCTCCGCCTTTCTACCTCTTCCTGCCTGACCGCAATGCGTTCATCCCTGTACAACGATTCACCAAAAAAATTGGTCACCGGGCAAAGCCCCGTAATAATTCGCCCGTCACTGTACAAAGGCTTGTCTTCCGGATCACGGTTTAAGTCAATGACCCAACGGCTATATACAGCATGAATGGTGGTGATGCCCATTTCAGCCGCAAAATCATAGAGCTGGTGAACATACCAGTCGGTGTCATCCGGTGCCTGAATCAGTTCTCCGTTGAACTCATTGACCAACTCGTCAGGAAATGCAGTGCCGCAGTGCGGGATGCTGAGAATGAATGGAACTTGTTCTGCAGCAGGTTCAATAATTTGAAAAGGCTGCTTCACTTTCTGCCACGTTGCTGCTGTGAATTTTTCAATGCCTCTTCTGCGATGGCGCGCTGGAGTTGTGCTTCCACCAAGGCTTCCTGCAGTTGCTTCTCCTTTTCTTCCAGCCGCTTGTGTGCATCCATCACATCAATGATGGCTTCCTCGTATTTTTCTTTCCACTCTTCTGCCTGTGAAGACATCGCAGCCATTTGACTGGCGGTGTACACGGCTGCCGACAAAGCCGCCAGCAACAGGATACTTAAGGTGACGATTGTAATGCGTGTATTCATCGTGATGTAAATTGTTATTATTAGCTGATTGATGAGTTTTCCGAAACGTTACCCAAAACTTCACTTCTTTTTCTTTTTTGGCTTGCCTGTTGATTGATCGGGCTGAACCTGAACTTCCTTTTCAGCAGCTTCTTTCGCTATTGCACGTGCCTCATTTGCCTGTCGTAAAGATTCCTCATATACTCTTTTTGCGTGTTCCTCCGAACGTTTAAGTTCAGCCCTGTAATCTGCTGCCGACATGGAGAGGTTTTTCTTCAGAGCCATGATTCGCTTATATGACTCGTCAATACGTGATTGCGGTATAGTACCATTTTCCACATAACCACGTATTATCGCATGCACCTTGTCAACCGTGCGGTCCTGGCTTCCGCTGATGTTGTTGGAAAACGTCAAGATATCCACCCCGGCCAGGATGGTCAGACGGATGGCTTCTTCCAGTCCGTAATACTTGGTGATGGCGTGCATCTGCATATCATCGGTAAACACCACACCGCTGAAGCCTAACCTGTCGCGTAAAATTCCCTGGATAATTTTATTGGACAGCGTTCCCGGATTTCCGCTCGGGTCAAGCTTCTTGTTCACGATATGTGATGTCATTACCGACTCTGCCAGCCCTTCTTCGATCAGCACCTTGTATGGTTTTAATTCGTCCTCCTTCCACGTATCAGTTACATCCGTCAGGCCCATGTGGGTATCATCTTTTGAGCTGCCGTGCCCGGGGAAGTGCTTTAATGATGTAAGAACACCCAGGCGCTGGTGCGTGCGGATCACCTCGCGTGCATAGAGAATTACCGAGTCCGGTGATTTGGAATACGCCCGTTCCGGCCTGGCGATAATCGGATTATCCGGATTCGATGCCAGGTCGACCACCGGACTGAAATTAATGTTGAAGCCAAGGCCCGCTAAAGTTGCCGCAGTTGATTCACTGTAGAAACGTACCGAATCCAGCGGCATCTTGCCCAGGTTGGCTGCCGATACGGAGCGGGGGAATCCGTACTTCTCCTTCAGCCGGTTAACCCGGCCGCCCTCCTGATCGATGCCTACCAGCAAAGGTATCGGTGCAGCCTGTTTGTACGTCCAGATGACTTTCTTCAAACCCATGTAGGAATTCTTTGCCGGTATATTTTTCTCAAAAAAGATGAGGGAACCGGCCTTGCCGTTGCGCACCTCTTCCAACACGGCCTTATCTACCTCCGCTTTGGGAATGCCGATCAGAATCATCTGACCGATTTTAATGCTCAGACTGTCCTGAGAATGAAGTGTTGCAGAAAAAAGAGAATAAAAAATAACAGAAAGAAAAATTCGATTCATCAGCTATAATTGGTTTAATAGTTCTCGTGAATTTGTTTCAAAACGGTTTCCATGTGCGCACGCAACTCCCGCACCGGCACGGTAAAATTATTACTCATCAAACTAAAGATAAGTGTTTCGCCTTTCTTCGTGAGCAAAAATCCGCTGAGTGTATGAACGTTGCTGAGCGTGCCGGTCTTGCCATAGATATACGGTTTATTGTTCGTATAAAAATTTTGAAGCGTACCTGACTTACCTCCTGTTGCCAGCAGGGCAAATAGTCGATCCCGCTCTACCATTCCGTCTATCTTTTCCCACAAGCGTACGATACTTCGTGGTGTGAAAAGATTATAACGCGACAGGCCGGAGCCATCCACCCAAACCAGTGGATCAGGTAAATCGCGCAGCTGATTGGCTTGCATATAGCGGATGGCAATTTCCGGCTGCAGGGTATCACTCAGCAAACCGGCACAGATGAGCAGTAATTGCTCCGCAATAAGGTTATCGCTGTCCTGCATCATCACTTTGTACAGGCTGTCGGCAGGCACACTGCATAACACCTGCTTTTGAACACCGGCAGGAAAGGCATTAATGGTATAAACGCTTCGGCCAAGTGTGTCGGCCAGCAAGTTGCCAACCGAGCCGTTATCCGTTCGGAAAGGAACACGCCAGGTGCGGGACCCGAGTGCCTTTTGACCGGGATAATAAGCCGTGCGGTTACTGTTGAGTTCACGAACAATGCTTGAGCGATTCAAGCTGTCACCAATCGACAGCTGGTTACGGAAATAACGCGGACTTACAGAAAGTACTTGGTCGGGTGTGCTTTGCACACGAAATGTATTACCGTAAACCGGAAGTGCTGAACGTTCTGCTGAATAAGCATAGTTGTAATCATCCCACGCCCAACCTGGTCCGAGCGCTGTGGTTTGAAAATTATCGGACACAAAATAAAGCTGACCGGACTGCTCTTTCAGAAAGTTAAATACACGGTTGCTGCCGTTAACCTGGTCATAGAGGAGTGATGGATCTCCGGTACCGCGAATAATCAGCGAATCGCCAAGCCTGCCATAAATGATTCCCGGAATGGAGTCCTTGAGAAGAACCAGCGAAGTATAGAAAGTGACGATTTTCGTATTGGATGCGGGAATAAAATATTTGTCGCTGTTGTAGGCAAAAACGGTTTTCCTTTTGGCAGGATCATACAACACAAAACCCATGTGATCCTGAAAGCTCTTTTCTGTTTCCTGTATCGTTCGGCTTAGCTGCCTTTTTGACACCGGAGAGCAGGCTGTCAGGAATCCGGCAATCGCCAACAGCAAGATTCTCATAAGGTCATGAAATAGCGTTGCTGAAGAACAAGCCGGTGGTGCACTTCATGCCCGGCAATAACAAAGCCGATATTTTTAACAGAGATCAGATTATTGTTGGCAATACCTGAAGCTTCGAGCATGGCCGGTGTAAAGCTGTTGAAAAGATCGATTGTTGTTGCACGAAGCCGTTGCATTTCATCGGCAAGAATGGAGATACTTCTGGCATGTGCATTGGCACGCGGGGCATAATCATTCTCTTCAAAACCAGGCAACGATGTCTTGTCTTCGCGGGCAAAACGCAGGGCGCGGTAGGTAAAGATCCGTTCCGCATCCATGAGGTGACACAGTAATTCCTTTACGCTCCACTTGCCCGGTGCATAACGGTATTCTCCTTTTTCTTCCGGTATGGTCCGCACAAACGCCATCATCGCGGCACCACCTTGTTGCAGGGCCTGCATCATATCAAGGTGTTCAGTATGCTTTACATATCCTTTATAAAATTCCGGAATCAAGGCGGGATCGGGTTTGATCATGATCGTGATGAATTAATCAATCAAATCTACCGAAGCAAACGGACTTCAGTGATGTGTGCTGTGATTTATTTTGTCATGCCTGATTCCTCCGATTGCTTAACTGATGCGGCTCCAGTTGACTGCCGTCTTGCTCATGCGGTCGATTTGCTCACGGATCATCCGGTTAACCGGCAACTGAAGATCGGGGTCTTCATCCAATATCCTTTTGGCAATTTCTCGTGCCATTGTAAGTACTTGTGAATCTTTACCCAGATCAGCAATCAGCAAATCCAGTACACCGCTTTGTTGAGTACCCATTAAATCACCGGGGCCGCGCAATTGAAGGTCTGTTTCGGCAATTTCAAAACCATTATTGGTGCGCACCATCGTTTGGATGCGTTTGCGGGAATCAGCAGAGAGCTTTATATCCGTCATCAGAATGCAATATGATTGCTCCGCTCCTCGGCCAACTCTGCCGCGCAGCTGGTGTAACTGCGATAAGCCAAAGCGCTCGGCATTTTCAATAATCATCACCGAGGCATTCGGCACATTGACACCAACTTCTATTACCGTTGTAGCTACCATGATTTTGGTATCCCCTTTGGAAAAGCGCGCCATCTCATACTCTTTGGCCTCCGGTTTCATTTTGCCATGCACGATGCTCAGAGCAACTTCAGGGAAGGCACGGCAAATACTTTCATAGCCATCCATCAAATGCTTGAGATCGAGTTTCTCCGATTCATCGATCAGCGGATAGACAATGTATATTTGTCTCCCGGATTCTATCTGCTGGCGAATAAATGCATTAACCTCCAGCCGGTGAGAGTCATACTTGTGTACGGTCTTGATTGGCTTTCGGCCGGCCGGCAACTCATCAATCACCGATACATCAAGGTCCCCGTACAACGTCATCGCCAGTGTGCGCGGTATGGGTGTGGCCGTCATTACCAGCACATGCGGATAGGTTGTTTTGTTCTTGCTCCACAACTTCGACCGCTGTGCTACACCAAAACGGTGCTGTTCATCGATGATCGCCAGGCCAAGATCATGAAACTGTACTTCTTCTTCCAGCAACGCATGGGTACCGATCAGTATTTTCAATGCTCCGGAACGAAGGCCTTCATGAACGGACGTGCGGTCAGAGCGCTTGGTGGAGCCGGTCAGTAAAGCAATGGGGATGCGCATGGCATCGGCTAACTCACTGAGTGTTTTAAAATGTTGCTGCGCGAGAATTTCGGTTGGCGCCATCAGCGCGCACTGTGAACCGCCTCCGATGGCGATGAGCATGCATACAAATGCAACAATCGTTTTGCCGCTGCCCACATCCCCTTGCAATAAGCGGTTCATTTGCTGTCCGGAGCGCATGTCGGCATAAATTTCCTTGATCACCCGCTTTTGTGCATTGGTGAGCGGAAACGGCAGCTGGGTATTGTAAAACTCGGTGAGCAGCGAGGCATCGTTAAAAATTTTTCCGCGGAATTTATACTTTCTAACCAGCTTGAGTTTTAGAAGCCGCAGCTGGATAAAAAAAAGTTCTTCAAACTTCAGTCGGTTCTGTGCCCGCGTTAACGCCTCATGGTCTTTCGGAAAATGGATGTTGATAATTGCATCGCGCTTATCCGTCAGCTTCAACTGGCGCAGCAATGCATCCGGTAAGGTTTCATGAATCTTATCGCGCGCATGAGTCAACAACTCCTGTTGCAGCTTACTGATGGCTTTGCTGTCGAGGTAGCGGTTACGAAGTTTTTCTGTGATGGAGTATACCGGTTGGAGATAACCCCCCTGATCATGTTTTGGAGCATACACTTCGAGCTCCGGATGGGGAATGGAAAACTTGTTGGCATAGCGCTGCGGCTTTCCGAACACCACATAGTCTATTCCTTCAAGAACTTTATCCTGAACCCACTTGATGCCCTTGAACCACACCAGCTCCACGGTGCCGGTGCCGTCATCGAGAAATGCTACCAGTCGCTTTTTGTGTCCTGCGCCAACCAAAGTCTTCCGGCTGATTTTTCCTTTCAACTGCACATAGGGCATTTCATCGTTCAGCGCTTGGATGGTATAAAATGTTGTGCGGTCTTCGTAACGGAAAGGGTAATGCTGAATCAGATCGCCAAAGGTGAAGATCTGCAGTTCCTTGTTGAGTAACGCAGCGCGCTGCGGACCAACGCCTTTAAGGTATTCAACCGGACTGTCAAAAAAACCGTGCTTACTCATGCTGAAGCCACAAGTAAACTAAAAATACAACACCGGTCATCATGCGTATGTAGGCAAGCATTTTATAAACGCAACTTGAAAAATTCATTTGTTACCTTTTACTTTAAAACCGCATCAAGACCCAATGAAGGCCCAACCTACCTATTACCGAGGAATTAGTTTTGTTCGTCTCCACGAATTACCTGCTGAACAACAACAGGCTCTGCAGGCTTCACCGAATCATCCGGAACGAATCAAGATACTGATGAACAACAATGTATTCGATGAGTGTATTCAGTATGCTGCATATTCCGATTGGTATTCAATGGTATACAAAGTTGCTCGTACAGAAGGAACATTTATTCAGCCTCAGCCCGAACGTAAAGCAGTTGGTGTGCTTATCACGAAGGCGTCCTGATCATTCCGGCCAGATTCCCTGGTCAGGTAAAATCTCCAGCACGTTTCCTTCCGGATCTTCAAAATAAAATGATTTCATCCCTCCGCTCCAGGTCACTTCATCGGTAATCACAATATTCTTTGCTTCAATCGAGCCTTTCGCCTCTGCATAGCGATCAGCAGGTACTTCAAAAGCAAAATGTTGTTTGCCTTCGCCAAAATGTGCCGGTGGACTTTTCTTCGTTGCCGAATCATCCGGATTAAATAGCAACAGCATCGAGGAGCCTGCTTTGAAGAACGCGTGCTTGCCCTCCAAGTAACTGATCAACGTTAAGCCGAGTTTTTGTTCGTAGAATTCCCTGGCACGTACAAGGTCACGGACATACAAACAAGTTTCTTTGATCTTGATAAACTCCATAGTCGGTTCAGTCCCGGCAGATGGTTTGTTTTGCCTGAAGGTATTCCTGCCAGATTTCATTTAGTATATCGGCAGCAGGCTTGACGGTATTGATGGCCGCAGCCACCTGTCCGATTTCCAGTTCACCCTCTGCCAGATCACCTTCGAACATTCCCTTCTTGGCGCGGCCGCGCCCCAATAATGCTTTCATTTCTTCAGCACTAGCTCCTTGCTGTTCGGCTTCAATAACCTGCCGGAAAAAATCATTGCGCAGCAACCGCACCGGGGTGAGTTGCTTCATGGTCAGTAGGGTATCGCCTTCCCTGGCTTTTACGATAGCTTCTTTAAAGTTGCTGTGGGCGGATGATTCTTCACTGGCTGCAAACCGGCTGCCGATCTGCACCCCTTCTGCGCCCAGGGCTTCTGCGGCAAGCATCGCCCTGCCGGAAGCAATACCACCGGCAGCGATGACCGGTATCGACACGGCATCGCGAACCATGGGTATCAGCACCAGGGTGGTTGTCTCTTCTCGTCCGTTATGCCCTCCGGCCTCAAAGCCTTCAGCGACTACGGCATCGACACCGGCCTGTTGCGCCTTGAGCGCGAATTTTACGCTGGACACTACATGCACAACCGTTATTCCCCGCTCCTTCAGGTAACCCGTCCATGATGCCGGGTTGCCGGCTGATGTGAAGACAATCTTCACCCCATGGCGGACGATGATTTCCATATGCTGATCGATATCCGGGTAAAGCAGGGGCACGTTAACTCCAAACGGCTTCGGTGTGGCTGCTTTCGTTTTGATGAGGTGCTCTTCCAGTACCGATGGGTACATAGAACCTGCCCCAATCAAGCCCAGGCCACCGGCATTGCTTACTGCTGCGGCCAGTCGCCAGCCACTGCACCAAACCATGCCCGCCTGAATAATCGGATACTCAATTTCAAACAGCTTTTTTACCCGGTTTTCTGATGACTTCATACAGGTAAAAATGCCTTAAATGACAAAAAAAACAAGGCTAGAAATCTGAAAATCTGAGGGTTATAAAAAGGCACCCGGTAACCCGCTGATTCCCACCGCATGAAAGTTGTCCACAAAGAATCGATTGATTTTCGATGGTGTATCTTTTTGGTATTCAGTTTGTTATATGATAACATTCCGGTAATGTGGATAACTGTGCTGTTTTGTGGATTTCTTTTCCCGCAGGTTAAGTGCCTGAATTTTAAGTATTTTGCCCGCGTTGCTGCAGGCCGCTTCCTTTGTAATTTCGGAACATGTTTTGCACATCACGAGTTTATATAATTATGCGAGTTCCACTGTCCGTCATTTTACTACTTATCTCCCTGACCTTATTCGCTCAGCCGAAGGCAGAAATTATCAAACTGAAGCAATTGCAGGAGCATATTCAGGCAAAAACAGACAAGGTTAAAGTCATCAACTTTTGGGCTACCTGGTGCGCGCCTTGTATCAAGGAAATGCCGCTGTTTGAAAAGCTGAATGCCGAACGCCAAAACGTGGAGGTAACCCTGGTAAGTATGGATCTGGACTTGGATCCGAACCCGGAAAAGGTTTACAAATTCTTGGACCGGAGAAAGATCAAGTCACAGGTGTTGATTCTCGATGAACGCGACCCCAACAGCTGGATTGATCAGGTTGATAAAAACTGGTCGGGTGCGCTCCCGGCTACCATTATTATCAATGGTAAAACCGGTAAACGAAAATTCATTGAGCGCGAACTCCATGAAGGCGAACTTGAAAAACTGATTGCAGAAGTATTGTAACAATTAAAAATCTACTGTTATGCTAAAATCCATTCTCTTTATGTTGGCGTGCCTGGTATTCGTGGCAGCCACCCCCGTAAAAAGCGGTTACGATATCGGTGATGTGGTCGCTGATTTTAAGTTGAAAAATGTAACCGGAAAATCCGTTTCGCTGGCTGATTACAAAAACAGCAAAGGCCTGATTGTGGTATTCGATTGCAACACGTGCCCTTATTCCAAGGCCTACAACGAACGAATTATTGCGCTGAACAAAAAATATGCACCACAGGGCTATCCGCTGGTAGCCATTCAGCCGAACGATCCGGCACAATCACCGGGGGACTCTTTTGAAGAGATGATTAAACAGGCCGAGAAAAAGAAGTACGAATTTCCTTACCTGCTGGATGAAACACAAGTTGTGTCGCGCGCCTTTGGTGCCACTAATACACCACACACTTTCGTACTGAAAAATGAAGGCGGCACGTTTAAGGTTGCTTACATCGGAGCTATCGATGACAGCTCACGCGATGCAGCCGGTGCCAAAAAGAAATATGTAGAAGAAGCTATTGAAGCACTGCTCAGCGGAAAGGATTTCCCCACGTTGCGCACCAAAGCGGTGGGCTGCTCCATCAAATGGAAAAATGCCTGAAAAAACAAACTTATTGAAAGCCGCAGCGATGCGGCTTTTTTATTGAATTCTCTTCCTGAGTCCTTTGTGTGAAAATCCATTCAACCTGCATTACCTTATCTTGATCTGAAGAATTAACTGATATGCGTTGGGAATACCGGGAATCTGAAGAACAATATCTATCTTCCTGTTATGAAAAGATCACTCATCCTCATCGTTTATCTTCTTGGTACCGCTTCAATTCAAGCACAGGTTATCGGCAAACCATTTCCATCGATGGAAGCAGAAACAGTAGAAGACAAAGTGGTTACCCTGCCTGATGCCACCCGGGGAAAATACACATTGCTCGGTTTAGCCTATTCAAAAAAATCGGAAGATGAACTGAACACCTGGTTTCAGCCCGTCTTTGAAAAGTTCATTCAGCAAAACAAAGGACTTTTTGAAGGCTTTGGTTATGATGTAAATGTATTTTTTGTTCCCATGTTTACCGGTGTGAATGCAGCTGCCACAGGCACGGCCAAGCGAAAGGCATTGAAAAATGTTGACCCACAGTTATTGCCTTACATCCTGTTTTATAAAGGTGATCTGAAGCCTTACAAAGACGCCCTCGACTTCGAGAAAAAAGATATCCCCTACTTTTTTGTGCTCGATAAGGAAGGCAAAATCATCTACGCTACAAGTGGAAAATTTTCAACCGCGAAGCTGAATGCGGTAGAAGATGTGATTGAGTAATCGGAAATCCATACCGATAGCTGCACCATGAAAAGATCGCTGTAATACCATGATGGATTTTCTGATTTTACTGGCTCTCGCACTCGCACCAGGAGTTGCCATCATTTTATACATATACCTTAAAGACAAACACGAGCGTGAGCCGGCAGGACTTCTTCTCATCAGCTTCCTTTACGGCCTGGGCAGTGTCCTTGTGACTGTTACCGTAAGCTGGCCGCTGGATTTTCTGCTTCACTTTGAAGACGATAACGTAGCGCATCAATTTGCCAATGCCTTCTTTCGCGTGGCTTTCATCGAAGAGTTGAGCAAGTTCCTGTTCATCCGTTTCATCCTGTACTACAACCGTAATTTCAACGAACCATTTGACGGCATTGTCTATGCCATCATGGTAGGCATGGGTTTCGCCACCCTCGAAAATATTCTTTATGTTTTTCAGTACGGAGTGGGCACCGGCATTGTACGCATGTTCACGGCTGTTCCTGCGCACGCCACCTTTGCCGTGCTGATGGGGTATTACCTTGGCATCGCCAGATTCACCCATCGCCACGAATGGCGTAACAGTGTGCTGGCATTACTTGCCGCCACTGCCTTTCATGGTGCTTACGATTACTTTTTATTTATCTCTTTTATTCCCGGTATCTGGCTGGGTGCTCTTGTTTCGCTGGTGGTGGCCATCATCCTTTCGCGCAAAGCCATTCAATTGCATCAGCAGGCATCACCATTCATCGACCGGCCTTCGTCTGATTAGTACTTCCTAAAAACAAAAAAGGCCTTCCGTTTTAGAAGACCTTTTCAGTTGATGTTGGTCGTTCAGGGATTTAATTGAATCTCCTCGCCTTCTTTTGTCAGAAAATTGAACTCGGTAACACCCAGTGATGTGTCCTTTTCAAGATGTATCCATCGCTTGTAGCGAAGAAACCATTTTATTCTTTTAGAAATCAGACCCTGTGTAAAGTAAGCATGCAGGTAGGGATGCACTGCCAGCACAAGTCCGCCTTCGTTTTGTTTGGTCATCAGATGCTCCAGCATTTTTTCAATCTGATCCGATACAAGTATCGATGCGGTAATCTTGCCGGTTCCGTTGCAGGCCGGACAAACCTCGAGTGTAGCGATGTTTACTTGCGGCCTTACCCGTTCGCGGGTGATTTGCATCAGTCCGAACTTCGACAGCGGAAGAACCGTTGACTTGGCTTTATCGGATGCCATCTCATCCTTCATCACTTTGTGGATGAGCTTCCGGTTATCCGGGTTCTTCATGTCGATGAAATCTACCACGATGATACCACCCATATCGCGCAGGCGCAGCTGACGGGCAATTTCGCGTGCGGCCTCCATATTCACCGACACCGCTGTGGTCTCCTGGTTTTCTTCGCGGTTTGATTTGTTGCCGCTGTTCACATCGATAACGTGAAGGGCTTCGGTGTGCTCGATGATCAGATACCCTCCGCCCTTGAGGCTTACGGTTTGGCCAAAAGCCGATTTGATCTGTTTTTCAATACCGTAATGCTCGAAGATTTTGGCACGGCCTTGATAGAACTTAACGATTTTTTCCTGCTCAGGCGAAATGCTGCGGATGTAAGCTCTCGCCTCATCATACATCTTCTTATCGTCTACATGAATGTTGTCGAAGGAATCGTTCAGCAAATCACGCAGCAGGGAAGATGTTTTATTCATTTCACCAATCAGCTTGTCGTTGGGCTTGGCCTCCGGCAGGCGGACAATTCCGTCTTCCCAGTTTTTAACCAGGGTTCGCAGATCCTTGTCCAGCTCAGCTACTTCAGCTCCTTCCGCAACGGTGCGGACGATAACACCGAAGTTCTCCGGCTTGATGGATTGAATCAACCGGAGCAGGCGCTTGCGCTCTTCGCTGCTGGTAATTTTCTTGGATACACTTACCGTTTTCGAGAAGGGTACCAGTACCAGGTACCTTCCGGCTAACGACAACTCACACGACAGTCGCGGACCCTTTGTAGAGATGGGCTCCTTTACGATCTGAACTGGAATGACCTGCCCTTTAGACAGCTGCTGGCCTATTTTGCCATGCTTGTCAATATCCGGTTCGAGGGTAAATTTCTCCAGCTTGCCGAAAATTTTCTTCGAGCGCACCAGCTGCGTAAACTTCTGCAGCGAACTGAATTGCGGCCCGAGATCCAGATAATGCAGGAAGGCATCTTTGTCATAGCCCACATCAATGAAGGCTGCATTCAGGCCCTGTACTACTTTTTTTACAGTGCCCAGGTAGATATCCCCTACCGTGAATTTGCTTCCTTCCTGATCATCATGAAATTCGACAAGTGTTTTGTCTCTCAGCAGGGCTATACGACATCCGTTTTGAGTTGCACTGATGATTAGTTCATTGCTCAAAACAATACAAGTTAAAAATGGATGATGTGTACGGCTCCCGACAGAAGCTTATCTCCCGAAACAATGCGGGAGATTACTTCTTCTTATGTCTGTTCTTTCTCAAGCGCTTCTTGCGCTTGTGTGTTGCCATTTTGTGCTTCTTTCTTTTCTTACCGCTTGGCATAATGTTTTACATTTTTACTTCCCGCTCCGATGCCTGTCGGATTACCGGGAAATGGTTAACAATTAATTTATCGGAGGTCTTTTAAATACGAATCCGCTGTGGCCTGAACGGCCGGATCCTTATCCAGTTCCTTCACTTTTTCAAACTGCAGCCGGGCTGATTTCTTGTCCCCTTTGTTCATGTAAGCCACCCCCAACAATAACTGGGCCTGCACATGAGCGGGGTTAACCGCCACCAATTCATTAAGACGTTCAATGGCCCTGTCGTACTGACCCGATTGAATGGAGAGCATGCCCAGGTTAAACAAGGCACCCTCATTCCGAGGATCCTGCGCCAGTACTTCCCGCAACAAGGTAATTCCCTGCATGGGGTTAGACGAGGCCAGGTACGTCATGGCCATGTTGGTCTTGGCCTCAAGATTAGACGGGTTGCGCTGTAAAACCCTGCCGAAAAAATCCCTGGCCTTTTCTGCCAGTTCATTCTGCTTAACCGGATCCATCGCAAACGTGAACGCCTGGTAATAACTGTTACCGGCTTTCATCCAACTGCCTTCGGTGCCAAAGAACGCTGCTGCACTCTCTGCAAACCAGGCTGCGCTGTCAAACCGTCCGGCTGCTGCGTACAGGTCTGCTAAAGAGTCGGCAAAGATAGCATTTTTTTCTCCAGATGAAGTTTTGGAAAAACCCTTCCGCATTCGATTGATTGAGGTCTGAACCGTTGCCGTTGGACCTTCGTGCGGATCGGCCGGTGAAACCATGGCTGAGTCGGGCAGCACTGATTCCTGCTCATTATTCACCACCACCTTGGGCAATTGATACAAGATGATAATGAAGGCTGCGCTGAGAACGATCAGGATAATACGGTTACGTTGCATAGAAAGCACCCCTGCTGATGATCAAGAGCAGCTTTACTCCGCACTGTCAGCGAGCTGCTTTACTTTCTCGCTGTTTTTGATCTTGCTCACGAAAATTTTAGCCGGTTTGAAACTGGGAACGTAATGTTCATCAATAACCAGTGCGGTGTTGCGGGAGATATTCCGGGCTATCTTCTTCTTTCTTTTCTTATTGATGAAACTGCCGAAGCCACGAATGTAAATGTTGTGGCCATTCGACATGTTTGCTTTCACAACACTGAAAAAAGCCTCCACCGATGCGGTAACATCTGCTTTATCGACTCCGGTTTTTTCTGCTATCTCATTAATTATATCTGCTTTCGTCACGGGGATCGAAGTTTAAATTTCAATGGGACGCCAAAGTTAATTTGCGCCCTCAGATTAAAAAATTAATATTGAAAAAATTGATAATCAGGGGGATGGAGGCTCGGCAATTCGCGAAGAAACTGATCGGATGGTATCGTCAACACCAACGTCCGCTGCCCTGGAGAGAGACCAAAGATCCCTACCATATCTGGCTTTCTGAAATCATTTTACAGCAAACCCGTGTTCAGCAAGGGTTGCCTTACTACGAAAAATTCATTGGTGAATTTCCAACGGTGCATGATCTCGCCCGTGCCCCGGAACAAAAAGTACTGCGCCTGTGGCAAGGGCTGGGTTATTATACGCGAGCACGAAACCTTCATGCCTGTGCCAGGAAGGTGGCCCACGAATTTGGCGGAAGTTTTCCGCTCGTTTACGCGGATTTACTCACTTTGCCCGGCATCGGTGACTATACGGCCGCAGCAATTGCATCCATAGCCGGCAATGAACCGGTGGCTGTTGTTGATGGAAATGTGTTTCGTGTGTTGTCGCGTGTCTTTGGCATTGATACGCCCATCAATTCAACGGAAGGTAAAAAAGCTTTTACCAAACTGGCCAATCAGTTGATCCCTGAATCGAACCCCGATGATTTCAACCAGGGCATGATGGAGTTCGGGGCGCTGCACTGCACACCGCGAAACCCTTCTTGTGTTACCTGTATATTTAATAAAGAGTGTATCGCCCGCAGCCGGGGGTTGCAGGCCGACTTGCCGGTTAAACTCAAAGCCACCAGGAACCGCACCCGCTATTTCAGCTATTACATTATTAAGCAGGGCAACTCGCTGATGATGCAGGCCCGTACGGGGAAAGACATCTGGAGCGGTCTGTATGAATTTTACCTCCTCGAACAAAAGCGGGTTCGCAAGCCGGAAAATCTGTTGCAGGAAGATGACTGGCTGCGATCGCTGCTTCGGCTGGGGGAAGTCAGTCGGGTTACCAAACCATACCGGCATGTGCTGTCGCATCAAACCATCATCAGCCGGGCGGTAGTCATTGAACTGAAAAAGAAGCCGGCTTCGTATCCTGAAACATTGCAGTTTTATTCGATGAAAAAGGTGCATGATTTGCCCAAGCCGGTGCTGATCAGCCGTTTTCTGTACGATTTACACCTTTTATCATAAGGGCAAGATTGGTATTTTTGTACCTCAAGCAGTCATTGCAGCGGCAACTCGCATCGCTTCTGTAATGACTTCTTTTATTAACAATCAATTTAACTGAAGCTGATATGTCAGGTGTAAATAAGGTGATCCTGGTTGGCCGTCTGGGCAAAGACCCTGAAGTTAGAAATCTTGACAGTGGTGTGGCCGTGGCGAATTTTACCCTGGCCACCTCCGAGACGTACCGCGACAAGACCACCGGTGAACGAAAAGAAATTACCGAATGGCACAATGTAGTGCTGTGGCGTGGCCTGGCTGAAATAGCACAAAAGTTTCTGCACAAAGGCGATATGGTCTATGTCGAAGGAAAGCTTCGCACCCGCTCCTGGGAGAAAGAAGGTGTTACCCGCTACACCACAGAAGTTGTTGCCGACAACATGACCATGCTCTCTACAAAAGGAAGCAACAGTTCCGGTGAGCCTGGTTATTCCGCTTCCAGACCTGCTGCCGATAACATCTCCATGTCAGCCGAATCCAGCAGCACGGATGATCTTCCGTTTTGATTTGTATTGAACTAAACGAACCCCCTTGGACGAACCTCCCAGTTATATTTTACAGGCACTACTGGCTGACTTCAGCCTGATGAATGTGGTCAACCTGGCCATCATCATCGTTCTGTTGATTATGTCCGGCCTGATTTCCGGTTCTGAAGTGGCCTTTTTCTCATTAAAGCCCGATGACCTTGAACGGTGCCGCGAGAGTGAACACGACCGCGACAAGTCAATTGTTGCCCTGCTGGATAATCCGCGGACGCTGCTGGCTTCCATTCTCATCTTGAATAATCTGGTGAATGTGGGCATTGTTACCCTGGCCACCTTCCTGATGTGGGATCTTGCCGGCACACGCTCCCCTGTTGAACTCCTGGTTGTAGCGGTCACCTTCATCATTACCTTTCTGATCACCTTTTTCGGTGAGATTGTTCCAAAGGTCTACGCCACCCGCAACAACCTGAGCTTTGCCCGGCTCATGGCCGGCATTTGGCGTGTGCTGATCATTCTGTGCAAGCCTGTTTCCGTGCCGCTATCACGCATGAGTAACCTGATCGAACGGTACGTGGAAAAGAAAGGATACCATACTACGCTGGAAGAACTGAACCAGGCTTTGGATCTGGCTACCAGCACCGATGAAACCACGGTAGAAGAAAAGGAGATCCTTCGGGGCATCGTTACCTTCGGAACACTCAGCGTACGGCAGGTGATGCGCTCACGCATGGATATTTCTGCGGTAGACATTGAGTGGAATTTCCATGAACTGATCGAATTCATTCGCAAATCAGGATATTCGCGGGTACCTGTATACCGCGGAACACTCGATAAAGTCGAAGGACTGCTCTATATCAAAGATTTGCTTCCTTTTCTTCATGAAGAGGCCCCATTCATGTGGCAAAAACTTATCCGTGCTCCATACTTTATTCCGGAAAACAAAAAAGTTGATTCCCTCTTAAAAGACTTCCAGGAAAAGCATGTGCACATGGCCATTGTGGTGGATGAATACGGTGGCACAGCCGGACTGATCACACTGGAGGATGTCATTGAAGAAATCATCGGAGAGATCAATGACGAATATGATGAGGCGCTGCAAGCCTATCAGAAAATTGATGATCACACGTTTATCTTCGAAGGAAAGACTTCCCTCCACGATTTCTGCAAAGCGCTCGATATTGAGCCCGGCACATTCGATGCCATTAAAGGTGAAAGCGAATCCCTTGGCGGAGTGATACTGGAGATCCATAAGGGCTTTCCCAATGCCGGTGATGTCATCAAATATGATCCGTATACGTTTGTGATTGAAGGGGTCGATAAAAAGCGCATCAGGCGCGTGCGGGTACAGGTACATGAACAACAGGAACAATAAATCATTAATCAATTCACACACTGGCTTAGGGTCAGTATTCAGCACTTTATTATTGCTGATGACATTGCTGCTTGTGGCCATCAGCTGCCAGCGCGACTACCTGCCCAAGCCCATCGGCTACAACCGGTTGGAACTGCCCGCACCGGAATACCACCTTTCACCCGACAGCCTTCCCTATCGTTTTGAATATTCAACAGCTGCCAAACTGCTGCCCGACACCTCTGGATTTCATGAGCGCTACTGGGTGGAGATCTACTATCCGCAGTTGAAATCCAATATTCACATCACGTACAAACCCATCCGCAACAGCGAACAGCTGCTGAAAGAATTCATGGACGATGCCTATAAGCTGGCCGCCAAGCACCAGATAAAAGCCTATGCCATTGATGAGGTGATTGTGAAAACACCGACCGGAAAAACAGCGGTGGTAGTTGAACTGGCCGGTGAAGTGCCCAGCCAAATGCAGTTCACCATCACTGACTCAACAAAGAATTTTTTACGGGGCGCCCTCTACTTCAATACCAAAGTGCATAACGATTCGCTGAAACCAGCCATCGAGTACATGAAGAAGGACATCCTTCACCTGATCAATACATTCGACTGGAACACCCCGAAGTAATTATCAACTTCAATTCAGAATTGATTCTCTTTTAGTAACATTGTTTCATGCTAACCTCGAAGCGTGCCCAGTTTTCGTTACCCCCGCAGGTGTCCTATCTGAACTGCGCGTACATGTCTCCGCTGCACAAAGACGTGGAGAAGGCCGGCATCCGTGCCTTGCGCGGAAAGCGCAATCCGGTACTGATTGCTGCCGATGATTTTTTCCGGGATTCAGATGCACTGCGTGAAGCCTACGCCTCACTGATTCATGCCGATGACCCGAAACGCATGGTCATCATTCCATCTGTTTCCTATGGCATGGCCAACGTGGTGAAGAACCTCTCCATCGGTAAGGGGCAGCACATCCTGGTTGTAGCCGAGCAGTTTCCGAGCAACTACTATCCGTGGAAGACACTGTGCGATGAGCAGGGTGCCGAATTACATATTGTTGTTCCACCACAGGATTATAGCGATCGCGGCAAGCGCTGGAATGAATACATTCTCGATGCCATCAACACCAATACCCGGGCAGTGGCCATCGGGCATGTACACTGGGCGGACGGCACGTTGTTCGATCTGCAGGCTATTCGCAAACGCACACGTGAGGTAGGTGCGCTGCTGATTATAGACGGAACCCAATCGGTTGGTGCTTTACCGTTTGATGTGCAACAGATTCAACCCGATGCACTGATCTGTGCCGGTTATAAATGGCTGCTGGGACCGTATGCCATCGGATTGGCCTACTACGGTGAATATTTCGATAACGGAAAACCCATCGAAGAAAACTGGATCAATCGCAAGGACAGCGAAAACTTTGCAGCGCTGGTCAATTACCAAAACGATTATCAGCCAGGAGCCCTGCGGTATGAAGTGGGTGAGCACAGCAACTTCATCGGTGTACCCATGCTGCTCACCGCCATCCGCCAACTCAACAAATGGCAGCCCGAACGCATCCAGGAATATTGCCGCAATATCAGTCGCGAAGCAGTTAATGCCTTACGCGAAAAGGGTTTCATCATTGAAGAGGAGGCCTGGCGCGGAGCTCATCTCTTCGGCATCCGGCTGGCGCCCGGCATGGACGGGGAGAAAATCAAACAGAACCTGCTGAAGTATAAGGTGTACGTTTCTTTCCGCGGAAATGCCATCCGTGTCTCACCGAATGTATACAACACGCCCCATGATTTTCAGCGACTGGTCAAGGCGCTCACAAGTATTTAGTATACTGTTACGTGGACCTTGATTCCGTTCTAATTGACAGTTGACAAGGATCAATTGACAACATATTGGTCAGTCTGAAGTCATTGTCAATTGCCTGTTGTCAACTGCCAACTTTTTATATGCAGCATCATTGTATGTTTATTACAACACCTGATCAGCAGCCTGCAATACTCGCTGCATTTGCTTACCTTCACTACCTGATTTCATCACCCATGCGCACCTTACTTTTTGTTTGTAGTCTGTTGTTTGGATTAACCGGCTACTCCCAATCGTATACGTTCATTTTTCTGAATGCCCGCTCCGACAAGCCCGAGTTGCCAAAGGAAGAAGTCGATAAAATCATGAAGGGGCACATGGATAACATGGGGCGCCTGGCTAAAGAGGGAAAACTGCTGGCAGCCGGACCGATTGACGGAGGAGGGGGCATTTTCATTTTCAACACCGCCTCACAGGAAGAAGCTGAACGCTGGCTGAGCACCGACCCGGGCGTGCAGGCACAGCGCTGGAAAGTGGAAATACTGCCCTATCAGCCTCGAACAGGTTCTGTATGCCCGGTGAAAGAACCTTACGATATGGTAACGTACACCTTCATCCGCTTCCGTTCCAACATTCACAAAGAAACCGTGGGTGATTATCCGGCATTACTGCGGCAGCATGAAAAGTACCTGAAACAACTCAGCATGAGCGGCAACGTGATTACCGAAGGAACCTTTGGCGAACAGGAAGGCAACATCCTGGTGATGCGGGGAGAAGTCGAGCCTGAAGTCATCGAAGCTGATCCTGCCATCAAGGGAGGCACCATGTTGTTCGACATTAAAAAGCTGTGGATTGCAAAAGGAAGCTTTTGCGAGAAATAACTTCTGACACCGCTTATTCATCAGCACTTGCCGTGGAAGCAAAATCAAACACGCGGTAACTTTCCCACATTGCTCCGTTGTGTTTCAGCAACACCAGGTTATTGACCAAAAATGTTCCTTCCATTTTCCGATCTTTGAATTCTTCCCATGCCCGGTGAAAATCCGCTTTGCGTAAATCGCGGAATGCGATGGTGAGGTGGGGATGATAGGGCAAGTCGCGATTATTGGTATTGAGCAGGTTCAGTTCTGTACGGCAAAAGTGCATCAGTGTTTTCTGTAATTCAGTTAACGCTGCTGATGGCTTAAACGCAATAAAAATCACCCGGGGCGGAAAACTGCTGAAGTTGTCAAATGTCAGCTCAAAGGGTTTTTGCTTTGCTGAAAATTCGGTGAGCGATTTCATCAAAACGTTCTCCTTCTCCTCCATCCATTCAAACGGCATGTACAGGGTGATGTGCGGGGGCGATTTCAACGCACCCTTCGTGTTGTATTCATTTGCGCAATAGTGTTTCCATTCAAATGTCTGCTCATACCATGGTGAAGGAGGCACCAGGGCGATGAAATACAATTTCCGCTTATCGACTCTCTTGTCCGGCATTGTAAGAACTCATCGTGTCCTTAAGGGTAACGGTAAAGTTTGGTAACTTATCGTAGAATTAAAATCCTGAGCCATGAAATACCGTCATGCCTTACCTATCGGGTTGCTTATTATATTGTCTGTGTGGAATCTGAACGCCCAGCAATGGATCGATTCCCGCGAGCGGGAAATTGTTATCCGCTCGGTGAATGTGATTCCGATGGATGCTGAGTTGGTGATTCCTAATCAGACCGTTGTCATCAGCAAGGGCAAAATCACCGCCATCGATGCCAAACCGAAATACAGCAAGAATGCTTTGGTGATTGACGGCAAAGGTAAATACCTGATGCCCGGCCTGGCTGAAATGCATGCGCACGTTCCGCCCATTGACGACCTCGAACCGATGAAGGAAGTATTGTTTCTCTTCGCGGCCAACGGCATCACGACTATCCGCGGCATGCTGGGGCATCCGAAACACCTTGAACTGCGCAGCATGATTCAGCAGGGTACTGTTAACGGACCACATTTTTATACCACGGGACCATCCTTCAACGGCATCAGCGTGCGCACGGCAGAAGCAGGAGCCGAGATGGTGCGCAGGCAAAAAGAAATGGGCTATGATTTTCTCAAACTCCACCCGGGGCTGAACCTGGAGACTTTTCCGGCCATCGCCTCCACGGCACACGAAGTAGGAATCCCGTTTGCCGGACATGTATCTTATGCTGTCGGTGTGTGGCGTGCGATTGATGCCGGCTACTCGTCCATCGATCACCTCGATGGTTTTGTGGAGGCGCTGGTACCCGGAATTGACAACGTCACCGAACAGGAAGCCGGACTCTTCGGCATGTTCGTTGGTCATCGTGCCGATGTGTCGCGCATCCCTTCACTGATGAAGGCCCTGAAGGAAAAAAATATCTGGGTGGTACCTACACAATCATTAGCTGAAAAATGGTTTTCGCCAACGTACAATGCCGAGTCTTTCCGCAACGACCCGAACAGCAAATACATGGCGCCACAGACCGTTGAGCAGTGGATCACGACCAAGAAAAACCTCCTCGCCAATCCGTTATACAACAGCGCCAACATCGAAAGCCTCATCCGCCTGCGCAGGCAACTCATTCTTGAATGTCAAAAGAACGGAGTCGGATTATTGCTCGGCTGTGATGCGCCACAGGTGTTCAATGTGCCCGGCTTCTCCACCCATCAGGAGTTAGTTTATCTTGTCGAAAGCGGACTCACACCCTACCAGGCGCTGCGCACCGGTACGGTGAATGTTGCGCGTTACCTGAAGCTTGACGACAGCGGAGTGATCCGTACTGGTGCTGTTGCCGATCTCGTTCTTGTTAATGGCAATCCGTTAACCGACATTACGCAGACCCAGAACATCAGCGGTGTGATGCTCAACGGCAAGTGGTTATCTAAAGCAGAAATTGATTCGGGTTTAAGGAAGCTGGAAAAACAATAAAAAGGATTGCTGTTACCTGTGAATTATAATTTCTCGTTACATTAAGTTCTTCGATGTAACCATCCCACCGAATGAAAAAGAGCCTTGTTATTCCGGACGAAGTGGTCATGAACAAGATCTATCTGATCCGGGATCATAAAGTAATGCTGGACCGAGATCTGGCAGAACTTTATGGAGTAAAAGCCATCCGTTTGAGAGAACAGGTAAAGCGAAATAGTGAACGATTCCCGGATAACTTCATGTTCCAGCTAACCGAAAAGGAAGTAGACATGATGGTATCGCAAAATGCGATACCTTCCCGAAAACATCTTGGTGGATATTTGCCCTATGCCTTTACTGAACATGGTGTTCTCATGCTGGCCAACGTTCTGAAAAGTGAGAAAGCAATTACCATGAGTATCCGCATTATCGAAATTTTTGTCAAACTCCGTGAGACATTGCTTACCCATAAAGATATCTTACTCAAGCTTGAGAAGCTGGAAAGTAATGTTGTGAGGCAAGACGGAGAAATAAAACTCATTTTCAAGTATCTCAGAGAACTTCTCAATCCGCAAACTGAACCCATGCGAAAGATTGGATTTAAACGAACGGGTGAAAATTAAATAACCATTGACGTGTAATGAGATTAATTATGAGGATTCAATCACGAGATAGTAACTTCCATCTTTACTCATGAAGTATTATCATTTCAACCATCTCCTTCAATCCACCGGCTGGCATTCCAACACCTGGGTAGGTGTTGACGATGACGGAATCATTCGCTACCTCAATACCTCACCTCCTGAAGAGCCTGTTGCCACAGAATATGTCAACGGTTTCGCCCTTCCCGGATTTCAGAATGCGCACTCCCATGCCTTTCAGTACGGCATGGCGGGCATGGCTGAAAAACATACAGCCGGCACCAATGATGATTTCTGGAGTTGGCGCGAAGCCATGTATGAATGTGCTTTGCGCATGAGTCCGGAGGAGATGGAGCAGGTGGCCACAGCATGCTACCGCGCTATGGTTCGTAAAGGGTATACACAGGTTGCTGAGTTTCATTACCTCCACCACGACAAAGACGGAAAGCCCTACAACAACCTGGCGGAAATGGGGGAACGCCTGCTGGCAGCAGCTTCCGCATCCGGAATAAAGATTACGCTTGTGCCGGTGTTTTACCAGAAAGGAAATTTCGGCCACGATCCGTTTCCGCGGCAGCGCAGGTTTATATCCGCCACCATTGACGACTATTTTCAGTTGCTGGACGACAGCGCCCATGCCGTTACGCATTATCCGAAAGCACAGCTGGGCTTTGGTGTGCATTCCCTCCGTGCCGTTGCTGCGCACGACATCATGGATACTTTTCATCAGGGACCGAAAGGAATTCCGTTTCATCTCCATGCTGCGGAGCAACTGAAGGAAGTGGATGATTGCCTCGCTTACCTGAAGCGCAGGCCCGTGGAATGGCTTCTGGAAAATCTTCCGCTCAACGAACGCTTTCACCTCGTTCACTGCACCCACCTGAATGATGCAGAAGTTGAAGCATTAGCAAAATGCAAAGCCCACGCGGTGCTTTGCCCGGGCACCGAAGGCAACCTCGGTGACGGTATCTTCCGGCTGACGGATTTTCACCGCCACGGTGGACGCTGGTCCATCGGTACCGACAGTCACATCAGCCTCAACCCGCTGGAAGATTTGCGCTGGCTCGACTATGCCCAACGGCTCACCACCCACAAGCGCAATACGTTCGATGATGGCGCTGCAATACTTGTTCAGCAAGCCATTCTCTCCGGTCGTGAGGCGATGGGGAATCAGCGTTCGGAATATTTTGCGATCGGGCACCCGCTGGATGCGGTAATCTATCAAGCGGATGAGCCCCTGCTTCAGCAAGCCGGTGACCATGCCCTGCAGGCTATTGTCTACACAGCCGATGCTTCCGCCATACGCGGCACCTTGATTGATGGTGCCTGGACTTACCGAAATTTTTAATCAGCCAACTTTTGCCTTCCCTTCACACAAAATCATCTTGAATGTTCTCCCTTAGTTTCTAACTTACTTTTCTAAACCTGAATACTATGTTTCGACTCGTTACAATCATGGCACTGCTGTGTCTCTTCACACTTGCCGCAACTGCTCAAAAATCCAAAGCACCGGCTCCTGCTCCCGCACCTGCCTTCAATGCCGACCTGTACAAAGGCATGAAGTGGCGCAACATCGGTCCGTTTCGTGGCGGCCGCTCCAATGCCGTGTCGGGGGTTATCGGTAACGACCGCTTGTATTACACCGGGTATACCGGTGGGGGCATCTGGAAGACCGAGAATGCCGGGATCTCCTGGGTGAACATCTCCGATGGCTTCTTTAAAACAAGTTCCGTGGGTGATATCGCGGTGAGCGAATCCGACCCGAACGTGATCTATGCGGGCATGGGCGAGCACGCCATCCGAGGGGTGATGACCAGCTACGGTGACGGTGTCTACAAATCCACCGATGGCGGCAAGACCTGGAAAAACACGGGCCTCGAAAAAACACGGCACATCTCCGATGTGATCATTCATCCGTCCAATCCCGATGTGGTGTGGGTGGCGGCACAAGGCCCCGCACACGGACCGAGCCCCGACCGCGGCATTTACAAAACCAGCGATGGGGGACAAACCTGGCGCAAGGTGTTGTTTGTGGACGATAATACCGGTGCCTCTTCGTTAAGCCTTGATTACAACAACCCGCGCATACTCTATGCCGCCACGTGGGAACACCGCAGACTGCCGTGGCAGGTGCAAAGCGGTGGCAAAGGGTGCGGCATCTGGAAATCCACCGATGGTGGCGAGACCTGGACTAAGATCAATGAAGGCCTTCCTGCACTGGTGGGTAAGATTGGCGTGAGTGTTTCACGCGCCAACCCGAACCGTGTTTATGCAATTGTCGAAGCGGAGAAAGGCAAAGACGGCTTGTACCGCTCCGATGATGGCGGAAAAAAGTGGACGCACCTCTCAAGCGATCAGAGCATCACCTCGCGCTCCTGGTATTACATGGAAGTGTTTGCCGATCCTACCAATGCCGATGTGGTGTATGTACTCAACGCACCGATGATGAAATCCATCGATGGGGGAAAAACATTTCAGAACGTCAGCGTGGGTCATGGGGATACGCATGATTTGTGGATCAATCCGGCTAACGGACAAAACATGATCCTCGGTGATGACGGTGGCGGAGAGATTACGTTCAATGGGGGCAAGAGCTGGTCGAGCCTCAACAACCAGCCGACAGCACAATTTTATCGCGTGAATGTAGACCAGGTGTTTCCGTACAAGGTATATGGCGGGCAGCAGGACAATACGTCTGTCGTGATTGCCAGCCGCAACAACTACATCGGCCTCACCGACAAAGACTGGTTCATCGGCCCCGGCTGTGAGAGCGCCTTTGTGGCGTTCGATCCGAAAAACCCGGTGCTGCTCTATGGCGGCTGCTACCAGGGAAATATTGATGTGCTTGATGTGCAAACCAATCACACCAAAGACATCCGGCAGTACCCGTCCAATGTGCTGGCGTACGATGCCAAAGACATGAAGTACCGTTTCAACTGGAATGCACCCATCATCGCTTCCCCGCACGATTACAGCACCATCTATCACGGTGGCAACGTGCTGTTCAAAACAACCAATGGCGGGCTTTCGTGGGAAGCCGTCAGCCCTGACCTAACCCGTAACGAAAAAAGCAAGCAAGGCAAAGGAGGTTCGCCCATCACCAACGAAGGTGCCGGGGGTGAGAACTACAACACCTTGAGTTATGTCATCGAGTCGGTGCATGAGAAAGGCACGATCTACACCGGCAGCGACTGCGGCCTGGTACATATAACACGCGATGGCGGAAAGACCTGGACGAATATCACACCGGCCGGACTGCCCGAGAGCCTCATTCATTCCATTGACGTTTCACCGCACGATAAAGGCACGGTGTATATCTCCGCCACCCGTTACAAGTTCAACGATTTCAAATCCATGAGCTATAAGTCGGTGGACTATGGCAAGACCTGGACTGCGATCAACACCGGCATTGATGCCGATGATTTCATCCGCGTGATCCGCGAAGACAAAAAAGTGAAAGACCTGTTGTATGCCGGCTCGGAGCGTGGCTTCTATGTGTCCTTCAACGGAGGCACTGCCTGGAACAAGTTGCAGCTGAATCTGCCCGTGGTGCCCGTCACCGACATGGCCTTTGCAGATAATGATTTAGTGGTTTCTACTGCCGGTCGTTCTTTCTGGATTCTCGATGACCTCAGCGCCTTGCAGCAGTCGAAAGGCACTTTTGCTGGCGCACGCATCTTCCAGCCCAAGCCCACCTATCGCTATGAGAGTTATACACCGTCATGGATGGAGGTTCCTCCCGGCACCGGACAAAACCCGATGTCGGGTGTGATTCTCGATTACTACCTGCCGGTGAAAACAGACACCAGTGCAGTTGCTACGCTGGAAATTCTTTCAGCAGATGGAAAAGTGCTGCGCACCTACTCCAGCAAGAAGGATGAATCGTTCAAACCGTTTCCGGGCGGACCTCCGCCAGCGCAGGTGTTGCCCGGCAATGCCGGAGTGAACCGCTTTGCGTGGGACTTCCGCGGAGCAACACTGCCGGCCATTCCCAATGCCTTTGTGTACGGTGACTACCGCGGGCATCGCGTGGCACCCGGCACCTACAAGGCGCGACTGTCATTCAAAGGAGAGGTGTCGGAAGTTTCTTTTGAGGTTATCGCAGACCCGAACCTGAAGAATGTATCGGCCAGCGACTGGAAAGCACAGCAACAGTTTCTTGCACAGGCCGAGCGCTCTCTGGCTGAAATGCATCAGCAGGTAAACACCATGCGCCAGGTGAAGAAGCAGGTGGAGCATTACAACAGCCTGCTCAGCGACAAAGCCGAGATGAAGGCACTCTTTGAAAGCGGCAAGGCGCTGATCAAGAAGATGGACGAGTGGGAAGCGAAGATTGTAGAAACACGCCAGAAGAATTTTCAGGATGTGATCAACTTCCCCAGCCAGCTGAACGCACAGTACTTTGATGTGATTGCTACCGCGGATGTACACGACCCGCGCCTGACCGCTGGTGTTCGTGAACGGCTAAGCGACCTGGAAAAACAATGGGCCGGCTACCGCGATCAGGGGAATGCCATCATGAACACGGAAGTGGCCAGCTACAACAAATTGTTCCGCGAAGCCAACGTGCCCGCTGTTATCACGAAATAATTTCTCTCCCGGACTGTGTCCTCACAGTCCGGGATATAATCAATTACTATTGATCATTCATAACCAAGTCCTGTGAAGACACAGGACTTGGTTTTTTATTTATTATTGTTGCGTAATCCTCTCTTCAAACGACTTCAGAATCCGTTTTCCCCATCAATGCCACTTGTCTGAACTAAGTGATGTAATGTCTGGTGGGTGGTTAGCAGCAGTAAAATACCTATGGATTGTAACGCAGTTACTTTCAACTATAAAAAGTTTGTCATCGAGCCTCATCGTCCCCTGGTAGGTGATGATGAGGGTTTGTAAATTTTGCTCAACATCAACGGCCGCAGTTTTGCTGGCGAAGAACCTGCCTACCGCAGGCAGGCACCAGCAAAGACCAAATAGTTAATACATACAGGATTTAATCATTGAACCGAAGAATCGTAAGTTCCTGTTGTATGAGTCTGGATAGAATATGGAAATCCGATTTCTCCAGTTTTTCATTGGTCATTTGCTCCACGGCCCGCTGGAACAGGTTATCAAGTCTTTTTACCTTATGTTCCAATTTTACTTCCTTGTCCTGTCGGATTTCCAAAAACTCCAGGAAGTATTTATCCACCCGCTCCTTCTTTCTTTTTGCAATGGTATTACGTATTGTTTGAATGCCCCCGTATAACAATGCGGCAATTGATAAGACCAATGCAATGATATCAGCATAGCGCTGAAAGAAATTTGGTTGATCTCTGCTTAGGAATGCGACAGAGCCTTCATGCAATGGGAACAGTAATGATTGCCTATCAAAGTCTTCATTAATCGAACGGTACATAATGTCATGGTGCATTAGTTCCAGTTTGTTTTGATGGATGAGATTTTTGAGTTCGTAAATGGCATTTTCTCCAATGCTTTGATTAGTCACTAAAATTGTTTCCGTGGCAATTGTGTTGATGCGAATTGACTTTTGTTCACCGGGCACCGAAGGAAGTGTATAGGGTCTTAATGCAGGGTCATTTAAAGTCATAAATTCAATCCAGTTTTCCTTGAACGAAAATGGATGCCACCCTTCACTTAGATATTTCGAGGCCCTTGCGCCATAAAATGTTCCCCAGAATACAATCACGTCCGGTTGATCATTAAACGACACTAATTGTGTTCCTGTTATTTGTGATTTTAAAATGAATCGCTCCAGGTTTAGCTGTGCTTCGCCACCCAACAGTTCAATGCCAATCTTTCTGTTTTCAAAAAGTTCTCTGATAGTAGCAGTGTCGGGTACTTGTTCTTTTGAATATGCAAAAAAGAGACGTGTAGTCATTGGTAGAACGGTACGTAATTTACCTGCTTCTCCCCCGATGCGCTCAGTAACTGGCACGCTGTGATTATTAATAAAACTGAGATCAGCTTCTCCCTTTGCCACAAGTCTGCAAGCTTCAATCGAGTTTGGCACTTTAATGAGTTGAATCTGGTAGCCGTGATTTTCCAAAAAAGGCTTGAAGTGTGAGGCCATGTAATTGTAGAAATAGTCCTGCTCTGGTACCGCGAATTTGAATTTTTTCTGAGGCCTGTAGATGTCACAACTTATGGTAAGAATACAAATTGCAAGCATCAGAGTTAAGGATATTCTTTTCATTGGTCGCAGTGTTTCATTATTACTAGCAGGATTTATTATTTGTTAGCGTAATTGTTATTTCCCCTTCTTGCTTCGCCCTTGTTGGTGCCTGCGGTAGGTACCAACAAAGTCCAGCCTCATCGTCCCCTGGAAGGTGACGATGAGGGTCTATAATAGCACTATTTTTTAATAACACGTTACTGTAAATTGCCCGCCATTTAGAAACATTTACACGAATGATTGTTCGTTCCATACAACCCGGAGACAATGCCGCCATAGCCGCCATCATCCGCACCGTGATGCCCGAGTTTGGCGCCAGCGGACAGGGCTTTGCCATACACGACAAGGAAGTCGATGATATGTTTGCTTCCTACACCCAGCCACGCACCGCGTAT
>JALOMI010000071.1 GCA_025455465.1 Cyclobacteriaceae bacterium | reverse complement strand
GGTGAAAATTTCTTCTTTTCCTTTTCAGCAGAAGCCTCTTCAATCTTGGTTTCTTCCTGCTCGACAATCGGTTTGATGACAATGTTGTTTACCCCCACCAGTTTAATCTGATCCAGGATTTCCTGCTGCGCACCGTTGCCGATGGCCAGCATGGCAATAACCGCAGCCACACCGAAGATGATGCCGAGTGCCGTCAGCAGTGATCTGATCTTGTTCGTCAGTACCGCATCAATGGCGATATACAGATTAGCCAGAAGTCGTTCTTTCATAACCGTGCTTTACAGGTTCATTACTGGCGCGGCTGTGCCGCAGGCTGACTGCCCTGCTGACGCGGACGTTGCTGACCGTCACCACGAGGGCGTTGCTGCCCATCCTGCTGCATACCTCCTCTGCCTTGCTGATTTACTGAGGGTGCACCGAATTGTCCACTATTGTTGCCGGATACTTTAATAACCTGGCCGTTGGGCAGCGTGATCGTTTGTTCCAGCGGTAATTCCGGTTGCTGCGGTTCAGGCTTTTTGCGTTTTCCGTTCATTTCGGGTATCAGTCGAACATCGCCAGTTACACCGGAAGGCAAAGACATGAAAAGCCGGTCGCCTTCAGACAGCCCTGCCAGTATTATGGCATCATTGGCATTCGTTTCTCCCAACATAATTTCCTGCTTCACCGTAGTAATCCCTTCGCGTTTGTACACAAACGTTATCGTATCAGCGAGGCTGTGCAGGCACTCCAGCGGCACATACAAGACACTGTCAAATACCATGGTGATAATCCGGTTGGAGGTAGTCATGGCCGGTCGCAGGGAAGGATCTGTACCGGCAATTTCCACGTCTACCTGGAAAACTTTGGCATCGCTGTTCGGACGCTGTTCTCCTACGTTCGCCACGTTGGTCACTACACCAGCTAATTTTTTATCCGGATAGGCATCAAGTCCAATCTCCACTTTCTGCCCGCGCTTCACTTTACGCACATCCACTTCATTGACATAGGTCTTCGACATCATCGTGGAAAGATCCGGCAACGTTGCTACAACAGGATCCCAGGTACTGATCTGTGAACCGGCTTTAATCGGTTTGTTATCCCAGCCTTTACGGTAAATCACCATACCCGGCTCAGGCGCTACAATGCTGAAGGCGGAGTTCAGTGTCATCATGCCGTTGTACTCATTCTGTACCTTACGCAGTTCGGCATTGACGGTTCGCATTTTCTCAATGTTCTGCTGCCTGCGGATCTTGTAATTTTCCTGCGCCTGTTTCAGTGCACGCTCTGATTTTTCAAGATTGATTTCGTTTTGTTTGATGGTAGCGGGTGGCTCGAATTTGGATTGCTCGAGTACGATCTTCATCTCCTCCACATTATAACGAAGGTTGATGAGCTCATCCCTGGCCTGACGCATCTGAAGGGTAGTATCCAACTGGGTTTGTATAAACCCGGCTTGCGCTTTTTCCAGTTCAATTTCCTTGTCTTTTATCCGCCCTTGAAATTCAGAGCGATCGAGTGTGGCGATCCAGTCGCCTTTTTCCACCACTGTTCCTTCGCTGACGATGTCCTGGATAGTCAGGTTGTTTATCCGGTATTCGCGCAGCTGGTTAGGTGCTACAATACGCACAGAGTTTTTTGCCTCCAACTCTCCGGTGGTTTCAATTTCCACCTTGAAGGTTCCCCGCTTGACGGTAGCAGAGATATCGACAGCATCCTTCTTCGTCTTACTCTTATACACGAAGAAGGATATCAGAAATACAACCAATACACTTCCGCTGATAATGATGGTCTTTTTCATTGCATCTAAGGATTGAAATCAAAATTAAACGGGTGGCCTCAGAAAGAGAAACCACCCGAATAAGTACTTACCCTGTTATGTAATAGTGCCTGTGCCGCTAGTTTACTGGCTGGCTCCCTTCTTTAAGGTTATTTTAGCCAAAGCCGATTCTTTAGACAATTTACCAGCCGAATACTCTTTAAGCACACTGCCTTTAACAGAAGCTTCGAGCGATGCCGGTATGCCACATCCTGTGCATTTGGTCAGCCGAACATTCACGATCAACGACTCATTGTCACCCAGGCTCTTTACAGTACGTCCATACTCAAGCAGGTTTTCTTTGAGTTCAATTTCGAAAACCGGATACATTTCCTTCACTTTCTTATCGCGGGTGGCCTGGTCTGCATCCTCCAGTTTGGCTGTGGGCATGGAATAACGTTCTGAGTTTCTAGTCTGGTTGCTCGAGTATACCCGCATGTAGTATACAGCACCGAAGTCTTTCAGCCTTTCATAATAAATACTCTCGCTGGTGAAGAATGTGGTGGCCAGATCTGGGCGGTACAACCGGTTGAAAATACTGGAGAATAATTCCAGATCAGGTTCAACGGCTTCAACTGATTCGGTGCGAACTATTGCAACCTTTTTAATGGCTTGTTCACGTGTTAGTTTACCCTGCTTGTGTGCCGTCATATCCGTTTTGGTCATTTCTATGGTGAGGTAAGACCGTTTTGCACCTGTGTAACGGCTGTTCATCCAAGTACGTGGCTGTTCACCACGGTTGGTGATGGTGATGCGCTCCTGTGCGCCAAGCTGGCTGATCAGGTCTCCGTAATCCACCAGGAAGTCTGTGGCAGCTGCAATTAACTTTTCACTGTAAACCTGGCGCAGGCTGTCAGCATTGACTGAACTTGATCGTGCTCGACCGTGCAATTCCCTGGAACGCTGTTCCATAGCGCGTGCCTCCTCGCGCATGGCACGGGATTGCTCCTGAAGCGCGCGTGTTTGTTCCTTCATGGCCCGGCCCTGTTCAGCCATGGCACGTGCATTCTCTTCCAGCGCACGGATTTCTTCTTCATGGAAAGGCTTCACAACAACCGGGGGAGTATTGAAGTTGTAGGAAAATGATCCGGGAAAATCTCCGTCCAGCAATACAATGTCGCCCGCATCACCGGCAAAGGCCATGGCTACCGGAAATGTATAGTCGGCCGGCAACCGGAAAACTACGCCATAACCGGGTTCATAGCTTCCTTTAATGTCAAGTGGAAAAAACATGCGTTGCCGGTCGAATTGCTGTTTGATCAGCGTTACCAACACGCCTTCGGCCACTTTAATGTCACGCTCCATCCGGGCCTCATCGATTTTTTGTGCCGGAGCTGATAAGATAACCAGGCTCAGCAGCATTGTGGTTATAAAAGCATTTACGTTAAGTTTCATGATGGATTAATTTTTAATGTCGGTAGAAATCGGTTCAACAGTATTGATGATGGAAGCCAGTATTTGTCCGGTCTCGTAACGGAACTCATCATTCTCTTCCTCCAGGTTGGTCAGCCTGGCTTGTAACATCTGGAGGTCGCTGCGGTGCTGCTGCTCGAGGTAGCGGGCAAAGTCAACCAGCAGCTCTTCCATGTAGGCTCGCTGGTCGTTGGCATTCAGCGCAAGGTAGTCTTTGATCATGCGGGCATTCTCGGCTTGTAAAGTCATTGCGAAAGCCCGAATCTGTTCTTCCGAGGCGTTAGAAACCTGCTTCGTCAGCGAGCGCATGCGGGCATCGGAAAATTCAGCCAGGTTATTCCGGATGGAAGCATCAAGTTGCTGCTGCGAATCTTGCCAGTTCACCTGAAGCAAAGCGTTATTCTGCGCCATGGATTGATTGATCATCTGCTGTACTTCTTCAGATGTCAACGCAGCTGCAGCTTTTTGTTTAGTATCAGGCACAGTAAATGATGAAGCAAATCCGATGGTCATTGTACCGTTTCCTGCCTGTATGGTAAGCCCGGTAAATCGGGCTACCAGCATCAGCAAAGCCAATGAAGCAGCAATGCCGGTGATCATACGCATGTAGCCGGTATTCCAGAAAGTAACGGATCGGTTTTCTTCCAGCACAATAGGTGGTGCAATCACTTCCTTATCGGCAATCCGTTGCAGTGATTCGCGTACAAAGTTCATTTCCTGCAGTCGTTGGTACACATCAGGATGTTCGCGCAGGTATTGCTCGACTGCTGTTTTTTCGTCTCCCTGCAACTCACCATAGAGGTAAGCAATAAGCAGGGCTTCATCCGGTTTATGATTCATAACTGATGGTTTCCTGGGTGATGTTACGTTTTGCTAATATTTTCTTCAGGGCATCCAGCCCGTAATACAACCTGGACTTCACGGTGTTTTCCGATACGTTCAACGCTTCTGCAATCTCGCGGAATTTGAAGCCTTCATATTCCTTCATGATGACCACTTCGCGCTGTTCAGCACTGAGTTCCTTCAGGCAAGCCTGCAGCAGATCGGCCAGTTCCTGCTGCTGGAAGCGCCTTTCGGGATTGTCGTATCGATGATCTGATCCTTCCCAACGGGGAGAATCATCCGGTAAGTTCATCATCATCGAATCAAGCGATACGGATTGACGGCCCGACTGCCTGCGGAGTTCTTCCCGGCAGGTATTCACCGCGATGGTATACAACCAGCTTTTAAAACGCCCGGCATCCTGTAAGGTCCCGATATACCGGCACATGGCGATGAAGGTTTTTTGCGCCACTTCGGTTGCTGCATCGTGGTCGAAAAAAAACTTATAGCCGTAGTTGTAGATGCGCTTGTACCACAACTGCACCAGCCTGCCCTGGGCCTGCTTGTCGCCCTCGCGGGCGCGCTCCACAAGAGCATCGGTATGCATCATGGCCTGGCCGGGGAATGATTCTGCATGCATGAATCGGCTGTTTATACCGGATTACGTCTTAACACAACCTTTAGATGATCAGGAAGGTAAAAAAGTTTTAAATCGCTCAAATTGCAGCCCGAACTAACCCCGGTGTATCTTAGCGCCCCTGATGAAAAGCCTTGTTTCCGTACTGACGCGGCACGTGCCGAGAAAATACCTGCAAAAGGTTTCAGGGATTGGCCAGCGGGTTTTCACCCTGCTCTATGCCGGCAACCGGGTGATGTGCCCGGTTTGTGAAAGGAAATTCCGGAAATTCATGCCATACGGAAGATTGAAGGTCCGCCTAAACGCCCTGTGCCCGAACTGCCTTGCGCTGGAGCGGCACAGGCTGATGTGGCTTTACCTGAAAGAACAAACTGATTTTTTCACCGGACAAAAAGACGTTTTACACATCGCACCGGAATCCTGCTTTATCGATCGATTTGAAAAACTGCACGGAGACCGCTACATCACTGCTGACTATGAATCTCCGTGGGCGAAAGTGAAACTGGACATCCATACCATGCCTTTCGCGGATAATACGTTCGATGTCGTGCTCTGCAACCATGTGCTTGAACACGTGAAAGATGACATCCAGGGAATGCGCGAAATCAATCGTGTGCTTAAGCCAGGCGGGTTTGCTATCCTTCAGGTGCCGTTTATAAATCCTTTGCCTGATAAAACATTTGAAGATGATTCTATCACTAACCCGACTGAACGGGAGCAGGTTTTCGGACAGGCTGATCATGTACGCAAATACGGAAGAGATTATGCGGAACGAATCAATCGTTCTGGTCTGAAAGCTTTACCGGATGATTTTGCACAACAATTAATGCCGGAAACCATTGAACGTTTTTGCCTTCCGAAAGATGAGATCATCTATAAAGCCGTTAAAATCTGAAATTGAATTCTTTCCTTACGCTACTGCCAACTCATGAATCAATCTATCGCTGTGCTGTTTGATATGGATGGTGTTATCGCTGACACCAACCGCTACCACAAAGAATGCATTCACCTTTTTTGTGAAAAACACGGTTTACAACTCAGCGAAGAGGACATGAAACAGCGCGTGTACGGCCGGACCAACCGCGACTGGCTGACAAATCTTTTCGGTACGATACCCGCTGAAAAAATCGCGGTCTATGCGGACGAAAAAGAACAGCTGTTCAGGGAAGTTTATGCTCCGTATTTGAAACCGGTAGCCGGCTTGCCGGAATTTCTTGAAGCGCTAGAACGCAACAATATTCCGAAGGCTATTGCCACTTCGGCACCTCCTGCCAATGTGGATTTTGTTGTCGATGGAACCGGCATCCGTAACTATTTCAACACCATTCTCGATGAACGCATGGTGAGCCGGGGAAAGCCCGATCCGGAAATTTACCTCAAGACCGCTCAGGCGCTTGGGTTTCCGAATGAACAATGCATCGTCATTGAAGACTCCCTTTCCGGTGTGGAAGCGGGTCAGCGGGCCGGCTCAAAAGTGATCGGGATCACCACCACACACAGCCGCGAAGAACTGGCCCACTGCGATCTGGTCATTGATAACTTCCATGACATGACAATCGAAAAACTCCGGTCTTTGATGCCATAAAAAAAGGTTCATCCGGGAAACCGGGTGAACCTTTTTCATAGTTGGGCATTGGGTTTAGCCTAATTTATCCAATACATCCATAACTTCGCGAACAGCCTTTCTGCTGGCTTCGAGCATGGATTTTTCATCGTGGTTAAGATCGAGTTCGATAATTTTCTCAATACCGTTTTTACCGAGGATTACCGGCACACCGAGGTAGCAGTCTTTGATACCGTATTCACCATCGAGCTGAACACATACCGGGAATACCCTGCGCTGGTTGCGAACGATCGCTTCCACCATCTGGGCAGCCGCAGAACCCGGAGCATACCAGGCGGATGTACCCATCAGTTTCACCAGTTCACCACCACCAACTTTCGTACGTTCCAGGATGGCATTAAGCTTGGCGCTGTCAATCAATTCAGTAACCGGAATACCAGCCACTGTAGTGTAACGCGGCAGCGGAACCATGGTATCGCCATGGCCTCCGAGCAGCATGGCCTGAATGTCTTTCGGAGAAACGTTGAGCGCCTCAGCCAGAAATGCACGGTAGCGCGCTGTGTCCAGAATGCCGGCCATGCCAAACACTTTGGTGCGGGGCAGTTTGGACGTGATGTGTGCCTGATACGTCATCACATCAAGCGGGTTGGAAACCACAATTATGATGGCATCCGGAGAGTGTTTGATGATATTCTCGGTAACCGACTTAACAATACCAGCATTAGTGCCGATAAGGTCATCACGGCTCATACCCGGTTTACGCGGAAGTCCGGAGGTGATGACCACCACTTCAGAACCAGCTGTCTTCGTATAGTCATTAGTGGATCCTACGGTACGGGTGTCATACAAATCGATCGGTGCCTTTTGCCAGATATCGAGCGCCTTGCCTTCCGACAATCCTTCTTTGATATCAATCAGAACGACTTCATTGGCAACTTCCCGGTAAGCCAACACATCGGCACAGGTGGCGCCAACATTGCCGGCACCTACTACAGTTACTTTCATACATTATCAGTTTAATGGTAATTAATTGAGCTGGTCTGCCCTTTTTATAAAGTGTGGCAATTTATACACCGTGGCTTCAAAAGAAAAAGGATATTAGTCAAATTCTGACCTGATGGAAATCAAGAATATCGTTTGCGTTGCAGGTGTCACTTTAAAGCGATCGTCCAATTGCTGCCCCACTACCCAAACTAGTTTGCTGTCACTTTCCAGCACAGTTATTTGCTGCTTGTCAGCCCGCGAAACCTTTCGATCAATCAGTAAATCGCTGACCTTTTTTCGGTGCCCCAGGCCCAACGGATAGAAGGCATCTCCGGCCTTCCATGTACGCCAGCGCAGCGGGAACCTGACGGCATCAGCATCGATCATTATCTCCCGGTCACCGGATGGAAAAAGTTGCTGATGGTAAGGCTCCTTTCGGATCGATAGTTGGAATGTGCCCAGGCGGGCATGACGCTGACCCTTCGTGATGGTAACAACAGGCAATTCCGCTGACTTCGGACTCACGATTAACACCTCGCGATCAATCACCAGGTCGTGCGTATCACTGTGAAACACTGCGCCCGGCTGCTGCCGGATAGCACCGGCAGCTTGCACGCAGGTATCATAATTGAATCCGTACCGGTTCACACAACGCCAGATCGCCATACCTGGATGATGGATTGCCATAAGGCCTTTCTTGTGGATCAGCATCCGGCTTCCCTGCTGTTCCGTGTGAGCTGCCTGCCAGGCGCGGAATGCATCCTGAAAAAAGGAGTAATCAGCTTCCAGTTTTTCCATGCCGCGTAATACAGTTTGTTCGAGGGAAGGATTCAGCTCCTTCAGCAGCGGAATGATCTTGTGCCGGATGTAATTGCGCTGATAATCCGTATCCGCATTGCTGTAATCTTCCCGCCAAAGCAGGTTATGATCTTGTGCAAAGAGTTCAAGGTGTTGCCGGGTGGCAAAAAGCAACGGCCTGATGACGGAACCGTTTTTAATGGGAACGCCCAGCTGCCCTTCCATGGAGGAACCATTGATCCAGTTCAGCAACATGGTCTCCATCGAGTCGTTTAGGTGATGGGCTGTACTGATCCGGGTAAAGTTTTCTTTCGCCCGCACTACTTCAAACCATGCATAGCGAAGGTTACGTGCAGCCATCTGTACCGAGAGTTTATTTTCCTGTGCGTATTGCACTGTTTCGAAGCGTCTGAAATAGAACGGTATGTTAAACCGCTGGCAGTAATTGTGAACAAACTGCTCATCACCCCAGGATGCTTCACCGCGAAGCTGAAAGTTGGCATGTGCTACCCCAATGGTAAAACCACAATCCTGGAATAGCCGCAGCATGACCATGGAATCAAGACCTCCACTGACAGCAAGCAGGATGCGGTCTTCCCTGGAGCACAAGGAGTACTTCTCGATATGGTGCAGAAATTGCTCAATCACCCTTCAAAGATACAACCGGTGCAACTCCGTTACGGCAACCCACCGGAAGTTTTACGTACTTTTGCACTATGCGATTCGCAACGATCATCATCCTGTTTTTATCCGTCATCAGCTCCGGCTTTGCCCAAAGTTCGGTGACCCTGAAACAGGCAGACCAGTTGCGAGGCGGTGTAAAAGACGGTGAACGTTTCGACCGCGTTTTAGGCAATGTGATCTTTGTGCAGGGCCGCACCACCATCTATTGTGACTCCGCCCTTTTTTACCGTTCACGAAATGCCGTAGAAGCTTTCGGGCGGGTTCGGATTACCGATGGAGATTCTGTTACGATTACTTCCAACCGGGCAGAGTATGACGGGAACACCCGCGTGGCTAAACTGAGGAACAATGTCGTATTCAGAAAACTGGCCACCGCTACACTCTATACCAATTTCCTCGACTTCGACAGAATTAAAAATGAGGCCTTTTATTTTAACGGGGGAAGGCTGGTGGATTCCATCAACGTGCTCACCAGCCGCAAAGGATATTACGAAGTCAATTCCAACATGGCTTCCTTCAAATCGAATGTGAATGTAGTGAACCCGGATTACACGATGAAGTCAGACTCGCTGCAATACAATTCCCGAACGAAAATCATCTACTTCCGAACGGAGACTACCGTAGTCGATAAAGAAAACAACACCTTTGTTTACCAGGGTGGTGAATATGACACGAATGTTAAACAATCCAATCTCAAACAAGGTCAGGCCGAATCACAATCGTACACCTTAACCGGAAGAAAGCTGATCCTGGATGACCGCACCCGCATCTATCGGGTACAAGGCAATGTGGTAATGACCCATAAAGAAGAAAAACTGGTTATCTACGGACAGGATGCTGTTTTCAATAAACAAAAAAATATCGCCAAGGTGTTTACAAACACCTTTCTGACGAAAGTAACGGATGAAGGTGATACCCTCTTCATGACAGCCGATACGCTGGTCTCCATCGACAGCGATGACCCTGCTAAAAAACGTTTGCTGGCTTACAAAAATGTGAAGGTTTTCAAAAGTGATATGCAGGGAATTGCTGATTCCGTAGAATACCGTCAGGCTGATTCCACCATGTTCTTTTACGGCTCACCGGTACTCTGGACCGATGGCAATCAGATGACCGCTGATTCCATCAGTATGATGATTGAGAACAACACCATCAGCCGGATATTCCTGAACACCAATGCATTTGTGATCTCCATGGATACCATTAAAAATTTCAACCAGATCAAGGGGCGTAAAATGACTGCATTTTTCCGCAACAAGCAATTGCATCAGGTTGTAGTGCAGGGAAATGGTGAAAGCATCTATTTTGCCCTTGAGGACAAAACAAATTTGCTGATGGGTATGAATAAAATCCTTTGCAGTAACATCACCATTCGCTTTAAAGATTCCCAGGTCAATAACCTGAGTTTTTACGTCAAGCCTGAAGCGGATTTTATTCCTCCGCATGAGCTTAAAAAAGATGACATGCTGTTAAAAGGTTTTAGCTGGAGGGTTGATTTACGTCCTGAAAAAGAAGATGTCGTTAAACCGACTGATTCGGCTGAGCCGGCCACCAAGCCTCTCCCGCCTATTTCGCTGCCGCAACGCGGACGATTATAATTTATTGTAAGGAATTTCAAATTCCTGCTGTTTTTTCTATGAAAACAGTGCGGTATCGTCTATATTTCACAAAACTTCATTGTTTTGATTCGAATGCTAAGGTCAGTTTTTATAGTGCTTTTGTATTTTTTGACCTTATCGGCATCCGCACAGCAGTATGAAATCGGAGTTTTGGCCGATTCTTACAAAGGCTATGTTGGCGACCAGATACTGGTACCGGTCCTCCTGAAAAACACCTCAACAAAAACTTTAACCCTGGTTATTAAAAGAACAGATAATCAAATCGGGGGAACTCAGAAAAATATCCTGTGCCCGGATGGAAATTGTCAGGAATTTTCCGGTGATGAATACACCGTCCGTCTGGAGCCAGGGCAATCGCTGTCCAATTTATCCATCGGAATTGAAGCAGGTTTAGTACCCGGAAACAGCCGGGTGAAGTACACCATCATCAATAAATCCAATCCAAATGATCTCCATGAAATAGACCTATTCTTCATGGTGGAAGAAAAGCCGGCCAAAACCAGCCTGTTCAATTCCCGACAAATAACCCTGCATGAGATTTATCCGAACCCGGTTTCGGATGTTGCTTACATCGATTATAAACTGACCAGCAGTCAGGTAAATGCCAAGATCATCATCCATAATATTCTGGGAAGCCAGTTGGCAGTATATGAATTATCATACCAGGAAACCCGGCTGAAAATCAAAGCAGATGAACTTGCTGCCGGGGTATATTTTTATACCCTTTATCTTGACAATGAGGGGATATTAACCCGTAAGCTGGTGGTTAAGCGCTAATTCTTCGAACAAGCACTTTTCTCAAAAATCCATCGTTTTACTCATTTAACAGAATAGGCTATATTTGCGGGCTTATGCGTAACCTGAAGTCACTAGGCTTATTGTTAACCCTCCTCTTGCTGGCCTCTGCCTGCGGCAAATTCCGGAAAATCGAGAAAAACCCGGACTGGCGGATTAAGTACGAGGCAGCCTTGATGTACTTTGAGAAAAAGGACTACTACAAGGCATCCGTTCTTTATGAGCAGATTATGCCTATCATCCGCGGCTTGCCGGAAGCGGAAAAGGCACAGTTCAACCTGGCTTACTGCCAGTATCATGACCGGTTATACCTGCTGGCGGCTGAACAGTTCAGAACCTTCTACGAGACATTCGGCCGAAGCAGTCTGGCCGAAGAAGCACGCTACATGTATGCCTATTCCTTGTTCAAATCATCACCCGGATCAAACCTGGATCAGACAGATGGCATCAAGGCAATGGCCTCCATGCAGGAGTTTCTCAACCGGTATCCGAACAGCCGATTCCGCGATCAGGCCATCGAAGTAATTTTCACCACTCAGGATCGTCTGGATGAGAAGGGGTTCGAGAACGCCAAACAGTATTACCGCATGCGCCAGTACAAAGCCGCCTTGGTTGCACTGAAAAATTTTAAAGACAATTTTCCTGACTCCAAATACCTGGAGCAGGCTCATTATCTCATCATAGACTCCAACTTTCAGTTGGCCGAAATGAGTATCTATACCAAACAGCGGGAACGTTACGAAGCTGTGCTGAACGAGTACAAAGACTTTGTAGACCGCTATCCGAAAAGCACCTACCTGCGTGACGCAGAAAAACTATACCTGGAGAGCCAGGTTAAACTTAGCAAAATGAAAAATTTAACTATCTGATTATGGCCATTCAATCATCTATTGTAACCCGCGACCTGGATAAATTGGCAGAACCTACCGGCAACATCTATGAATCGGTAGTTGTTGTTTCCAAGCGCGCCAAACAAGTTGCCGTTAACCTGAAAGAAGAACTCAACAGTAAGCTGGCTGAGTTCGCCACAACGGTTGACAACCTGGAAGAAGTATTTGAGAACCGCGAACAAATTGAGATCTCGAAATTCTATGAGCGCATGCCGAAGCCAACTTCTACGGCCATCGAAGAATTTCTGGATGGTAAACTGAACTCCCGCTACCGCAACGAAGCCGAAGCATCACCGGAATTATAATTGTTCAGTTCATGCTGCACGGTAAGAAAATCATCCTTGGTGTTACCGGCAGCATAGCTGCATATAAGTCGGCTATACTGGTCCGGCTGCTGGTAAAATCAGGTGCGGAAGTGCGCGTCATCATGACCCCGGCCGCACATGATTTTATTACCCCCGTTACGCTTGCCACATTGTCCAAAAACCCGGTACTGACTGACTATATCAAAAACCAGTCAGGTGAATGGAATAACCACGTGGAACTGGGGCTCTGGGCTGATGCGATGCTTATCGCTCCAGCCAGCGCCAATACAGTCGCCAAAATGGCCCATGGCATATGTGATAACCTGCTCCTGGCTGTCTATCTCTCCGCACGTTGCCCGGTGATGATCGCTCCGGCCATGGATCTTGATATGTGGCAGCATCCGGCTACGCAGCACAATATAAAATCACTTCTTTCTTTCGGGCACCAGCTAATTGAACCTGCTCACGGTGAACTGGCCAGCGGACTGACCGGTAAGGGAC
>JALOMI010000070.1 GCA_025455465.1 Cyclobacteriaceae bacterium | reverse complement strand
ATGATCCCATTTCTCCAAGACAGCGGTAAAATCTTCCGGCAATTCAGAATCAAACTGCATGTAGGCTTGTGTCACCGGATGGATGAATCCAAGTGTTTTCGCGTGCAACGCCTGCCGTGGTATCAGCTTAAAACAGTTCTCCACAAACTGCCGGTATTTAGTGAACACCGTACCTTTAACAATCTGATCGCCACCATAGGTGGCATCATTAAACAACGGATGACCGATGTACTTCAGGTGTGCCCTGATCTGGTGTGTGCGGCCGGTTTCAAGTTTACATTCCAACAGTGATACATAGCGCAATTCGCGTAAAACCTGATAGTGTGTAATGGCATGCCTGCCCATGTTTCCGTCCGGGAAGGCAGCAGTAATTCTGCGGTCTTTCAGGCTCCGGCCAAGATGCACGTTGATTGTTCCCTTCGGAGGATCAGGTACTCCCCACACCAGGGCAAAATACGTCCGCTCGATAGAGTGATCAAAGAATTGTTTGGCCAGCGAAGTCATGGCTTGTTCTGTTTTGGCAATCACCAGCAAGCCGGAAGTATCTTTATCGATGCGATGAACTAATCCTGGTTTACCGGTATTTCCGGGCATCTGTGGCAGATGCTGAAAGTGATAGACCAGGGCATTCACCAGTGTGCCCGTCCAGTTTTGATAAGCTGGATGCACGACCATGCCAGCAGGCTTGTTGATGACCAGCAAGGCATCATCTTCATAGACAATGTTGAGTGGAATATTCTCCGGCTTGACATCGGTATCTCGCGGAGGTTCTGGGAAAGAGATAACAATTTCATCGTTCGGATGTACACGGTAATTGGGCTTTACCGGTCTGTCGTTAACGGTGACGAAGCCATCGTCAATACCTTTTTGGATTTTTGACCGGGATACATTCGCCAGGCGCTGGTTAAGAAATTTATCAATCCGCAACAGGCTTTGCCCCGGATCGGCTACGATCCTATGATGTTCAAAGAGAAGTTCATCATCGTCATCCTGTTCTTCGGGTAAGAGTTCATCATCGCGCATGGTGCAAAAGTATTGAAAAGATCACAGGGTATTTGTTTACTAAGTTGGCAGAAACCATTTTTGAAATTACCGGGCAATCACGTTCTTGTCTTCATGAAGAACCGATTGGCCTGGTTGCTCGTAGTTACCGTTCTTTTCTGGTCATGCATCAGTGCAGAAAAGAAAGCTTCGGATGAATATGCTTATTTTTTACCGGGCCGGGTACAGGGTATACTCGATAACATAGCTATTGATGAAGCCTCAGGTCTGGTGGCCAGCCGGGTTAACGCGGGTATGTTATGGACACATAACGACAGCGGTGATAAAGCACGTTTGTTTCTGATCGATACATTGGGAAGACATCAGGCCACGCTGAAATTGAAAGGAATCCTAAACCGCGACTGGGAAGATATTGCGGCCGGCCCGGGTCCAGATTCAACAAAGACGTATCTCTACATTGGTGAAATTGGAGATAATGATGCCCAGTATAAATACAAGATTATATACCGTATTGAAGAACCATTGGTAAAAAAGGAAGAGATGAGCATTTCTTCCATTGATTCCATCCGCTTTACACTTCCCGATGGATCTCGTGATGCAGAAGCGCTCATGATTGATCCGCTGTCTCGGGATCTTTACATTTTTTCCAAACGGGAGAACGCAATCAATCTGTATCGGTTGCCATATCCCCAGTCCGTCAGCGAGATGACCGAAGCAGAACTTGTCATTGACGGATTGCCGTTCACCCTCGTTGTTGCTGCCGACTGGTCAGCCGATGGGAGAGAGATTTTAATCAAAACCTATAAGAAAGTTTTTTACTGGCAGCGAAAGCCCGGTGAACCGGTAGCTGAATCATTGCGAAGGACTCCGGCTGAATTGCCTTACCGGGAGGAGCCGCAGGGCGAAAGCATCGCCTTTGACGGAAACGGTAACGGCTATTTTACCGTGAGTGAAAAATTCAGGAAGCAAAGCCCCGAACTGATTTACTATCCGCGGGCAACCGCGAAACCATAAACGAAAAGTATTGAATATTCACTGCAGACTTTAAACCATTCCCTGCGCTTTCATGGCATTGGCTACTTTCAGAAAGCCGGCAATGTTGGCACCAACAAGGTAGTTGCCGGGTTTGCCATATTCATTAGCCACCGCAAGACAGGTATCATGAATAGTTTTCATGATGTGCTGCAGTTGTTTATCAACTTCCTCTCTGGACCAGTTAACACCCATAAAGTTTTGTGTCATCTCCAGTCCTGAGGTGCCGACACCCCCTGCATTGGACGCTTTGCCCGGAGCATACATAATGCCGTTATCCTGGAGTATGTGGATACCTTCAATGGATACCGGCATGTTGGCACCTTCACCCAGCAACCGGATGCCGTTCTTCACCAGGTTATTGGCATCCTTCTCATTGATTTCGTTTTGCGTGGCGCAAGGGAAAGCACAGTCAGCCTTGATGTTCCATAAAGGATTAAAATCTGCACTTGCCTCTGAAGTATGATATACAGCCTTCGGGTATTTTTGTACATATTCCTGTATGCGGCCGCGCCTGTTATTCTTCAGGTCTTTAAGGTATTCAAGCTTCTGCTTGTCAATGCCTTCTTCATCGACAATAAAGCCTGAAGAGTCGGACGCGGTGATCACCTTGCCGCCCATTTTGTTGATTTTCTCAATGGCATACTGAGCCACGTTTCCTGATCCTGACACCAGGCATGTTTTTCCTTTGATGGAATCTCCCCGCGTATGCAGCATATTTTCTGCAAAGTAGATGAGGCCATAGCCCGTGGCCTCAGTTCGCAGCAGACTTCCACCCCAGCCTATGCCCTTACCGGTGAACACTCCGGTGAATTCATTTTTGATTTTTTTGTACGCACCAAAAAGGTAGCCAATCTCACGCCCGCCCACGCCAATGTCACCGGCAGGTACATCCAGCCGGTGGCTGATGTGCCGCGACAGTTCGCTCATAAAGGCCTGGCAGAACTTCATGATTTCATTTTCTGATTTTCCTTTCGGATCGAAATCGGATCCGCCTTTGGCGCCACCCATCGGAATGCCGGTAAGCGCGTTTTTGAAAATTTGTTCAAAGGCTAAAAATTTCAGCACGCTGACATTCACGGACGGATGAAAGCGAAGACCTCCTTTATAAGGACCGATGGCGCTGTTCATCTGGATGCGGTAACCCCGGTTTACCTGCACGTCACCCTGGTCATCCAGCCAGGTGACCCGGAACGAGATCTGGCGTTCCGGCTCCGCCAGCCGCTCCGGTATGCGAAGTTTGCGGTATTCCGGAAAGCGGTCTAATGCCGGTTTGATCGTAGTTAAGACTTCTTCAACTGCCTGAAGAAACTCAGGCTCGTACGGATTGCGTTGTTTGATGGAGTCGAGAAGGGCTTGATCCATAGGTCAGGAATTTCTCACAAGTTAAGGGATGATCAATGAAGTTGATTATTTCGTCAGCCGGATTTTAATAAGGCAAAAGGCATCGTTACTTTGGGCTATGGAAAGCATAAACATACATTCCTCCGGCCCTGCCTTTTCCCGTGTCATTACGGGTGCCTGGCGGTGGCAGTCCCTTTCAGCACATGAAGTAGATGCATTGATCAACGCGTCACTCGATCAGGGTATCACCACCTTCGACCATGCCGATATTTATGGCAACTATTCTTGTGAAGCGCTGTTTGGAAAGTCGTTGCATCGAAATTCATCCTTGCGAGGCCAGATGCAGCTGGTGACCAAATGCGGCATCAAGTTGCAGTCGGAGAAATGGCCGGGAACATGGATCAATCACTACGATAATACGCATGATCATATTGTTTCCTCGGTCAACAATTCATTAAAGAATTTGCAGACCGATCATATCGACCTGTTGCTGCTACATCGCCCCGATCCGTTAATGGATCCGGCTGAAGTAGCCCAGGCGTTCAGCCTGCTGAAGCAAAGCGGTAAAGTGCTCCACTTCGGTGTTTCGAACTATAGCTCAACACAGTTCGAGATGCTGCGGGAATACACACATGATCCGTTGGTTACCAATCAGATTGAAGTTTCCCTGTTCCGCCATCACCTGCTGTTTGACGGAACGGTGGATACACTGATGAAACATCAGGTTTGCCCGATGGCGTGGTCGCCTCTTGCTGGCGGAAAATTATTCCCCGAATCACCTGATTCAGACTTAATTCACCGGCAGGTTGGTGAAATGGCTGCCAGGTACTCGTGTAATATTTCTCAACTCATGCTGGCCTGGTTGCTGAAACATCCGTCACGGATGCTGCCGATTTTGGGTACTACCAACCCGGCACGGGTTGAAGAAGGTGCCAAAGCAATGAACATCCAAATTGACCGTCAGGACTGGTTTGCCCTGTTGCGTATTGCGAGGGGCCGGGATGTTGATTAATTGTTTTCGGTTGGCTGATAACAAAGCTTACCTCATTTTTGTATTCTTTTAAAAATTCATGGCGCAGGCATCAGCGGAGAAAAAGGTCAGGGATAATACCGGTTACGACTTTGTAGAAATCATCGGGGCGAGGGAACATAACCTCAAGAATGTTAACCTCCGGTTTCCGCGTAATCAGCTGGTTGTTGTGACCGGCATTAGCGGTAGCGGAAAATCATCGCTGGCATTTGATACCATCTATGCCGAGGGGCAGCGCAGGTACATGGAAAGCTTCTCGGCTTATGCCCGCAGCTTTCTCGGCAACCTGGAACGCCCGGATGTGGATAAGATCAACGGGCTTAGCCCGGTTATCTCCATCGAACAGAAAACCACCTCGCGCAACCCACGCTCCACAGTCGGCACAGTAACCGAGATCTATGACTTCATGCGCCTGCTGTATGCGCGTGCCGGTGAGGCTTATTCCTACCGGAGCGGCCTGAGGATGGTACGGCAGAGTGAAGACCAGATACTCGACACACTGCTCCAGCAATTTCAAGGCAAGAAACTGATACTACTGGCACCGGTAGTAAAAGGTCGCAAAGGACATTACCGCGAATTATTTCAGCAGATCCGTAAGCAAGGCTATACAAAAGTCAGGGTAGATGGCGCAATCGAAGAGATTACCGCCAAGATGCAGGTTGACCGGTATAAGATTCATGATATTGAGATTGTTATTGACCGTATTGTAGTTGATGGCAAAGACCGTACACGCATCGGGCAGTCGATTAACCGCTCACTCAAGGAAGGCAAAGGAGTGATGATGGTGCTGGATGAGCATCAGAAAGTACATCATTACTCGAAGTTTTTAATGGATCCTACAACCGGTTTATCGTATGATGAACCGGCACCCAATACGTTTTCATTCAACTCGCCCTATGGTGCCTGTCCGGTATGCAGTGGCTTAGGTCAAATTGAAGAAATCACCGAAGACTCTGTTATTCCGGATAAGAAACTGAGCATCAGCCGCGGGGGCATCTTGCCGTTAGGTGAATACCGTGATATCTGGATCTTCAAAAAAATTGAAGCCATACTGAAAAGGCATAAGGTGTCACTGACCACGCCCATCAAAGAAATTCCGAAAGAAGTGGTGAAGGTGTTATTGTATGGTGATGATGTACCGGTTGCCGTTCCATCGGTAAAATATCCGGGCACAGACTGGAACACACGTTTTGAAGGGATCATCAATTTTCTGCAAAAGCAACGCGATGAAGGCTCGGAAGCCATCCGCAAATGGGTGGAGGATTTTACGGTTGTGAAGTCATGTCCGGAGTGTAATGGCGCGCGGCTGAAAAAAGAATCACTCCATTTCCGGATCGACAATAAAAATATTGCTGAGCTGGCCGCGATGGACATCCTTCATCTAAGCCGCTGGTTTGATAAACTCGAAAACCGGATCAATGACAAGCAACGGATTATTGCGGCAGAAGTACTGAAGGAAATCAGAAAGCGTATTGGCTTTTTACTGGACGTTGGCCTCGACTACCTGAACCTCGACCGGCCATTGAAAACATTAAGTGGTGGTGAAGCTCAGCGCATCCGTCTGGCCACACAGATTGGAACACAACTGGTGGGCGTACTGTACATTCTCGATGAGCCCAGCATCGGCTTGCATGCACGCGATAATGTCAAGCTGATCAAAGCATTGAAAGATCTCCGCGACCTGGGCAACTCGGTGATCGTTGTTGAGCATGATAAGGAAATGATGCTCGAATCGGATTACATTATTGATATCGGTCCCGGAGCGGGCAGGCATGGCGGTACTATTGTTGGTGAAGGTGATCCGAAGACTTTTCTAAAGAACAAAAGCACAACCGCTGCTTACCTGTCTGGAAAATTATCTATCCCTTTTAAGCAGGAGCGAAGAAAGGGAGCCGGACATAGCCTGGTGCTTTCAGGAGCCAAAGGTAATAACCTAAAGAATGTTAAACTGACGATTCCATTAGGGACGCTGACCTGCATCACCGGGGTATCCGGTAGCGGCAAGTCAACATTGATTCATGATACGCTCTATCCGATTTTAAATCAGCACTTCTTTAATTCGCGCACGCAGCCCCTGGCGCACGATCAGGTTCAGGGACTGGAACATTTGGACAAAGTCATCGAAGTTGATCAGTCACCGATCGGGCGTACGCCACGTTCCAACCCGGCCACCTATACGGGTGTGTTTACCGACATCCGTGATTTATTTACGCAACTTCCCGAAGCCAAAATCAGAGGATACAAGCCCGGGCGCTTTTCATTCAATGTTAAAGGCGGAAGGTGCGAAACCTGTGAAGGCGCTGGTTTGCGATTAATCGAGATGGAATTTCTTCCGGACGTGTATGTGCATTGCGAAACCTGCAAAGGCAAGCGTTATAATCGGGAGACACTGGAAGTTCGCTTCAAAGGGAAGTCCATTGCTGATGTACTCGACATGACGGTAGAAGAGGCTGTACCTTTCTTTGAAAACCAACCGAAAATTCTTCGCAAGATCCAGACGCTGCTGGAAGTTGGGCTTGGGTATCTGTCGTTGGGCCAGCAAGCCACCACGTTATCCGGTGGTGAGGCACAGCGCGTCAAGTTGGCCACAGAACTTTCCAAACGCGATACCGGTAAGACATTCTACATCCTCGATGAGCCTACCACGGGTCTGCATTTTCAGGATATCGCCCATCTGCTGGAGGTGTTACAGAAATTGGTTGATAAAGGGAATACGGTGTTAGTGATAGAACACAACATGGATGTGATCAAGTCGGCCGATTACCTGGTTGACCTCGGGCCAGAAGGTGGCGAAAAGGGCGGGCGCATCATTGCGCAGGGCACTCCGGAAGAAGTGGCACAAAATCCGGCCAGCCATACCGGCAGATTTTTGAGGGCTGAGTTGAATGAATTCATTCATTAATCCGTAAAGTTGTTCCATGAATTTACAGACAAGGCAATACATCTTCGGGTTGATCTTCATCGCATTCGGCATCTATCAGGCTACCGGTAATGAATACCTGGAATTCTCGCTCTATACAGGTGCCGGACTGGCTTTCATTTTCAATGCCTTGGTGAATGAACCGAAGCTGCAGGCCCAGCGGCAGCTCCTCAACATCATTACCTGGATTCTGATTATCGCCACGGGAATTTTATTTATTTACCTCCTGCGTTACAAATTCTTCTGATTGTCCGCTGGAATAATTCCTTCCTGAAAAGGAATCAGATCAAGTAATTTAGCGCACCTTTTCCGATTATGATTGACTACAAGGGCAGGTTATACTGGATTTTACAATCATGTGGCTGGGCGGCATTTGCTGCGCTGCAGATCCTGTTTAATGCTTTTGCATCTGAGCAGGGTTTCAATTGGAAGCGGACTGCATTCTTTGTGCTGGAGGCGTTGCTTTGTTTGCTCTTAACACATGCTTTTCGGTTATACTCCAAAAAATACAAATGGATATCCCATCGGATTATCAAACTGTTTCCGCGGGTGATATTGGCATCCGGGGTGATGGGAGCGGTGATCTATTTTTTGCGTATTCCCATCAGCCTCATTACCGGAAGAGAAAGTGTTTGGGAAACTGCTTTTAATCTGGATCAGATCCTGGGCTTATCCGCGGTATATGCGTTGTTCATTTTTCTGTGGTGCGTATTTTATTACACCTACCATTTCATTGAGAAATACAACACCTCGCTCAAATATGAGGCATCCATGTTTGAAATTGAGTTGAGTAACCTGAAGTCACAGCTTAACCCTCATTTCATTTTTAATGCGCTGAACAGCATTCGTGCGCTGGTGGATGAAAATCCGGCTAAAGCCAAACAAGCGATTAACCAACTCTCCAACATTCTGCGTAATTCACTGGCATTTGAAAAGAAGGGACTGACCAAGTTTGATGATGAACTGAAAATGGTGAAAGACTACCTCAGCCTGGAAAGTGTGCGCTTTGAAGAGCGGCTGAAGACCGTACTGGAGATCCATCCCGATTCGTCAACGTTTATGGTGCCTCCGTTTATGATCCAGACATTGGTAGAGAACGGCATTAAACACGGCATCTCCCGGCTGACGAAAGGAGGCACAATTCAATTAAAGACGCAGATTGAGTCAGGCAAGCTGAAGATTACCATCCGCAACAGCGGTCACTTTGTTAACGGAGCCAAGAAGAGTAAGTCGACCGGCCTGGGTATACAGAATACCATGCAACGCCTGAGACTTTTATACGGGGATGAGGCATCATTCCGTATTGTGAATGAAAACAATAATTTTGTACTGACGGAAATAATTATACCCCAAACGAAATAATCTATGAGAGCCCTGATTGTAGACGATGAACGCCTCGCCCGCAAAGAATTGATGAAATTGCTGGAGGATCATCCGTCCATTGAAGTGATTGGCGAAGCGGCCAATGCCGATGAAGCCATTGCCATCATCAACGAACATAATCCTGACTTACTTTTTCTAGATATACAGATGCCCGGGAAAACAGGGTTTCAGATGCTGGAAGACTTGGATGCTGTGCCGCTGGTAGTCTTTACTACGGCTTATGATGAGTATGCATTAAAAGCTTTCGAAGTTAGTGCGCTGGATTATCTCTTAAAGCCGATACAGCCCGAGCGGTTGGCCGAGACGATTCAGAAGATAAGCGAAAAGGAGCGCTCACGGACTGCTGCCAGCCGGGGTGAGGGTGAACGCAAACTAGGCCTGAATGACCAGGTGTTTGTGAAAGACGGTGAGCGCTGCTGGTTTGTTAGCCTTTCCAATATTCGTTTGTTTGAGTCTGACGGCAACTACATCAAAGTGTACTTTGATACGAATCGCCCGATGATTCACAAATCACTGAATGCACTCGATGAAAAGCTGGATGAACGTGCTTTCTTCCGCGCCAGCCGAAAGCACATTATTAATCTCAGCTGGGTAGAAGGCATTGAACCCTGGTTTAACGGTGGCCTGATGGTGAAGCTTCGTGGTGGAGACAAGGTGGAAGTGAGCCGTAGGCAAGCTGCTAAATTCAAAGACATGATGTCGCTGTAAGCTTTTTGATAATCATCTTAGTGAAAAGGCGCCACGTGGCGCCTTTTTCATTTTTTGAAAAGTGATATCAATCTAGAGCGGGTAGCCAAGAATGCAGTTGACTTCACGGTGTCTTATTTAATAACTGATGAAGAAAAAATTATGCAATGCTTATTATTAATCGGCATTTACCGGATTAACGACTGCACGGCCTTTGCATCGGTTGGTTCATTTTACTGTCAGACAACTAATAAGTGATTTTAGTCAATTTGCCCGAATCAACAACTGACGGAAAGTTACATGTTTGTTGTGTTCATCAATATACGTCAATTGAATCTGGAGTAGTTAGCATTAGTGGCTTGTTTCTTGAAAAAGGAAATGTCAGCCAGCCGGATGATGTTCATGTACTCAGCAGGCGTGCGAGTTCTTCCTGCACGTTCCAGTCTTTAGCCAGTTTAAGCATGGCGGCAGCCTCCATTTCGGTAACATACCCCTTCAGGTTGTTCGCTTCCCAGACCATGTTGATGAGTTGGATGCGTTTGTCTTTAGGATAATCGGCTATGATATCATTCAGAAAATCGCGGGCGCGTTCAAAGGAGGTGAGATAATCCTGCTCAATAAATTCCTGGGCCCATTCATATTCTTCATGGGCGTTCAGATCATCCGCAGTTTTTTCGAGATCGATTCGTTCTTCTTCGTCCAGGCCATGGTAATGAAAGATCACAGCTTTCAGCAACATGAACACGCGTTTTTCTTCCGTGGTAAGTAAAGCAGGTAGCATAGCGGGCAGGTAAATTACAAAACTTCTGTCAGCTTGTAGAGTAATGGTTTGCTCGGGCTGGCATCTGTCTCCAGGCTGGTGATTTGCAGGATCAACAGGTAGAGGCCGTCATTAACGGAGGCCGGTACATAGATAAGTTCGGTGATGGTGGCACCGGTACGGATGTTAGCCGGGTATTGCCAGAATTGTTTGTGGGCGGATAGCTGACCACCGTCAACTTCACGGTCGATGCTCGGCAGATCAATGAGCAGATGGTCGATATGATTTTGTGCCATCCAACGGGCGGCTTCCCCTTCGAGGTAAGGAGGATTGGTGCCGGAATAATGGCGGATGAGTTTTGCATCATCATTCGGCATCGTTCGAATGACTAATGCATTGACGCCCGGAAACCGGACTTTTGACAACAGCTCTTCTTTTGAGATCACATGGTCGCCCGAAGGTTTAATTTCCGGAATTACCGTAATTAATTCAGCGGTGAAATGAAATTGCCGGAGGCATTGATTTAACGTTTGTGTTTCAGCGGTGATGTGCCCGTAACATTCCGTATGTGTGCCGTTGCCGTGCGGAGTGATCGTGATTTTTTGGTAGTTCACCGGTCCGCCCTGCTTTACGCTGCCGATAAAATCTCCCATAACAATGGTTTCTGCTTTAGCAGGATCAGCCCAATAGCACGATGGATTTTTTCCATCAACAGAAAGCGGTATGGATATGTCGACAGGCTCGCGCAGATTGGCTTCGAACCTTTTTCCATTTATGGTGCAGGAGAATTTCATCGGTTTATTGAAATAGGTCAGAAGCAATTTTATCCGCCAGCATGCGCCCTTTGCGGGTTAATAATAAATGATTGGCCTCCAACCGCGCCAGGTTACGGTCAATCAATGCCTGAATATAACCGCCATGTTTTGTTTGTATAGCATACCCATACTCTTCCTCAAGTTTTTGCAGGTTGGTTCCCCATTGTGTTCGAAGGGTAGTCAGCAGGTACTCATTGATTTTATCGGGCACGGTAAGTACTTCTTTTTCTGCCGGTATAACATTTTGCTGCAACGCGTCAATGTAGCGATGATTGTTCCGGATATTAAACTGCCTGCTTTCCTTATTATAGGAATGTGCACCGGGACCAATGCCGAGGTAACTTTGTTGTTTCCAGTAGCTGCTGTTGTGCCGGGAGTAGAAGCCGGGCCACGCGAAGTTGGAAACTTCGTATTGTTCATAACCTGCTGTGGTTAAGTAATCGACCAGCATCTCAAGGTGATGTGCGGCTGTATCATCCGGTTCCGGATGCAACTTTCCGATTTGTGCCCATCGGCCGAAAACCGTTTTCTCTTCAATAGTAAGAGAGTAGCTGCTGATGTGCTCCGGTTTAAGCGTGAGTGCTTGCTCAATATCTTTCTGCCATTGCGATGTCGTTTCTCCCGGTATGGCGTAAATTAAATCAATACTGATATTCACAAAGCCTGCTTGCCGTGCGCGATGAAAGGCATCAACAGCCTGTCGGGCGTTATGCAAACGGTTCATTTGCTGCAGCAGCTGATCATTGAACGATTGGATGCCTAAACTCAGGCGGTTAATACCGGTCCTTTGAAGGGCATCAAGCTTTTCCATGCTGAGGTCATCTGGGTTAGCCTCCAAGGTACATTCAGCATCTTGTGCAACGGGAAAGATGCTGTGAATTTGTTCCATGAGCAAGATAAGCTGTTGCTGGGTGAGCAAGGAAGGTGTTCCCCCGCCAATATAAATGGTCTGTATGGGTTCGCCTTGAAGGTAATAGCGTTGCAACGCGATCTCCCGGCAGAGTGAATCCACCATTTCCTCCTGTCGGCTGGTATTCGTGGAGAAATGGAAATCGCAGTAGTAACATGCCTGTCGGCAGAAAGGAATATGGATATAAATACCGGCCATGAATTAGCTGCAAAACTACAGTATTTCGTTCAGGCTTGTCAGGAATGATTTTGATGCCCGTGCTAAACTGGTAATTTCGCGATCGATGAAAGGGCTTTCACAGGCATTGCTTTTTTTCCTGGTGTCATGCGGAACAGCATATTCGCAACAGAACATTCTGCTTGAAGATATGCGGTCAGCCTGGCTAGTCTATGAAGCCGGGGAGTATTTTCCGTTTGCTGAACGCCCAATCTCACAAATCAGCATGGTCTATCTTTTGATTGAACCCGCAAATTATTCCGGAGCTGCGCTTTACATCACCAATGATCAGCCGGTTTCCTTGTTTGTCAACCGAACGTTGTTAGGAGAAAAAAATCAATCCTGGTTTTTGTCCATGGATACACTTATAGCTATAGGTGGTGGCGGTAAAGTCCTGCTTTCCATTAATGCATCAAACCGCTTACATCCTGAACGGTTAAAAACAGAAATCATTTCAGTATTGCCGTATCCGGTGGCGGAGGTTCAGGGGCCGGAGGTTAGACAAGAAGATCCAATAAAACCTTTTGTCGTTGTGGTTTTGTTTTCTCTCTCCGTGTTTTTTGTTCTGTTAGTAAGGCTAAATGCTAAACAGGTTTCCCATTTCCTGTATCAATTATTTGTCCTGAAAAATATTGAGAGAAGGAAACAAAAATGGATAAGTAAAATATTGCAAATATTGAGAAAAAAGGTGGTTTTGAAGTAACTATTCAAACAGCAAACGGTGATACAGTTGTTGAAAAAATTCCTGCTGGACCTGAACTTGTTGTAGCAAACGGACAATCTGTTCAACCAGATCAACCTTTAACAAATAAC
>JALOMI010000274.1 GCA_025455465.1 Cyclobacteriaceae bacterium | reverse complement strand
TTAAGGACCAATGAGAATTACTGTCAAGAATCCATGAATAACCCTGTTAAACAATTAAAAATACAACTATGAAAACCATCAACATTATTCCCTTTATGCTTGCCGTGATTGCTGTGCTGGCTTCGATGATTGCCAGGGCCAACGACAAGTATGTTACAACAATGCAAAAACACATTGATCAGGTTTATTCAGCGAAGTCAGCTGATGAGATTCAATCTGCTGTCAATGCGATGGAGCGAATCGGTGAAGCAGAAAAAAATAAATGGGAGCCCTTTTACTATGCTGCTTTCGGGCAAATCATGTTAGCCACGCGTGAACAGGATGCTGTTAAGAAAGATGCCTACCTCGATCAGGCTTTGAAAAACACGCTAAAGGCGGCAGTCGTAAAGCCTAACGATTCGGAGATCACAGCACTCGAAGGATTTGTGCACATGATTCGGGTTACGGTTGATCCGGCATCACGAGGCCAGCAATATTCCGGCTTGGCCTTCCAGTCCTTCAGTAAGGCAGTGGCGATTGATCCGAATAATCCGCGTGCACTTTTTATGCTGGCGCAAATGCAATACGGCACTGCCCAATTCTTTGGTTCCTCTACTGCGGAAGCTTGCAGTACATTAAATAAAGCCCTTGAAAAGTTTGATGTGTACTCTTCGGATAATTCCCTGGCCCCCAAGTGGGGAAAAAGCATGGCCGAAAGTATGAGAACGAATTGCAGGTGACATAAAGGTTTGCGTTGGAAATCCGCTGATAATTGTATCTTGGAGTATGGCATTCAAAACTGTCTCAAATAAGGTTGTGTTGCGTGAAGTGAGAGATATTGTTCTGCTCATTATTGTGGGGTTTATCATGACCTACCTTATCGGCTACACACAATCAACAAGACAGTATTGGGTGGCCGGATCGTTTACCGCGCTGATGTGGGTTTTTCTGTGGAAGGGCAACTCACTACTTAGCAGATTGATTTCTTCCCGCATCAATTGGTTAGAGAGTCCTGTTAATAGCCTCGTTGTGTTGTCAGTTTCGATTATTACGTATACGGTAGGTTCTATTGTATTACTGATGAGGGGATATGAATTCCTTTTTAATGTTGACTTTGACAGAGTAAACAACACGATTTATTCAGCTATTCTTATTACCATAATAATAAGTCTGTTTATGCATGGGCGTTCTTTTCTTATTGAATGGAAACAAAGTGTTCTTGATGCCGAAAAGCTGAAGCACGAAAATGTTATCGCCCGTTACGAGCGGTTAAAGGATCAGGTAAATCCGCATTTTTTATTTAACAGCCTGAATGCACTTACCAACCTGGTGTATGAAAATCAGGATCTTGCTGCGAAGTTCATCAAACAACTTTCTGAGGTTTATCGGTATGTTCTTGATACCCGTGATAAAGAACTGGTCAGCGAAGATGAAGAGCTGAAATTTCTGGAGTCGTATGTCTTTCTTCAGCAGATTCGTTTTGGTGATAATCTACGCATTGATATTGACACGAAGGGTGAACTGACTATGTTCCCGCCACTGGTACTGCAGATGCTGGTGGAGAATGCTATCAAGCATAATGAAATAAGCACAGAACACCCATTAACTATCCGGGTGAAGAAGGAAGACGGTTACGTGGTTGTAGAAAACAGCCTGCAGCGAAAATCATCAGTAAATCCGGACTCTAAAGGTGTTGGGTTAGCTAATATCATAAGTCGTTATGAATTTCTGAGTAAAGGCGAAGTTATTATCGCTGAAGAGGAAGGAAGATTTGTTGTCAAGCTCCCGGTCATTAAACCGGAACATTAACTATGCGGGTGCTTATAATAGAAGATGAGGCTCAGGCCGCCAGGAGATTGGAATCACTCATTAAAGAGGCTGATTACGCTATTTCGGTGGAGGGTCATACCGATTCCGTAAAGAGTTCAGTGAAATGGCTAAAAGAAAATAGTACTCCTGATCTGATATTCATGGATATCCAGTTAGGAGACGGGCTGAGCTTTGAAATCTTTGACCAGGTTGAAGTGAAATGTCCTGTCGTATTTACCACGGCTTATGATGAATATGCCCTCCGGGCATTTAAAGTGAACAGTGTAGACTATATCCTCAAACCGATTGATTCTACAAGTGTACGTGCTGCCCTGGTCAAGTTCAAAGGCTTGACGCAAACTATCCCGGCCAGTTCCATCCTGACCAATATCGAGCATGTTGTGCAGATGCTTTCCCGCAAATACAAGGAGCGCTTTGTAGTCAGGGTGGGGGAACATTTACGCACCATCGAAATGCGCGATATCCGGTATTTCTTCAGCCAGGAAAAAGCTACTTTCTGTGCGACTGAAGACGGACGTCACCATATTCTTGACTTCACGCTGGAACAACTGGAGGGAATGGTTGATCCGGCTGTATTTTTCAGAATCAACCGGAAATACCTCATCAGTTCCCGCTCCATTGCCGATATCGTCAGCTTTTCCAACAGCCGCCTGAGGATCGTACTGAAGGGTTCGGATGATAATGATGTAATAGTAGCCCGCGAACGCGTGCAGGAGTTTAAGGACTGGCTTGACCGTTGAACAGACGTGGCTTCAGTGAACGCCTTTCAGTCAGTAGTCACCAAAGGTTTCTTCGAGTTGTGCCAGGGCAGCAGCCAGCTGTTCGTCATTGGGCGCAACGCCATGCCACTTGTGTGAGTTCATCATAAAGTCAACGCCAAAGCCCATTTCGGTGTGCATCAGGTTCATCACCGGCTTGCCTTTTCCGGTCAGTGCTTTTGCTTTTTCAAGACCTTTAATTACTGACTCGATATTGTTTCCGTTGAATTCCTGAACCTCCCAGCCGAAGGCTTCCCATTTGGCTTTCAGATTTTTCAGGTCAATCACCTCATTCAGAGGGCCGTCTATTTGCTGACCGTTATAATCGATGGTGGCAATAATATTATCCACGCCATGGTGAGCGGCATACATGGCTGCCTCCCATACCTGGCCTTCCTGCTGTTCGCCATCGCCCATCAATACATACACCAGGTGATTATCGTGGTTCAGTTTTTTCGTTTGTGCAGCACCGACCGCTACAGAAAGCCCCTGACCAAGTGAACCGGAAGCCACCCTGATTCCGGGTAATCCTTCGTGGGTGGCAGGATGCCCCTGCAGGCGGGTGTTCAGGAAACGAAAAGTTGAAAGTTCTTTTACATCGAAATAGCCGGCACGCGCAAGGGTAGAATACCATACCGGTGAAATATGCCCGTTCGACAAAAAGAAAATATCCTCACCGATGCCATCCATAGTAAAGCCAGGCTTTCTGCGCAGTATATTAAAGTAAAGCGCAACGAAATATTCCGTGCATCCCAGTGAACCGCCCGGATGCCCGCTCTGGCAGGCATGAACCATTCGTACAATGTCTCTGCGGATCTGGGTGGCTAATTGCTGAAGATAGGCAAGGTCAGGTTGTGGCATGGTGAAAAATTTGCTCGAAGATAGGTGTCTGAAGAGGATATTAAAACGGTTAGTTATAACGGATATTAAAAAACCCGGCTGTCTGGCCGGGTTCATCTGGTGAGGCAGAATTGAATGGATTATTTCTTCTTTGCAATCTTTTTTACAGCTGTTTTCTTATCAACCTTTTTCGCAACTTTCTTAATGGTCTTTGCCGCTTTTACCGGAGCCTTGCTGACAACGGGTGCAGGAGAAGGACCACTCAAAATCTGGGCAGCGTGGTTTTTTGTATCGACTTTTTCAATGATTTCTTCAATTATGCCTTTTTCATTGATTATGAAAGTAACGCGAGCGGTGCCCATGTACTTTCTTCCGTACATTGATTTCTCCACCCAGGTACCAAACTTTTCATGGACAGACTTATCCGTATCAGCCAGTAACCGGAAGGGGAGTTTTTCTTTGGCAATGAACTTCTGATGGGATTTTACATCGTCTGAACTTACACCGAGAACTTCGTACCCCTGCTTTTGTAACTCCTTGTAATTGTCGCGAAGGTTGCAGGCTTCAGCTGTGCAGCCCGGAGTCTGATCTTTCGGGTAAAAGTAGAGAACTAATTTTTTTCCTTTAAAGTCAGCCAACTTAACGGGTTTGCCATCCTGATCGTTGGCTGTGAATTCAGGTGCTTTTGATCCGACAGTGAGTGCCATGGGTTTTAAGGGATTTTGGTTTTATAGGTTCTATTGTTTCCGGCCACATCGGTAACGATCAGTTGGAAGTCACCCCGAATTAACTCTTTGTTGTCGAGACGTTCCGAGTAAAGCGTTCCGGTTTTGGCATCGTAGTTCAGTAACAACCATTTCCCGTTAATTGTT
>JALOMI010000273.1 GCA_025455465.1 Cyclobacteriaceae bacterium | reverse complement strand
CCAAATACGGATATCTTCAAAGATTACCTGGAGATGGATGAGACTGGATATATCAAAGTTCAGCCCGGTACCACGAAGACCAATATCGAAGGTGTGTTTGCGGTGGGTGATGCTGCCGATAGAGTTTACCGTCAGGCAATTACCGCGGCCGGTACAGGCTGCATGGGCGCTTTGGATGCAGAGAAATTCCTTGCCGCGAAAGAGGCTGAACTGGTTCACTGATTGCAATCAATCCTTGCTATTCTTCGAATCCGGAATTTAATGGCAAGTTCCGGATTCGTTTTTAAAACCCTCCGCTTTGCCGTCCATATTCTACTTTTTCGTTTATGAAACTTGATATTCTTGTTCTCGCTTCTCATCCAGATGATGCCGAACTCTGCACCGGAGGAACATTGGCAAAACATATTGCCCTTGGCTATAAAGCCGGCATTGTAGATTTTACCCGGGGTGAACTGGGTACACGCGGAACTGTGGAGATCCGGGCACAGGAAGCAGCACGGGCTTCGGAGATATTGGGATTGTCAGCTCGGGAAAACCTGGGTTTTGCTGATGGCTTTTTCCGGAATGATGAGGTTCATCAGCGGGAGGTGATCAGGATAATTAGAAAATACCAGCCTGATATCGTCCTTGCCAATGCCATATACGATCGGCATTCCGACCACGGCAGAGCTGCTGAGCTGGCCGCTGATGCCTGCTTCCTTTCAGGCCTGGCCCGTGTTGAAACATCGCTTGATGGCGCTGCACAAAAGCCATGGCGTCCCAAAGCCGTCTATCACTATATCCAAAGCCAGTTTATCGAGCCCGATCTTATTGTTGATATTTCCGATTTCTGGGAGCAGAAAGTGGCTTCCTACATGGCCTATAAGAGCCAGGTTTTCGACCCAGCGAGTAAAGAGCCGGAGACCTATATCTCCTCCCCCCAGTTCCTGAAACTGATCGAAGCCCGGGCAGTCGAGTTCGGCAACGCTATCGGCACCAAATACGGTGAAGGCTTCACGGTAAGAAGATACCCGGGAGTTAAGAGTCTCCTCGATCTCCTGTAGTCTAACAAGTTAGTTGTATGGATAGTAAGCCTGGGCTGGGTTCTGAAGCGGCTTATTGACAATGATGTACTACCTTTTCAAAGGTAAAGATTATGGTGCTAACCGGCTGATTGTCCATTGATTATCCATTTTCAGATAAAGTATTCTGTCATGTAACCGGTTGGGGCGTCCTTGCCAGAATTCCATCAGGGTAGGGTCTACTTCATAGCCTCCCCATTGATGCGGCCGCGGTAAAGGATCCTGTGCTTCAAAGCGTTTTTCAATGGCTTGCATACGCTCTTCCAGGATAAATCGGTTTTCGATTATGGTGCTTTGTGGCGAAGACCAGGCACCAACCTGTGAACTGCGCGGGCGGCTTTGAAAGTAGGCATCCGACTGTTCAACAGAAACCCTTTTCGCAAGACCTTCAATCCGTACCTGTCGCTCTAGTTCCGGCCAGAAGAACGTCAGTGCACAGGCTGGATTCTCGTCCAGATCGCGACCCTTGCGGCTTTGGTAATTAGTGTAAAATACAAACCTGGAATTTTCCACTCCTTTCAGAAGTACCATCCTGCCGGAAGGGCGGCCCGATTCATTGACGGTACATAGGTGCATGGCGGTAGGTTCAGGCACCTGTGCCGCCAGTGCTTCGTTAAACCAAAGTGCAAATTGTTCGATGGGATTCTGGTGTACCTCGCTGATATCCAGGGTGGCACGTGAATACTCAGTTCGTATATGGGCGATGCTTGACATGTTCTGCTTGTTCACGTCAATTTCATGTAAAAGAATATAATTTGCATCCTACCGGGGCAAGTATTTTATTGTCCTTCCTTAGGTATAGTTCCCATGGAGTTTTTCAAATTCAAAAATAAGCTAAGACCGGAGAAAGGAAGGTTGCTGATCTCCGAGCCTTTTTTGCCCGATCCAAATTTTGAGCGTACGGTGGTGTTGCTATGTGAACACAATGAAGAAGGATCATTCGGCTTCGTGTTGAATAAGCCTGCTGAATTGACAGCCGGTGAAATAATGGATGAACTGGAGAACTTCAAACACGCTGTCTATATCGGTGGCCCTGTACAGCAGGATACTCTGCACTTCATCCATCGTAATCCGGCTATTGAAAACGGAACCCTCGTGCGTGAAGGTATCTTTTGGGGAGGATCATTTGAGCAGGTATTGAATATGGCTGACACCTATCAGTTGCAACCGGCTGAGATTAAATTTTTTCTGGGCTACAGTGGCTGGGATGCCGGTCAACTGGAAGATGAACTGGAGCAGGACAGCTGGATTGTATGTGATTTTGTAACCGAAGAATTATTGTTTGAAACAGAACCTTCACAAATGTGGAAGAAGGCACTCGGCAGTATGGGCGGGCGTTTTTCCGTCTATTCAAACTACCCGGTTGATCCACGGCTCAATTGAGCAATTTTAGTACATTTACCGAATAATCATACCCAACGGAGTGACCATGGAATTGGAGAAAGATAAGTTAGCGGAGCTGGAGGAAGTGCAGAACATTGGAGCAGAAGACCAGGCCACTTCAATAGCCCTGAATACCGAAGCCGACCTTGCAGAACATCCTGAGACTGAGGCCGAACATGCGGAAGAAGAGACGCAGGAACAGGTTGATTACAGTCAGTTCAGTAAAGTGCAACTGCTGGATGTTGTTCGTGATTTATTGCAGTCCCCTGATTTGGCTAAAGCCGAACGCCAGGTTCGCGACATAAAGGTATGTTACGATGAGCTCCGCGAAAAAGACCGCGCAACAGCGTTGAATCGTTTCATCCTTGACGGGGGCACACCGGATGATTTTGATTATCGCGGAGATGAGGATGATGCAGCCTTTGATTCGGCCTGCCGTCAGTTGCGCGATCGGAAACAACAGCAGCTGAAAAGCCGGGAAGATGAGCGAAATCAAAACCTGAACCGCAAACTCGAAATACTCGAGAAACTTCGCGAACTCACCGACTCGCAGGAAGTAACCGATCAGTTTGATCGTTTTAAGGAATTACAAAAAGCATGGAAGTCGATTGGTCCTGTTCCGGTTAATCAGGCCCGTACAATATGGGCCAACTACCATGCCCTGGTTGACCGGTTCTACGATAACCAAAGCATTTATTTCGAGCTGAAGGAACTCGACCGCAAGAAGAACCTGGAGACAAAGCTCGAACTTTGTGCTCGTGCTGAAAAATTACTGGAGGTTGAAAAATTGAAAGACGCTATCCGCGAACTCAACGAACTCCATCACGAGTTTAAGCATGTAGGCCCTGTACCCAGAGAAGAGCAGGAGGCAGTATGGCAGCGATTCAAAACGGCTTCCGATGCTGTTTATGCACGAAGGGATGCTTTTGTTAAAAATCTGCAACAGCAGTTTGCTGAAAACATCAAAAAGAAAGAGGCTTTATGCACAGCCGTGGAAGCATTTGCTTCATTTACAACGGACCGCATCAAAGACTGGAATGATAAAACAAAAGAGATCCTTGAGATGCAAAAGCAGTGGGAGGCCTCCGGTGGTTTGCCACGTGCCAAAGCACGCGAGATCAACCGGAAATTTTGGGCAGCATTCAAGACTTTCTTTGCCAACAAGAGCACCTTCTTTAAGCAACTCGATCAGGAGCGCAGTAAGAATGTGGAGGCTAAGCAGGCACTGATTCAACGCGCAATAGAAATCAAGGACAGTAGTGATTGGGAGAAGGCATCCGCAGAACTGAAATCACTTCAGCAGCAGTGGAAGGAGATTGGTCCGGTACCTGAGAAGCAGCGCAATAAGTTGTACAATGAATTTAAAGCCGCCTGCGACTATTTCTTTGAGCAGCGAAGAAACCTGATCGACAAGAAAGAAAACGAACAAGAGGAAAATCTGAAGGTTAAGCTTTCGCTTATAGAAGAACTGGAGAAGCATGCTTCCGAAAAGACAGGTTCCGTTGATCTGCTTCATAACATTGAAGCCAGGTTCACCGCCATTGGATTTGTGCCCCGCAAAAACATCAACACCGTACGCGACCGCTACCAGCATGCAGTTCAGCAGTTTGTTGACAGCCTGGACGGTATTGCCGATAATGACAAATCCAGGTTATTGCTGGAGCATACGCTTCAGGACCTGAAGAATGATCCGCATGCTGGTGAAAAGCTTTATCATAAGGAACAAACTATACGCAAACGCATCCAGAAGCTGGAAAACGACATTGGGTTGTGGCGCAACAACCTGGAGTTTTTCGCCAGGGCTAAAAATGCCGATTCTGTTCGGCAGGAGTTTAATCAGAAAATAGA
>JALOMI010000069.1 GCA_025455465.1 Cyclobacteriaceae bacterium | reverse complement strand
ATTATCAATTTCAAGCCCGACAAGAGCTGCAAGGGTATGCTCAATCGTACTTACACGGGCACCGCTTTGTTCGATGGTAGTTCCGCGCGAAACATCAACAACCCGGTCACAATCGGCATCGATTTCCGGTGAGCCCGGTAAATCTACGCGTTGGAATTTGATGCCATGATTCGGCTTGGCCGGAAGAAAGGTCATCGTGGTTTTAGCTCCGGTGTGGAGGCCAACACCCGAAAGTGAGACCGATTTAAGAATTGTTTGCTGTTTGATATTGAGCATGTTACGAATGAAAAGATGGCAAATTTAACCGCATAGGGTGGTTAATCCAAACCGTAATTAGTGGGGGCACTGTGCGGTAATTTGCAATCGAATGAATGGATGCTGGTGTTTATCAGTCAGGATCCCACTTCGGCCGATTGACTGACCTTTTTCTCCAGTTCGCGGAGACGGTATTGCAAATCAGGAAGTCGTTTAAATACAGCGTAGGAGCGGAAGTATTCTTTGATGTCAAAAACCGGGTAGCCCAGCAGTTGCTGGCCTTCTTCTTTAACGGATTTGGAAATACCTGCCTGTGCCCCGACACTCGTATTGTTCGCAATAACCAGGTGTCCGGCAATACCAACCTGGCCTGCCAGCATACAGTGTTCACCGATTTTAGTCGATCCTGATATTCCGGTTTGAGCAGCGATGACGGTATTCTTGCCTACTTCTACGTTGTGGGCAATCTGTATGAGGTTGTCGAGTTTAACGCCTTTTCGGATGATGGTGGAATCTCCATAGAATGTGGCGCAATCAATCACAGTGTTGGCACCGATAACGACATCATCCTCAATCATAACATTGCCCAGCTGAGGAATGGTTTTGTAGGTACCGTCTTCCTGCGGAGCAAAGCCAAAACCATCGCTGCCCAGCACTGCGCCCGCATGCAGCACACAATTATTACCGATGCGGGTACCCGCATAGAGCTTTACATTCGGGTGAAGGATGACATTGTTTCCGATAACCACGTTATCCCCCACAAATACATGCGGGTAAATCTTAACGTTATCTCCGATTTTTACATTATTCCCAATGTAGCTAAAGGCTCCACGGTAGCTGTTCTTACCTACTTCACTTCCTTTTCCGATGTAACTGGGGTCTTCAACTCCTGTTTTCTGATAGCTGATCAATTTGTGGTATTCCTCCAGCAATACCGTAAAGCTGCTGTAGGGATTATCCACCAGAATCAGTGCGGCTTGTACATCCTTTTTTGGTTGGAAATCACGACTTACAATAACTGCGGAGGCCTGTGTGCTGTAGATGAAGTTTTCATATTTCGGGTTGGACAAGAATGCAATTTGCCCGGGTTGGGCATCCTGTATTTTAGCCAGCATATTAATCGTTGCATCGCCATTGCCATGCACATCTCCACCAAGCATGGCAGCAATTTGACGGACAGTAAATTCCATAGATTATGAATTTAATTAGTGTGGTGAAGGTTAAAGGCTTGATAACTTTTTTCCCATCATCCTGAGCCTATTGCCATCAGTAATTATACAAACGGAATATCCCGGGACGATAAAAATGATGCATTACAAAGATACATTTTTGGGCCAGCAGAGGTAGTTTTTTTTAACGATTTTACTGATGGCCTTGATACTGGGAAGGTCAGATGCCTGGGCAATATCGACAATTTCTCCCCGTTTGGTGATGATGTTTATTTTCTGGCCTTCAGTATAGGCTTCATTACTTACCGTTCCGTGTGAAAAGAGATAGGCTGCTTCAGAGCGCAGAACGGCATATTGCTCAATAACCCGCTGGCGTAAATTGTCCAGTTGAGCTTTATGGATGGGTTCCTTGCTGAGCATAATCCGGAATAAATTCCGATGGTAGAGCTGCGTGGCCAAAGTCGACAGGATGGTGTCCGGATGATGTATCCAGAATTTTACCGCACCCCACAGATCTTCATCATCGAGCTGTCCGAAAAAGTTCAATGAAATGCCATCGTGCTGAAAGTCATTAAGGTTTATCGGTTTGCGCATAAAATGGGTTAGCGCCTCGCTGGCCGGCACGAGCTCATCGGCCTGCACCAGGTATTGCGCCCTGCGAATGAGGTTGACAACCATGCGTTCCGCGCTGACTGTGGTTTTATGCAGGTATACCTGCCAGTACATCAGTCTGCGGGCGTTCAGGAAATTCTCAATGCTGTAGATGCCTTTTTCTTCAACCACCAGCTGATCATCATGCACGGTCAGCATGGCAATAATACGGTCTACACCAATGGTGCCTTCCGGTACACCGCTGAAAAAACAATCCCGCGTCAGGTAATCCAGCCGGTCGATATCCAGCTGGCTGGAGACGAGCTGATGAAAAAATTTACGGGAGTAACTGTTCCGAAAGATTTTCATGGCCAGCGTTAGGGCCCCGTTAAACTGGCGGTTTAATTCCTCCATAAAGAGGTAGGAGAGGCTTTCATGACGGACCCCCGGCAGCAGGGATTCTTCCAGAGCGTGCGATAGCGGCCCGTGACCGATGTCGTGCAACAGGATGGCAATCTGTGAAGCTTCAACTTCCTGTTGGCTTATTTCTACACCTTTTGTGCGGAGATTATCTAATACGATACCCATCAGGTGCAACGCACCAAGGGCATGCTGAAAGCGTGTATGTTGCGCTGACGGGTAAACCAGATCCGTTAAACCCAGTTGCTTGATATGTCGTAATCGTTGAAACCAGGGATGTTCGATGATGTCGAATATGAGCTCGCCAGGAATTTTAATGAACCCGTATACGGGATCGTTTATTATCTTCTTTTTGTTCAAGTGAGCAGATGATATTCAGTAACTTGCAAAAATTGTAATTATGCAAAGATACAGCATTTTGTGGGCGGATGACGAGATCGATTTATTGAAGCCTCATATTTTATTTCTCGAACAACGGGGTTACGATATCACTCCGGTCAATAACGGATCGGATGCCGTTGAGCAGTGTGAGCAGCGGAATTTTGATGTGGTGTTTCTGGATGAGAACATGCCCGGTTTAAGTGGGCTTGAGGTGCTTGATATGATCAAGTCACGTAAGCCCAACCTGCCGGTGGTAATGATTACCAAAAACGAAGAGGAACAGATCATGGAAGATGCCATCGGTGCACAGATTGCAGATTACCTGATTAAGCCTTTGAATCCGAATCAGATCCTGATCTCAGTAAAAAAGATACTGGATAATAAGCGCCTGATTATAGAGAAAACGAACCTGTCCTATCAGCAGGAATTTCGCAAAATCAGCATGGCATTCATGGATGAAATGAATCATGAAGCCTGGACAGATATCTACAAGAAAATTGTGCATTGGGAGCTTCAACTCGACCAGTCTGATAATAAGGAAATGCGTGAAGTACTCGAGGCACAAAAGACCGAAGCTAATGCGACCTTTTCACGTTTTGTGATACGCCAGTATGAAAAGTGGCTTAATGATGCCAATACCGATCGGCCCTTGTTATCGCATTTGTTGTTAAAGCGCAAAGTTTTACCGGAGCTCTCAAAAGACAAAGCAACCTTCCTCATCCTGATTGATAACCTTCGGTTCGATCAATGGAAAATTCTGGAACCGATTATCGATGATTACCTTACCGTAGAACGCGAAGAAACGTATTACTCCATTCTGCCTACAACAACAGCTTATGCCAGGAACGCCATCTTTGCAGGTATGATGCCGGTGGATATGGCTCGTATCCATCCGGACTTATGGGTTGGAGAAGACGAAGAGGAGGGGAAAAACAATTTTGAAGAAGAGTTTCTAAACAAACAACTTCAAAAGAATAACCTGTCGGTAAAATTCAGTTACCACAAAATCAAAAATCTGGAAGAGGGGCGTGCCCTTGCTGATTCTGTGAATAATTTATTTGGCAACAGCCTGAACGTCATCGTCTACAACTTTGTCGATATGTTGTCGCATGCCCGCACCGATATGGCCATGATCCGTGAACTGGCACCGGATGAATCGGCATACCGTTCATTAACCCGTTCCTGGTTTCTGCATTCGCCTTTGCTGGAGATCATCAAAACGATCAGTCAGAAAAATGCCCGGATAATAATCACCACCGATCACGGTACGATCCGCGTGAAGCGACCGTTCAAAATCATTGGTGACAGAAATGTTAACACTAACCTTCGATACAAGCAGGGAAAGAACCTCGGTTTTGAAGGGGGTAAAGTGATGCACGTTACCAAGCCTGAAAAACTCTTCCTTCCCAAAGCAAATGTTTCCACAACCTATGTCTTTGCTATCGAAGACCAGTTTTTCGCTTACCCGAACAACTATAACTACTACGTAAACTTTTACAAGGATACGTTTCAGCATGGTGGTATCAGTCTGGAGGAAATGATTATCCCTCTAATTTTCTTAACTTCGAAGAATGCAAGCTGAAGCGGTTTCTGAGGCCTGCCTGATGTACAGGAATGTCACGACAGCGCCTCGCGTCGCTCGAGGCCGGCGATGTCGAGTGGCAGCAGTACATTCTCGATCACGTTGCGGTCGAATAACAGCTTGTGATCCTGGAATACCAGGCCGGAGCGCAGACAACGCTGTATCATATCGACTGCTACCGGCTGAAGTCTGAAGCAGAAGCCAGGGCGGTAGGGTTGGAAGACTATTTTTATTCAGGAGCGTATTGTTTTGTGGAGTGGGCCGAATTGATTCCTTCGCTATTACCTGAAAACTATGTACAGGTTAATATTACACCTGAAGACGATACTCACCGAACGATAGAATTTTCCATTCATGGCCGAAAAGAAAAAGACCGGGTTTGAGACCCTGGCACGCACAAGCTTAGCTCCGCAGGAGCAATTGCTGGCAGTCAAGAAAAAGAACAACTCCTTTTTTATTGGCTTGCCGCAGGAAATATCCTTGCAGGAAAACCGCATCACCCTGACGCCCGATGCCGTGGCATTGCTGGTCAGTAACGGGAATGAAGTATGGGTGGAGGCCAAAGCCGGCATCAGTTCGAAGTTTTCCGATCAGCAATACAGTGAAGCGGGAGCGAAGATTGTCTATTCTCAACAGGAGGTCTATAAGGCTGATGTGATCCTGAAAGTAGAACCACCAACCCTCGAAGAGATTGAGTTGATGCATCCCGGGCAAACGCTGATCTCGGCATTGCAGCCCGGCAATTTGAAGGTGGAATATCTCCAGGCACTTTTGAAAAAGAAAGTAACAGCGTTGGCCTATGAATTCATTGAGGACAAGGTTGGTGGAATGCCGATCGTACGGGCGATGAGCGAAATTGCCGGCAGCAGCGTGATGCTCATTGCTGCTGAATACTTAAGCACGGCACACAACGGCAAAGGGGTGATACTCGGTGGTATCACCGGTGTACCGCCAACCAAGGTTGTCATCATTGGGGCAGGAACCGTTGCCGAGTACTCGGCCCGCGCTGCCCTGGGCATGGGTGCTGATGTGCAGATCTTTGACAACCATCTCTACAAGCTCAGACGCATCAAGCATTTGCTTGGCCAACAGATTTACACCTCAACCATTGATACCATCACACTCAGTGAATCGCTTAAGACGGCCGATGTTGTAATCGGAGCTTTGCGTGCCGAGAAGGGACGCGCACGGATTGTTGTAACGGATGAAATGGTCAGCAAAATGAAACCGGATTCACTGATCATTGACCTTAGCATCGACCAAGGCGGGTGTGTGGAGACTTCTGAAATTACAAGCCTTGATAATCCTGTATTCCGCAAATACGGAGTAATTCATTATTGCGTTCCCAATGTCGCCTCACGGGTGGCGCACACCGCCACAACCGCACTGAGTAATATTTTTACGCCAACCATTTTACGTGCCGCTGAAGAGGGCGGTCTGGAGGAGATGATCTTCTCTCACAGCTGGTTTATGAAAGGCGTTTATACCTATAAGGGAAGCCTGACCAACGAAGCACTGGCCAGAAGATTCAACCTGAAGTTCAAAAACATCGAGTTGATCCTGGCGGCCCGCTTCTGAGCCTGCTTTACTTACAGTTTAGAAAGGCTTTCTTCCAGCGCGCGGATGCGGGTTTCTGCATCGGCTTTTTTCTTCCGCTCATTTTCAATAACCTGTGGAGGGGCACCACTGACAAACCGCTCATTCTCCAGTTTTTTATTGATGGAGGCAAGAAATCCTCGTTGATATTCCAGTTCCTTAACTAAGTTTTCCCGGTCTTTTTCCGCATCAATTTTTCCTTCCAGCGGAATAAAAAACTCGGTCGTCCTGACGATGAAACCGGCAGCATTATCAACGCGGTCAGCTGTAAAGCTGATGGCGCTGAGGTTGCCGAGTTTGGTGATCAATGACTGGAAATTATTCAAGGTGCCACTGTCTCCCTTGATGACCAGCTTCAATTGCTCTTTCGGAGAAATGCCTTTGGCATTGCGAACATTCCTGATCTCTGCGATTACCTCGAAGGCCATAGCTGCTTCGTTAAGTAATGCGTCATCATGTGTTCCAGACTGCGGCCATGATGCAGTGATAATGCAATCGCGGGCATCACGCTGACGCAGTTCGTGCCACAATTCTTCCGTGATGAAGGGCATAAACGGATGCAGTGCCCTAAGCAATGTTTCAAAAAAGCCTGTAGCCTGCTGCAAGGTGGTCTCATCGATCGGCTTACCAAATTCCGGTTTGATCATTTCCAGGTACCACGAACAGAAATCATCCCAGATCAGTTTGTAGATGGTCATCAACGCATCCGACATTCTGAACTTGCTGAAGTGATCATTCAGTTCTTCCAGCGCCTGGTTCATTCGGCTGCTGAACCAATCACTCGCTATTCGATTCACTTCCGGCTGATCAAGACGTTCTGTCTGCCAACCCTTCACCAATCGAAATGCATTCCAGATTTTATTCGCAAAGTTGCGGCCTTGCTCTACCAGTTTTTCATCGTATAATAGATCGTTACCGGCCGGTGAGCTGAAAAGCATTCCAGTGCGTACTGCATCGGCACCAAAGTTGGCAATCAGTTCCAGTGGGTCGGGTGAGTTACCGAGTGACTTGGACATTTTACGTCCGAGTTTGTCACGAACAATACCAGTCAGGTAAACATTTTTAAACGGTTTTTCCTGGCGGTATTCATAACCGGCAATGATCATTCGTGCCACCCAGAAGAAAAGAATCTCAGGGGCCGTAACCAGATCATTGGTCGGGTAGTAATAATTCAGATCGGCATTGCCCGGGTTTTTGATGTCGCGGAAAACACTCGTATCAAACACCGCTATCGGCCACAGCCAGCTCGAAAACCAGGTGTCCAACACATCTTCATCCTGGCGCAGGTTTTCCGATGGGAGACCTTTGCTCTTGAAATAGTGCTTTGCTTCTGTTTCGGTGCGGGCTACAGCAAAGTCACCTCGCTCATTATACCATGCCGGGATACGATGCCCCCACCACAGTTGCCGGGAGATACACCAGTCGCGCACGTTGGCCATCCAGTGGTGATAGGTGTTTTTAAATTTAGGCGGAATGAGCTGCACATCATCATTCATCACATGCTCAAGGGCTGGCTTCGTGATGGTGTCCATCTTCAGGAACCACTGCAGCGATAAACGTGGCTCGATCACGGCATCGGTGCGTTCTGAAAAACCCACATTGCTTTTATAGTCTTCTACCTTCGACAGATGTCCCTGCTCTTCGAGCATTTTGGCAATCTTCTTTCGCGCAATGAAGCGGTCCTCACCTACCAGAATCTGTGCCCGATCATTCAGCATACCGTCTTCATTCAGGATATCAATTACTTCGAGGTTATGCTTTTTACCAAGCTCGTAGTCGTTGTTGTCGTGTGCGGGGGTAACCTTGAGGCAGCCCGTACCGAAGTCCATGGTGACATAATCATCCTCAATAACCGGAATGGCGCGGTTGATGAGCGGAATCAGAGCACGTTTTCCTTTCAGGTGCTGATAACGTTCATCATTCGGATTGATGCAGATAGCCGTATCAGCCATAATGGTCTCAGGCCGAACAGTGGCGATGGTTATGTGTTCATCGCTGGTTCCTTCGATACGGTAGCGGATGTAATACAACTTAGACTGAACATCGCGGTAGTTTACTTCATCATCCGATAAAGCAGTTTTGCCAACCGGATCCCAGTTAACCATGCGTAACCCGCGGTAGATATAACCTTTATTATATAGATCGATAAATACATCGATCACGGCATCATAATAGGCTGGATCCATCGTAAACGTGGTACGATCCCAATCGCAGGAAGCACCCAGTTTCTTAAGCTGTTCGAGAATAATACCACCGTACTTCTCTTTCCATTCCCACGCATACTTCAGAAATTCTTCACGGGTAAGGTCTGATTTTTTGATGCCCTTCTCGCGCAGCATGGCCACCACTTTAGCTTCGGTAGCGATGGAAGCGTGATCAGTGCCGGGAACCCAGCAGGCTTCCTTTCCCTCCATACGCGCCTTGCGGATAAGCACATCCTGAATGGTATTGTTCAGCATGTGCCCCATGTGCAACACCCCGGTTACGTTGGGCGGAGGGATCACAATCGTAAACGGTTCTTTGTCAGGATTAGGTGCTGAATGAAAGAAGCCGTTTTCCATCCAATAGGAATACCATTTGTCTTCTACGGCTGCGGGGTTGTATTTTGTTGATAAGGACATGCTTGCTGAAAGTCAGGGGCAAAAATACGGTGATGTGTGCAGGCTTACAAACTGCCAAAAAGGGGTGCTTATAAGTGGCGGATGCGCCATTCTTTCGGGTAAAGATTGTTGATCCGGTTGTCAAGCACATTTACCCAACCCAGGACAAGCTCTTGCCAGGTAACCAGTGTATATCCCTTTGACGATTCTTTTGCAGCAAGGTTGCCCTTCCGCAGGTATTCCCTCGCTTGATCAAGACTCACATCAAGGCAGTTGAATGTATTTCGGTTCAGTGCAATGGAAAGCGCCATACTATGTTCCGGCACAAAGCGGTTTCCTTTGCGCGTAGCCATGACTGTTCCGTTGGATAAAACCCTCAGGTGCTGTTGCAGATAATGCATTACTTCCGATTGGGAGGCAGGAGTAAAATAAACCTGTTCATCCTGCACATTAATTGAATATTCTTCCGGATGGATCAGCCAGTTGGTGAGTTCATCGGTTTCTCTCACGGCAGCGGTTCGGGAGGTTCGTTTGGGTTTGATCAGTACCTCGTGCTGCAGTTCTGTCTTTCGGATAGTGGCCATAAAGAAACCTTCTCCGTTCGTGTGATGCGGATAAAACCGGTAGGCTTGTATATCGCCCTTCTGAACTGACTGAATATTCCATTCAGCGGGTACATTTAGTTCGATTGTTTCACCATAGTTATTATCGAGAAGCCACCGGATATTTTCTTCATTTTCTGCTTCCGCATAGGTGCAGGTACTGTACAGCAGCACACCATTATGTTTCAGGCAAGGCCAGATATCTTCAATAATTCTTCGCTGGCGCATGGAACAGTGTTCGACCTGCTGTAAAGACCAAGAATTCACAGACTCAGGCTCTTTACGGAAAAGGCCTTCACCTGAACAAGGCGCATCAAGAACGATGACATCGAAAAAGCCGGTCAGTTGATGAAAGTCGCGCGGATCATTATTGGTGACTACCACATTGGGGAATCCCCACTTCGTCATATTCTCTACCAGGATAGATGCCCGCATGCGGATAACCTCATTCGTGACCAATAAACTTTCCGGATGCAGCAAACTGATGATATGGGTTGACTTGCCGCCCGGGGCACCGCACAAGTCGAGTACGCGTAAAGGCTTGTTGGTGAGGCCAAGGTGCCTGAAGGCATGCTCCAAAAACATGGAACTTGCTTCCTGTACATAGTAGCCTCCGGCATGAAGGGCGGGGTCGAGCGTGAATGAAGGCCGGATGGGAAGGTACAACCCGGTTGAACACCAGGGGATCGGATTACCTTCCATGGATGATTTTTTTTTAGGATTAAGCCTGATGCTAACCGGAGGAGGCTGTTGCAGGGAGGCTTCAAATCCAGGATAATCATCACCCAGTTGCTGTTGCATACGTAGAACAAAAGCTTCGGGCAGGGTGACAGGGTTTATCATCAGGCGAAATTAATATTTCTTTGCAGTCTGGTTCAGATTAGTGCATATTCACCATGAAATGTGAATGTATGGTCCACGCGAATGATCCTTCGTTGAAGTCATGGGTGCAGGTTTCTCCCGGCTCTGATTTTCCGATACAAAATCTTCCCTTCGGCATTTTTAAAACCAGGTACCTTTCTCCGGTGGCCGGAGTTGCTATTGGCGATTATGTTTTAGACCTCGTTTACCTGCATGAGAACGGATACCTCGATGGACTTGGCTTGCCTCCGGGTATTTTCAACCAACCTTACCTGAACAACTTCCTGCGGCTGGGAAGAAACGCGACAACTCGGGTACGCGGACGGATTTCTGAATTGCTTCGGCAGGATAACGATGAGTTACAGGGAAATCCTGCCGCGCGTGAAATTGCGTTGGTACCCATGCTGGAAGTCAGGCTGATGATGCCGTTACAGGTGCCCAACTATACTGATTTTTACAGCAGCGAAGAACATGCAACCAATGTTGGCTCCATGTTTCGCGATCCGCAGAATGCCCTGCTGCCCAACTGGAAGCATCTGCCCGTAGGGTATCATGGCCGCGCTTCTTCGATCGTTGTTTCCGGTACAAACATTCATCGTCCGAAAGGTCAGATGAAGCTGCCTGATGCGGCAAATCCTGTATTTGGCCCGTCCCGAAAAATGGACTTTGAATTGGAAATGGCCTTCGTAACCTGTGCTGAAACACCCTTGGGTCATTCCATCACCACCGCTGAAGCGGAAGATCATATTTTCGGTTTCGTATTATTTAATGACTGGTCGGCACGCGATATACAGCAGTGGGAGTATGTGCCGCTAGGACCGTTTCTTGGAAAGAATTTCGGATCAACTGTTTCTCCCTGGATTGTTACGCTGGATGCCCTCGAGCCTTTTCGCTGTGACGGACCGCAACAACAGCCGGAAGTATTGCCTTACCTGCGCTTCAACGGCAAAAAGAATTTTGACATTCATCTGGAGGTAGTGCTGCAAACTTCAGCAGGGGAGGAAGTAACGCTGTGTCGTTCGAACACCAAATACCTGTACTGGAATATCAGTCAGCAGCTGGCACACCACACCGTAAATGGCTGCAGCATCCAGACCGGTGATTTATATGCTTCGGGAACAATCAGTGGCCCTTCACCCGGTTCCTTTGGATCCATGCTTGAACTCACCTGGAATGGTGCCCGGCCATTGGTTTTACCTGATGGCACCGAACGGAAATTTCTGGAAGACAACGATACGGTCATCATCAAAGCCTATGCGGAGAATAACGGCATCCGTATTGGCTTTGGAGAATGCCGCTCAACCTTGTTACCAGCTCTGCCTTGAACCATTCATGATATGATCATTGATCTGAAGGAAATACCCCCGCAAAAAGTACACGGTTATCTGCTCAGTGCTGTGGTACCCCGGCCGATTGCATTTGCCAGCACCATTGATAAAGCCGGCAATGTTAACCTGAGTCCGTTCAGTTTTTTTAATGTGTTCGGTACGAATCCGCCTGTTTTGATTTTCTCTCCTTCCCGAAGGGGACGTGACAATACCACCAAGCACAGCTACGAAAACGTGATGGAGGTGCCCGAAGTCACGATCAATATTGTGAATTATGCTATCGTGCAGCAGGCTTCATTGGCTAGCGGTGAATATCCCCGGGGCACCAATGAATTCATTAAAGCCGGTCTGACTCCGCTGCCATCGGTTCGTATTGCTCCGCCCTGTGTGGCGGAATCACCGGTTTCTTTTGAGTGTATTGTGCGGCAGGTTATTCCAACAGGGGATCAGGGTGGTGCTGGTATCCTCGTTATCTGTGAGGTTCTGTTGATGCATATCCGGGATGAGATACTGGACCAGGATGGTCGTATTGATCCATTTAAGCTGGATGCAGTCGCCCGGATGGGTGGTGACTGGTATTGCAGGGCCAGCGGAGATAACCTGTTCAAGTTGCCTCAACCCGGAAACAAGACCGGTGTTGGTGTGGATCTTTTGCCGGAAGCCATCCGAAACAGTAAGGTGCTTACCGGGAATGAATTGGGTATATTGGGGAGCGCCCATGCGTTACCATCCCGGGAAAAAATAAAAGACTGGTTGAATGATCCTTCTGTGAATGCCGCCCGGAAAGAAGGTGAGGAGCAAGTACATCAGTTAATTCGAACCCATCTGCAGCACGGGGATGTTGAGAATGCCTGGGCTTTGATTCAAGCTGTATATGAAAAAAGCCCCGATTGAGGGGCTCTTGATTCAATTGCAGGGATACCTGATTATTAATGATTCTGGTACATCACCGCCTTGATGGCTTTAACCGTACGCTCAACGTTGGGCAAGATGGCCTGAATTAACGTTGGTGCATATGGAAGTGGTGCATCTGCACTGGTAATACGGTGAATGGGAGCATCGAGATAATCAAACGCGTGCTTTTGCACATGGTAAGTGATCTCGGAAGAGATGGAAGCCAATGGCCATGCCTCTTCAACGATGACCAGGCGGTTGGTTTTTTTCACCGACTCCACTACCGTGGCAAAGTCAATCGGTCGAACGGACCGCAGGTCAACCACTTCAGCGGAAATTCCTTCTTTTTCCAGTTCCTGGGCTGCAGATAGTGCTACCTTCATAATCTTTCCGAAAGAAACGATGGTAACATCCGTACCGGCACGTTTAATGTCAGCTAAACCAATGGGAATGAGGTATTCTTCCTCCGGAACTTCACCTTTATCTCCGTACATCAGTTCAGACTCCATGAAAATAACGGGATCGTTGTCACGGATGGAGGTTTTCAGCAAGCCTTTGGCATCGTATGGATTTGAGGGAACAACCACCTTCAGTCCTGGACAGTTAGCATACCAGTTTTCAAAATTTTGAGAGTGCTGGGCGCCAAGTTGACCCGCGTTGCCGGTAGGGCCACGAAACACGATCGGCACATTGTATTGTCCACCCGACATGGACAACATTTTGGCTGCTGCGTTAATTACCTGATCGATGGCGACCAAAGAAAAGTTAAAAGTCATGAATTCAATAATAGGGCGGAGGCCATTCATGGCCGCGCCAACGCCAACTCCGGCAAAACCAAGTTCGGCAATCGGTGTGTCGATCACACGTTCAGGGCCAAATTCGTCCAGCATTCCCTGGCTTACTTTATAGGCACCGTTGTATTCAGCTACTTCCTCACCCATCAGAAATACGCTGGGATCTCTGCGCATTTCTTCGTTCATGGCTTCGCGTAAGGCTTCACGGAATTGGATTTGTCTCATGAGATGTTTGGATTATGTATGTCCCCTGTTTGGGAGGCGTAAAAATAGTCGGCACGTACTGATTTGACAAAAATAAAAACCCCTTCATTCAGAGAATGAAGGGGTTTTGATCGAGATTCTGATACTGAATTAACGCAGGGCGTTACGGAAAGCCTCTGAAGTAGCCCACTTGCTGAACTCAAGGTCAGTCAAAGCAGCATTTTTCAATGAAGGATCGATGCGAACAGCGTTGGTCAGGTTACTGATTACGCCATCCTGGTTACCCAGGCGGGCAGAAGCCACAGCGGCACCGTAATAGGCGTGTGCATGATTACTGTTAGCACGGGTTGCTTCACCAAACGAAGTCAGTGCGTTTTGGTAATCTTTATTCAGTACCTGTGCAAGACCACGGTTGAAGGCATTGTCAGCTGTGTTGGCTGAAGCGGCACCGGAACGCACTGCTTCTGCATAATTGGCAGTCATAATACCGGCAGCAGTTTTTACACCATTAACACCGGCCAGGTTTTCACCGCGTAAGCCACCGCTGATGGCCTTGTTAGCCTGCGCAGAGGCAGCGTATGCATTCTTCTTAAAGAGTGATACGGAAGCCATATTGGCATTTGCTTCGGGAGACGCTTTGATTCGGTTGGCAATATCCAACTGTGCCTGAGCTTTATCCATCAGGGAAGATGCATTTGACGGGTTCTGGATGGCTTGTGCAATGTAGGCAGCGGCCAGGTTGTTATGAGCATTCCAGTAAGTACCTTTCTTGGTAGCCGCTTCATAGATGGCAGCTTTTTCGTCAACAGAAGGAGTCAATGTTGCTGAGTACATCAGTTCCTCGAATGAAAGTGTATCAGGTGAAGTCTGGCCAGTTGTTATTTGCTTAGCAAGTATAGAAATCTCTGCATCGGTCTTCTTGTCTTTGATGGTCAGGATTTCGGTCTTGGCCGTACGCAGTTTAGGATAAATATCCTTAAAAACTTTGCGGTAGGTCTTCAGTTTGGTCATTTGCTTTTCCTGGCTTTCGAAAGTTCCGCCAGCGTTCATGATGTTCAGGTATTCAGCTTTTTCTTCTGAAGAAATGCCGTCATAAGCAGCAAGGGCAGCTTTGAATTCAGCCCAATCACGGATAACCGGCTTCAGTACAAACTGGATGTCTTTGGCCATATTCTGATAATCGTACTTATTCATCTGGCCGCGATAATATTTCTCAATGGCGGCAGCGCGATCCGGAGACAGTTTGCTGTTGATGCGCTCAGCACCTTCCGGTGAGTGGGTACCGGTGATGGTTACTGTTCTGGTTACGTTTTTGGAGGCAATAAAAGCATCCAGTTGCTTACCCTTATCACTCTTGATTTCAGAGGTGCGTAATACAGAGCGACCTTGCTCGAAAATGAAATCAGGGATGATAATCGGAATGATTTCTTCCTGGTTATTGTAGCCATGTTCAGCGTAAGCTGAATAATATACGGGCTTTACCAGTTTGGAGGTGGTGATAACACCAACAGCCACATCCATGCGAGGAGTAGTTTTGGAACCATTTCCTTTGGAAGCTACGCCCTCTACCTGGAGTACACCAGATTTCATGGCAGGTGTGTAAGCAAAAGTGAACTTGCGCGTTACACGAGGCTGCTCAGTAGAGCTGTTGGGGAAGTCTTCGGCTTTGAATGGAATCGGTTCAAGAGCAATTTCCTGATCTCCGAATTTATAGTAGGAATTGACTGTGTAAACCGTACCCTTCTTAAGCATTTTAACCGGAAGGTTGACGGCCATTTCATAGGCCACTGTGTCTTTGTGGACTTCCAGCGGGTTTGGGGTTACTGTAAGCTGCTGCTCCTTGGCCATCTTGACCATTTGGGGAAGCGTACAGCCCGTCATGCTGAGCGTTCCGGTAATTAACAGCGCATAAACTAAGTTTCTCATTGGATTTTATATTTGGTTGTGGAATTCGAGTCGCAAAATTAACTTTAAAGTGTTCTTTTTGCAATTATATGGGTAAAAATAAAGATTTTGAACCCCTATAATCGAATACGGGAACCTTATGTTCACGAGTTTGTTATCTGACCGATAAACGACCTAAATTTGCCGTCAAACGCCTGACCTATGACCAACCTCTCTGAACGTATTCAATTAACACTGGAATCGAGCGCCTTCGGTGTATGTACAAGGTTAGGGGAGAAACTGGGGGTTGCCACCTCTTCGGTTCGCCTATTTTTCATTTATGCATCCTTTATCACCTTCGGATCACCAGTTATTCTTTACCTTGTTTTGGCCTTCATCATGAATACCCGCAAGTATCTGCGCAAACGCAGCCCGGTTTGGGATTACTGATTTAACGTCCTGCGTCCAAGAATATAATAATCGAACGGCAGTAACCGCCTGGTTAACTGTGTGGTAGAAAACGGAGAATGTTTTTTATATTTTCTTCTTTTTTTAAGGGTTTCGGATAATTCCGATAATGCCGCGTAATGTGCTGATACAACCGCAGTGGCGTCCCGGGGGTGCCCTTCCAATAAAAACTTGACGGCTGCCATCAGGTCCAGGAAATACCGAATCGGAAGTTTGATGATCAGTTGGCTTAACGGCAGGTGTTTCAGCAGCAGGGTCAGACCATTCCTGAAATTGTAATAGGTTTTCTTGGGGTTGGTTTTCGACAGGGTGCCAGCCCCGACATGGAATACGGTTCTTTGGCCGGTATAATATATCCGGTGCCCTGAGCGGATCAGTTTCCAGCAAAGATCGATCTCCTCCATGTGCGCAAAAAATGACTCGTCAAAGCCGCCTTGCTGATGAAATAACTCAGCTCGGATACAAAGGCATGCACCTGTTGCCCAGAAGATTTCGCGCGTGTCATTATACTGTCCTGAATCGATTTCCGTATAATTAAAAATGCGTCCGCGGCAGTAGGGATAGCCCAGGCAGTCGAGGAAACCACCACCTGCACCGGCATATTCAAATTTGTTCCGCTGATGATAGGAAAGGATTTTTGGTTGCACAGCTGCAATCTCAGCATGATTATCCAATAGCTGTATCATCGGTGTAAGCCAGTCGGGCGTCACTTCAACATCGGAGTTAAGCAACACGTAGTAGTCCGCCTCAACTTGTTTCAGGGCGCGGTTGTATCCGCCACAGAATCCGAAGTTTTCGGTTAGTGTGATGACCTTTACAGCAGGAAAATAAGTGCGAAGAAGTGAAAGTGACTGATCGGTAGAGGCGTTGTCGGCTACGATGATGGATGCATCACCTGAATATTGGATAACGGAAGGCAAAAACTGCCTGAGCAGGGCTTCACCGTTATAATTGAGGATGACAACAGCTACGGATGGCACGATGCCGTTTTGTTAAATAATTATGGGCAGCATACTCATTCACTACGAACCCATCAGTCCTCCTAAATCCATTCCGGGTATGTTGGGAATCAGTCCTTCGGTGCTTTTGCGCAGGGATTCCTTGGCGAGGATTTCAGCTTCTTCGGAAGCTTTGTTAACAGCGGCAACGACAAGGTCTTGAAGAATCTGCTGGTCCTCCGGTTTGATTAATGCCGGGTCAATTTCCAGTTTAATCAGTTGACGCTTACCGTTCACGATTGCTTTAACCATACCTCCTCCGGATTCTCCTGATGCTTTAATGGTCACCAGGTTATCCTGTGCTTCTTTCAGACGGGTTTGCACTTCTTTCATCTTGCCCATCATCTTCATCATGTCAATCATGGCCTACTTATTTGGTAAACAAAATGTACGGTTTAATAAGAAACTGCAATCTACGACTAATATCACTTCTTTCGCAGCAGCACGACCGACCCCGATTGGGTGAATGATGCACCTGTTAAGTCTTTCATCCGTGCGATGAATGCGTAGGTTCCCTCGGGCACATCATTGCCGCGGAAGGTGCCATCCCAGCCTTCATCAATATTTTTCGAGCTGTAAATGAGTTCACCCCAGCGGTTAAATATCTGCATCTCAAAGCTGGTAATAAATTGTCCGAATACCCGGAACACTTCATTCTCTACTGGTCCTTGATTGTCCGGTGTAAATGCAGTAGGGTAAAAGATCAAAGGCGTTTTAGTCAATGTTATCTTGTTTGACACACTCTGCCCAAGGCCGGGCGTTACCGGATTGGCTTTGATTACATATATGATTACCTGGTGGTC